>DATKCQ010000082.1:0-33466 GCA_035513135.1 Thermohalobaculum sp.
GGCTTGTCGGCGAAGAACTCGTCGATCGCGCGCTTGGCGCCGGGGCACAGCGCGGATCCGTAGTCGTCGCAGACGATCATGCCGCCCGGGCTGACCCGGGGATAGAAGAACGCGACCGCGTCGCGGGTCGGCTCGTAGAGATCGACGTCGATGTGGACCAGCGCGAAACGCTCGTCCTCGACCTCGTGAAAGCGCTCGGGGATCCAGCCCTTGTGCACGTCCAGCCGGTCGCCATAGCCCTCGAGGTTGCGGCGCACGATTTCCTCCGGGACGGCGAGGTCGCGATGCGCCCAGTGCATCGCGCCCGCCGCGTCCCGGTCGTTGACGCCGGGGCTGGACAGCCCGTCGAACGAATCGAAGATATGCAGGGTCTTGTCGCTGTCGGCCCCCAGGCCGGTCAGCAGGAACAGCGACGACTTGCCGTGGCGCGACCCGCACTCGGCAAAATGCCCGGGGACGTCGCGCAGCTGACGCGCCAGTTCCAGCAGCGTGTAGCAGCGGTCGTGCGGGATCCCGACGATGCCGCGGCGCGCGGCCAGGTCCCGTGCCGCGAGGTAGTCCTCGTCGCCCTGCCAGATCAGGTGCGCCTTGTAGATCTCGTAGCCGTATCTGCTGGCAATTCGCTTCGCGCGCTTGTACTGGCGGCGGCGATAGCGGTCCCGCCCAATCAGCAGCGTGCCGATCCGATCAACGACCTGCCGTAGCATCATGGCATCCCTGATTGCGGAGCTCGCGCCCCGGTTTATCCGCGAATCCGGCGCCGGGGAAGTTCGGCGGTCGCGGGTACGGCCGATCCGGACGCCACCCGCGCCGGTAGAGCGATTTCGAGCGAAGTGGACACACTTCGCGGCTCGGAAATCGCGGTGACTCAACGTGGCAAAGCCGTTTCGGTGATTCAGGAAGCACCGCAACGGCTCTAGCTGCTCTCGACGTTGATCGTCAGGGTCTTGCGCAGGATCTTCGGGTCGTTGCCGGTCATCGGAAAGACGGCGTGCCAGGAGTTGTTGGTCTTGATGAACACCAGGCACTGGTTGGGCTCGAACGGGAAGGTCTTGATCGGCTCGACCTCGTCGAAGTTCAGGTAGCCATTGACGCGGTTGAAGATCCGGGTCTTGTCCTTTGGCCAGACCATGGCCGTGCCGCCGCCCCAGGCGTCGTCCCACGCGTCCTCGGGCAGCATCGGGATCACCATGGTGATCACCTTCTTCGGATGATCCGTGTGCGGCAGGATGTTGCCCCCCGTCACCGGCATGGCCGAGAACTCGAAGCGCGCCTTCAGCCTGGGGAAGTGGGGGACCGGATTGCCGCGCTTCAGGGCGCGCAGTTTCAGGTAGACCTGCTCGCCGATGCCCGGCGGGGGATAGCCGAGGTCCAGGTTGTGCGCCTTCAGCATGCCAAGCGCATCGTCGATGAAGGCCGGGGACTTGATGTAGGCGTGAAACCTGCGCCACGGCTCGGACCCGGCGATGAAGCGCCGGTAGTTCGCCCCGTTGTTCACCTGCGAGAGCGAATATTTCCCGCCCTTCGCCGGCTTGAACTCGAACAGTTCGATGGGCGGGAAAGTCTCCACCAGCTCCCGGTATGCCGAGGCGTCCAGCGCCGGCCGGGCCATTCCGATGGGAAACGGCTCGTAGTCGAACGCGATATGATCGTAGTGCAGCATCGGATCACGCGGCCTCGCCCAGCTTGCCGGCGCCGCTGAACATGCGGCGCGTCTTGCCCGTGCCCGTCTTCTCCACGGCGCACAGAACCCAGTGGACGCCGGGGTTGCGCCGGGCCGCCATCTGCATCTGCAGCTTCCACCACGCGGGGGGCAGCACGGTGCAATGCGCGTTCTCCCCGTTGGGCAGGGTCTTGCGCGCCGGGTAGCACGCGGCCACCGCGTAGACGAACTTGTCGGCGGCCGCGAACATCTCGTCCAGCACCCAGCCGATGTCGTCGTCCGGGATGTGCTCCAGCACGTCGGTCGAGATCACGCCGTCGAACCGGCCCTCGACCGGCTCGGCGAACGGCGCGTAGCCCGGATCGTAGCAGGTGACCGTGACACCCGGCCACTTCGGATGCGCCTTCACGCGGCCGCTCTCGCCTTCGCCGGGGAGCGCCGCGTAGCGGCTGGCCTTGCCCGCACCGTAGTCGAGCAGGCTCTTCGCACCGGTATCGGCGATCAGCTTGGCGATCTCGCTTTCGTGCTTCTCGAGGCTATGCCCGTCGAAGGTCTCCTGCGCCGACAGGTCGAGCTCGGCCGCACCCTGATCGTGCATGCGCCGGTTCAGCTCGAGCATCTCGGCGAAGCGCCGGCTCGGCCGCTCCTTGGTAAAGGGGGTGAACCGCGCCTCGTCGGCCGCGCGCTCCAGCGCGAACCACACCTCGCCGTCGGGGTGCGGCGCGTAGCGAAGCTGGTCCGGGAACGGCTGCCATGGCTGGGTCTGCAGTGTCGTGAAGTGGAAGCACTTGGACTGCCCCGGGACGAATTCCTCGTCGCGGGCGTTCCACTCTCCGGGCAGCTTGCCCCACAGCTTGTTCTTGTGGGTGATCTCGCGGAAATGACTGTGCTTCTTGCCCGCCCTGGCGTCCTCGATCGACCAGAACTGGATCATCTTCTCGCAGTCGATCAGCATCACCGAGGTTTCGCGCTCGGTGACCCCGAGGATCCCGGCGCCGTTCATCTCCATGTCGAACAGCTCCGCCGGATCCGACAGGTAGACCTGGTCGACGTCATTGAAGATGGCACGGCCCTTGCCGCCCGCCAGCGTCGGGATCGCATAGCGATAATTGGTGAAACCGGTCTTCCAGCCGGTCCGGTCGAAACCCTTCAGGTCCTTCATCATGTGGATCTCGTAGACGCGCGACGGGTCGCGCACCTGCTTGATCGCCCAGATGAACACCCGCTCCGGCCGGTACTGGCTCGGCTCGGTTCCCAGGAAGATCCGCACGGGCGGCCTTTCGCCGGGGGTGACGCCCGGCTCGACGTCCAGGCGCACGACCTCAGGGGTCTCGCGCAAGCCGTCGGGGCGCTCACGGTCCTTGCGAAACCAGTAGGCAAACCTGCGATGATGCCAGCGCGTCTTGAACTGGGATTCCTTCTTGAACTTGTCCGCCATGCTGCCTCACGCCCGGTCGCCGGGCGTCCTCCTGCGCAGTCTCGCGCCATGCTCCGCGATGCGGCGTATCACCTACGACATCCGATGCGCGATTTCCAGATCACGAAATCTCCCGCCGGCGCGGTGCCGCGCCCCTGAACTTCTCCCATTCCGCCTGCAGCACCTCGCCGACGATCACCAGCTCGCCGCGATAATTCGAAAGCATATTCAGCAGGAAGGCCAGCTCCGTCTCGCGGCTGTGTCCCGGCGAATAGGCATTGGGCGTCGACGTGTCACCGGGGTAGCTGCCGGCCGCGTGCTGAAACAGGTCGATCCCCGCGACGATCAGCCGCGCGGGTTGCAGGGCCACGGCCACGGCCATCATCGAGGCCCCGTTGGTCGGGCGCAGGACGCCCCACGGAAAGGCGCGGATCTCGGGGCACAGCACGTTGGCGCTGAAGAAGCGGGCGGGTCTTCTCGAGCGCGCCAGCGCCCGGATCTCGGCGCAGCGCTCCTCGGCGTATCGCGTCTGAACCCCGAGGATCGGCTCGGCCAGGGCCCGCATCGTCGACTTGCCGCCCGTGAACACCACATCCGGCCGGGTGAACCTGCCCCTCGCGAGCCACGAGTGATTGACCCGGAACAGCGCATCGTACGCCATCGCGTCGAGTGCCGGGCCCTCCGACGAGGGCCCGTTGCCCAGGCACAGGATGGTGCCCGGCGTCCCCAGCTCGTCGCGCAGCTGTGCGATCGTTGTGTAGCGCCGCACGCGCCAGGCGATCAGGCGCTTCCAGCGCGGGTGCTCGTCGAGCTTCAAAAGCAATCCCCCCAGACTGCGCGGCACCAGCGCGACACGCCGCAGCGGCTTGAGGTCGCGCGCCAGGAGGGCGCCCAGCAGGTCGGCAAGCCGGGCCGCCGGGAGCCGCTGACCGCGGGGACCCTGCGCGTCCCCGTCAAGGGCACGCTCGTCGATCTCGACGATCGCCTCGCAGGCCTGCGCCAGCGGCCGGCCGGGCGCGAGCGCCGGACTGTCGCCTCCGGTCGTGGCCACCGTGGCGATCGCCATGCGCCGCAGGGTGCCCAGGAGGGCGTAGGACGGTGTCCCGGCGGGCTCCAGGAACACCGTGACGCGGACGTTCCGGTCCCGCACGAACATGTGCACGAGCGGCGCGAAACCGGCCGGCCGGGGCAGCACCAGACAGCCGGTAAAGCGTGCCGCGAGCCGCGCCCGCAGCCCCGCGTCGCCCGCCGACAGCAGGATCTCCGTTCGCACGTACCGCCTGCGGATCTCGGCGATTGCCGGGGCCACCGCCTCGAACGCCTCGAAGGTCTCGCCGATCAGCCACAGCGTCCGTTCCGGATGGCCTTCGGGCAGACCGAGGCGCTTGCCGATCCAGCGCCGCATCATCATGGCACGGCCTCCGGCGTGCGCCCGACAAGCGCCAGGATCCGCTCCGCCAGGCGACCGTCCGCCGACGGCGCGCGAGGCGGCTCGGTGTTCAGCCCGTCATCGAACAGGCGCGCCTGTCCGCGTGCAACCATCAGGGAATGCATCAGCGCGAGGTCGCGCGGCGGCGCGATCCAGCCGCCCGACAGCAGCGCCCGGCAAAGGGACGCCCACACCCCCCGGCCACCGGCGCCGCGCCGCAGTTGCCCGGCCAGCTTGTGCTTGAGGGATTCGGGCCTTGGCACAAGCGGATAGATGGTGACGGGGCGGTCGGCGGCAACCGCCTCGGCCAGCATGGACTCGCTCTCGCCGGTGACGACGATCAGGTCGGCGGCGGCCAGGTAGGCCAGGTAGGGGTTCTCGGAGCGGTCCGCACGCCACGCGTGCACGAGCGCCTCCGGCGCAGCCTCGCGCATCGCGGCCACCGCGGCGGCCGGCGTGCGCCGGCTGGTGACGATGGCGAGCGCGCCTCCGAGTGCGGCGGCAGCGCCTGCCACGTCGCTTGCCATGCGGCCGGCGAAACCGGGCTCGAGCCGGTGCTGCGCCGTGGGCCCGCCGGCCAGCAGCAGCACGCGCGGCCGCGCGAGCGCGGCCAGCGGATCGCCGTGTGCCGCGCGCGCCGCGTCCAGCGCCGCGCCGTCGATCTGGGTCAGTGGCACGGCCAGCTCCACCATCCGGTCGTGCGGCAGAAGCCGGAAATGGGCGCAGGCGACCGCCAGATCGACCATGCGCGGGTCGCTCGCCGCCTTGCGCCCCAACAGGACGATGCGGCACCGCCCGCCGCTTCGGCGCTTGATCCAGCGCGCCACGGGAACCACGCGCCGCCCCATGCCGATGAGCAGATCCGGGTAGGGCGGGGACAGCGGATCGCTTCTCGCCCGGTCGAGGGAGAGCAGCGTGTCGCCGAGCAAGGGGTTGGGCAGCCGGTTGAGCGGGCCGAACGCAAGCCGCTTCTCGACCGCCGGGCAGCCCAGCAGCCGGGCAAGTCCAAGCACCTGCGTCCGGTGCCCCGGCCGGTCGTCGGTCAGGAGCCATGCAACGGGCGCGTGACCCGGATCGGCGGACAGCGTTCGTTGCGGGTGATCATGGTCCGGCATGCTTGAGCCCGGCGTCATCTCAATGTGCGATAAAAGATTGTGCTTTCTCGGCGCAAAGCCACAATCCGCACCGCAACATCACAGAAATCGCGCGCCATGCCAAGACCGGTCCCGATGCGTCGCCAGGCCACCCGTGGCCGGCGAGCCGAATGGCCGGCTCCCCGGTCGGCTCCCCGGTCGGCTCCCCGGGTGTCCCGGATTTCCGTCCGGTCTCCGCTCCTTGGCATTTACGTTGCGCCGGAAATCACGCATATGGCAGGCCATGCCGAAACTCGTCCTGATACGTCACGGCGCCACGGTCGCGGGGGAGGAAAACCGTTTCGCCGGCTGGGACGACACGCCGCTGAGCGCCGCCGGTCGGGCGGATGCCGAGCGCGCCGCCCGGACGCTCGGGAGCCTCGGGATCGCGTTCGATCTTTGCCTGACCTCGCGCCTGATCCGCGCCAGGCAGAGCCTGGCCCCGATCGCGGCGGCGCTCGGCCTCGCGGAGTCGGTCATCGTGCATGACTGGCGCATGAACGAGCGGCATTACGGCGCCCTGCAGGGCGAGAATCGAACGGCGATGATCCACCGATACGGCAACGCCAATGTGGTCGCCTGGCGCCGGTCCTACGATGCGCGTCCGCCGCTGCTCGAGACCGACGATCCGCGCTACCTCGAGCAGCGGGAAAGGTTTGCCGATGTGCCCCCGAGCCGCCAGCCGCGCGGCGAGAGTCTCCGGGATGCGGTGGAGCGCGTCAGCCCGGCGTGGTCCGAGCTGCTGGCTCCGGCGCTGACGGCCGGGAAGTGCGTTCTCGTGGTTGCGCACACAAGCTCGATTCGCGCGCTCGCCCGGATCCTGGAGGGCCTGGATGACGACAGCAGCGCGGCATTCCGCATCGCAACGGCCATCCCCCGCTGCTACGAGCTCGACGACGCCTTGCGCGTGGTCAGGCGCACCGACCTCACCTCGGGGACCAGGTCCCGCCTGCGCTACTGGGCCAATCGGGTCAAACCGCGCGCGCTCGGCGGAATCTAGACCCATAGCGCGGAAATCGCGGCAATACCAAGGCTCGGTGACCGGACCCCAGGTCACGCCGGGCGACGGCGGGTGGCGACGGTGAGCCGGCGTATTGGGGCACTGGCATCAGAAGGCGAGCGCGGCATGCACCCTCCATCCCTCGCCGACCGGATGGACGTGGAGGGCGACCGTGTCCCGCTGCGCCGGGCGCAGCAGGGCCTCGCTCGCCAGAACGGCGAGGAAGTTGCCGATGGCGGCGCCGGCCAGCACATCGGCCGGGTGGTGCATTCCCGCCTCGACGCGCGCCCAGCCGGTCATCAGGGCGAGGCCGGCGAGGCCGGCATCGCTGGCGATGCGCGCGCCGGGCGCGAGATCGTAGTGGCGCAACGTCTCCCGGCTCAACCGGGCGCCGACGGCAGCCAGTGCGGCGTGGCGGGACGGGAAGCTGGCATCGTCCTGTCCGAGCGGGCGCTCGCGCCCGACGGCCTCCTTCAGCAGCCCGGTTGCCGCGGCCGTCGCCGCGATCGCCGCACCGCCGGCCGCGAAGCCCCCGGCTTTCGCGCCGAGCCAGTCCTCGCCCGGCGCCACCGGCGCCGCGAGCCCGGTCCCGGCATAGAGGGCAAGGCTCGTTGTGCGTAGCCAGTCGCTGGCGGATCGGGCGGTCCTGCGGCCGCCGAACACGGGCGTCTTCTCGTTTGCCCACGCGGCGATGTCGTTGTCCAGATTGCCCGCCTGGAGGATCGCGGCACCCGCGGCGGGTGCCCAGGTAAAGGGATCGGCCGCCGCCCTCACCACCGCGACGCCGAGCCGGTGCCAGCCCGGCGCGAAGCTCGCGTTCGCACCCCAAGAGGGACCCGACGGACCCGAATGCCCATTCGAGCAGGCCGAGAGCGCCAGCGCCAGCAAGACCGCGGCGGCCGCGTTGCGGCCTGCCGAAAATGCCGCCTTCACGTGACCCCTCCCTCCCGGATTGCGTGCATCACCCGCCCTCGCTGACGCTCGTTGACCCTCTCGGACCCTCTCGGACCCTCTCGGACCCTCGCCCCAATGGTAAGTCCGGGTTCATTTCCGGGAAAGGGCGTGCGCCCCGGACGCCAGCATATGACAGACCCCGCATGTCAGACGACGAGAACGGGGACCTCGGAGAGCCCCGTGACCATCAACGCGTTGCGAGCTCACGCTTTGTCCTGACCCCGGCAGCGTCGGACCGCGGCGCTGCAAATTGCCGACATCCCCGAAACTGGACCATGACCTGCCAGTGTGCCCCAAAGACCAGGTGCGCGGATCAGGCCATTGCGTGTGCGAGCTCGGACATGGTGCGAAAGGTCATGTCCGGCTGATACGGCGTGCGCTCGAAGGGGCGCTGCCGGCGGTCGATGAAGGCGGTGCGCATCCCCGCCGCCTTCGCTCCGATGCAGTCGAAGGTGTGATTGGCGACGAAGAGGACCTCGGCGGTCCCGACCCCGCAGATCTCGGCGGCCTTGAGATAGGCCGCCCTGTGCGGCTTGAACGTGCCCGCCTCGGCCACCGAGATCAGCGTGTCGAATGGAACCCCGTGCCAGGCCCTCGCGGCTTCCAGCATGTCCGGATCGCCGTTCGAGAGCACGACCAGCCTGTACCGCTCCTGCAGTCGGGCCAGCGCCGCCGGCACCTCGGGGAAGCATGGCAGCCTCTCGATCTCGGCCACCAGGGACCGCACCTCGTCCATCGTGTAGGCGATCCCGGCCCGGTCGAGCACATGGGCCACCGACATGTGGCCGATCTCGCGATAGGAGGTGTGCGCCCGATGCAGCAAGGCGTCGATCATCGAGTTCTCGAAATGCGTCCGGCGCCACCAGGTGACGAAGCGGTGCGGGTCGATGTCCGAGCCCTTCGATTCGAGAAAGGGCGCGGCGGTCTTGCTGAGCCCGCCCTGCATGTCGACGACCGTGCCGTACTGGTCGAACATGCAGACCTTGATCGTGCGCTTCAGTTTTTCGAAGTCGGCCATTCGATTGCTTCCTGCGGATGTCGTCCAAGCCGGTGCGCTATCGGCCGCGAACTCGGAAAGCGCCGATGCTGGCATGATCGCGCCACCGCGCCAAGCCTTGGCGATCGGCACTTTCGGCCCCGGAGCGACGCACCACGCGGCGCCCTGCGAGCGGCGGTGGCTTCAGCCCGCGCCGAGGCCCAGCCGCATCGCCAGGCGCCGCAGCGGGGCGAGGTCGTGGATCGCCCTGAGGCCGAGCCGGCGCAGGTCGCGCAGGGGCTGGGCCTCGGCCCGGGCGGCGCGGTTCAGGAGATCGATGCCGGCGGCGCGCGCCGCCGTCTCGGGCCAGCGGCGGCGCTGATAGGCGGCGAGCAGCGCCGGCGCGCCGGGATCGGGGGCCTGCGCCACGAGGCCCGCCAGGGTCTCGACGTCGGCGAGGCTCATGTTGAGGCCCTGCGCGCCGATCGGCGGGACCACGTGGGCGGCCTCGGCGATCAGCGCCAGGCGCTCGCCCGTCAGCCGCAGCGCGAGCTGGCCGATGATCGGCCAGACCGCGCGCGGCCCGGCGATCGCAAGCGGGCCGAACAGGCCCAGCGTCTCGGCGGTCAGCTCGGCGGCCAGCGCGGCGTCGTCGAGCCCGGCGAGGCGCGCGGCGCGCGGGCCGGGGGTCATCCACACCACCGAGGACGAGGGCCGGCCCGCCCGGTCGGGCATCGGCACCAGTGTCAGCGGGCCGCCGCTGCGGTGGATCTCGGTCGAGACGCCGCCGTGCGGCCGGTCGTGGGTGACGCACAATACCAGCGCCTTCTGGCCATAGTGCCAGCGGCGGGCCGGGATGCCGGCCTGCGCGCGGAGCTGCGAGTCGCGGCCATCCGCCGCCACCACGAGCCGGGCGCGGAGCTGGCGGCCGTCCGAGAGCCAGGCCACCGCCTGCGCGGTGCGGGGCAGCAGCCGCTCGACCCGGGCGCCGGGGATCAGCCGCGCCGCGGCAAGCCCGGCGAGGCGGGCCATGAGCGCCGCCCGGATCGCGGCGTTGGGCACGTTCCAGCCGAACGGGCGGTCCATGATCTCGCGGGCGGCGAAGTCGGCGACCTCCCGGGCCGCCCGCGCGCGGCCGCCGGCGTCGACCAGGCGCATGGTGCGCAGCGGCGCGGCATGCGGCGCCATCGCCGCCCAGGCGCCGGCGCGCTCCAGCGTCTCGACCGCGGGCAGCAGGAAGGCGGTGGTGCGCAGGTCGGCGGGCGGGTCGGTTGGCTGGTCGGCGGGCGGGTCGGCGGGAGGGCTCGCCGACTGGCCCTCTCCCGGCGCCGGGTCGACGCAGGTGACGCGCCAGCCCGCCGCGGCGAGCCGCGCCGTGGCGGCGAGCCCGGCGATGCCGCCGCCCGCCACGAGGATGTCGGTCTCGATGCGCTCCATCGCTGCACGCTATGCCGGCCGCGCGCCCCGCTCAATCCCCCGTTCAATCCCCCGTTCAATCCCCCGCCCGGTCCCGGCGTTCGCGAAAGAAGGCGCGCAGCAGGGCGGCGCACGCGGCCTCGGCGATGCCGCCGTAGACCTCCGGTGCATGGTGGCAGGTGGGATGCGCGAAGACGCGGGCGCCATGCGCGACGCCGCCCCCCTTGGGGTCCGGCGCGCCGTAGTAGAGCCGGCGGATGCGGGCGAGGCCGATGGCGCCGGCGCACATCGCGCAGGGCTCCAGCGTGACGTAGAGGTCGCAGGCGACAAGCCGCTCGGAGCCCAGCCGGCGCGCGGCCTCGCGCAGCACCAGGATCTCGGCGTGCGCCGTGGGGTCGGCGCGCTCGCGCACGCGGTTGCCGTCGGCGGCGATCAGCGCGTCGCCCTGCACCACGACGGCGCCGACCGGGCTCTCGCCGCGCGCGGCGGCGGCGCGGGCCTCGGCCAGCGCGCGGGCCATCTGGGAGGTGAAGCGCGGCATCCGCCAACTATCGCGCGGCGCGGCCCGGCGGCAAGCCCTTCCGCCCGGGCGCCGGCCGCGCTAGAGGGGGGCGATGAAGCGAACCACCGACGACAAGGGCAGCGGGGCCACGGGCGGCGGGGACACGGCCACCGGTAACACGACCTCCCCGGGCGAGCGCATCGCCAAGCGGCTGGCGCGGGCCGGCGTGGCCTCGCGCCGCGAGGCCGAGCGGATGATCGAGGCGGGACGGGTCAGCGTGAACGGGCGGGTGCTGGCGAGCCCGGCGTTGAACGTCGGCCCCGGCGACCGGATCTCCGTGGACGGCAAGCCCCTGCAGGCGGCCGAGCCGCCCAGGCTGTGGCGCTACCACAAGCCGGCGGGGCTGGTGACCACCACCAGGGACGAGAAGGGGCGCGCGACCATCTTCGACCGGCTGCCCGAGGACCTTCCCCGGGTCCTGACGATCGGCCGGCTCGACCTGAACTCCGAGGGGCTCCTGCTGCTGACCAATGACGGCGGGATCAAGCGCCGTCTCGAGCTGCCCTCGACGGGCTGGCTCAGGAAATACCGGGTGCGGGTGCACGGCTCACCCACCGAGCAGACGCTGGCGCCCTTGCGCCGCGGCATCACGGTGGCCGGCGAGCGGTTCCAGCCGATCAGCGTCGCCATCGACCGCCAGCAGGGCGCGAACGCCTGGCTGACGCTGGGCCTGCGCGAGGGCAGGAACCGCGAGGTGCGCCGGGCCCTCGAGGCGGTCGGGCTGGTGGTGAACCGGCTGATCCGAATCAGCTACGGGCCGTTCCAGCTCGGCGACCTCGCACCGGGGGCCGTCGAGGAGGTCCGCCCCAAGGTTCTCGCCGACCAGCTCGGCTTGCGCAGTTCGGCAGGCCGGCCAAGGGGTTAACACGGCACCGGCGCGGCGCCCGGGTGGCGAGAGGCGTTTTCGCGGGGCCTTTGGCGGGTTTTTGCTCCGTCTTTGCTTGCGCGGTGCAATTGCGCTATCATCTGATTAACGTAATGGCGTGGCTGGCGGCGCAGAAATGACGCCGCGCCGAGTGCACGGCCGAATGGGCCGGTCTGCAGGGGCCGGATGTGCAGGGTGCCCGTTGACGGTGCGAAGATGGACGTGGCGAAGGTGGTTTGGGAGGCGTAGAGATGAAGTTGCCTGGGTTCCTCGCGGCAGCATTGCTGGCCTTCGCGGCGGCCGCCGGCTCGGCCGGTGCCGACGAGCACGGTGGCGGGCTCGCGAACCAGAGCCTGAACGACGAGCAGATCGACGTCAACAACTCGGGCCTCGACCCGTCGAACACGCTCGGCAGTGCGATGCTCGGCGCGCTGTCCGGCACGGACGACACGACGACGACGACGACGACGACCACCACCACCACAACCGCCACCACCACGACCAGCGGGGGGGACCCGTCGCTGCCGCAGTGATCGCGGCGTGCGCCGGTCGTCTCGCGAAGGGGCCTCGAGGGGCCCCTTTTCCTAGCCGGACGCCGGCCCTCAGCGGGTGAGGCGAAGCGTGTCGCCCTCGACGCTCAGCCGGCTGAAGCCGCCGAGATAGGACATGCCGAGCAGCGAGGTGCGCATCTCGCCGGCGTTGACCATGGCGCGGACTCCGCTGGCGGCGACGCCGCCGAGTTCGACGCGCTCGAGCTGTACCGGCGCGCCCATCACCGTGCCGTTGGCGGTGTGCGCGGGCACCGTGTAGCTGAGGCTCTCGGGGTCGAGGCCGATGCGGGCGGCGTCGGCGCGGCTGAGCACCACGCTGCTGGCGCCGGTATCGACGAGGAAGCGTATCTCGGTGCCGTTCACCCGGGCCCGGGCGTAGAAGTGCCCGTCGCCGGCGCGGCGCAGCGTCACGGCCTGCTCGCCCGCCGGCCTCGCCCGGTCGGGGAAGAGCTGCGAGGCGATCTCGTCGCTGAAGCCGTAGGCGGCCACGAGGCCGAGGAGGATCAGCCCCCAGATCGCCGCGTGCTGCAATGCCGTGCCGAGCCGGGCGCGGTAGAAATGCACGAGCCCCGCGGCCAGCACGATGCCGAGCAGGGCGAGGTAGAAGAAGCGGGCCTGGGCGTCGGGGTCGTCGGGCAGCATCGGCGGCTCCGCTTGCGGGTCGGCGGCCGAGCATGGCGCTGGCGGCGCCGCGCCGCAAGCCGGTCCGGCGCCCCGCCTCTGCGCCCCGCCTCGGCACACCGTCTCAGCGCGGCGCCAGCAGGCCGAAATCGGCCAGACCGTCGAGCACGAACTGCACCGCGAGGGCGGCGAGGATCATGCCGAGCACGCGGCTGACCACCAGCACCCCGGTGCGGCGCAGGATCCGCTCGATCACCCCGCCGAGAAAGAACATCACCAGCGCCAGCAGCAGCAGCGCGTAGAGCACGGCGAACACCATCGCCTGGGCGGCGAGGTCGCCCTGGTGGCGCCCGAGCAGCAGGATCAGGGTGGCGATGGCGCCCGGCCCGGCGAGCAGCGGCGTGGCCAGCGGGAACACGGACGGGTCGTGCGCCGGCCCGCGCTCGTCCTCGCCCTGCCGCTCGCGGCGCTGGGTGCGGCGCTCGAACACCATCTCCAGCGCGATCAGGAACAGGAGCAGCCCGCCCGAGATGCGGAACGCCGGCATGGAGATGCCGAGAAAGCCGAGCGCCGCCTCGCCGGCCAGTCCGAACAGGGTGAGGATGCCGGCGGCGACTGCCACGGCGATCATGCCGATGCGCCGGCGCTCGGCGGCGCTGGCGCCCTGGGTCAGCGCGACGAAGAGCGGCGCGAGGCCGATCGGGTCGACCACCACGAAGAGCGTGACGAAGGCGGTTATTGCATCGTTGAGCATGATCCGCCCCCTACGGCGCGTTGCGTCGGGCGGGACGGGCACGCCCGCACGTGGCGGCGTGGCGGGGCCCGGGCCGGGCCTCTCCCCCGGCCCCTCTCCCAGCGGGAGAGGGGGGCGCAAGGCGCCGGCGCCGGGCGTCCCCCCCTCCCGCTGGGAGGGGGGTAAGGGGGGAGGCATCCCGGAGGGCCTGCGGGGAGATGGGCGTGCGTGTCATGCCCGGTCCTCGCCGTCCACCTCGAGCGCCTCGGCGGCGGCGAGCCAGAGCGCCTCGGCGCGCGCCTGGGCGGCGACGATCTCGCCGCGCCTGGCCTGCAGCGCCTCGATCCTGTGCGGCGGGCCCTGGTAGAGAGACGGGTCGGCGAGGTGGGCGTCGAGCTCGGCGAGCATCCGGGCGATCTTCTCGAGCCGGGCCTCGGCCGCGCGCAGCTCGGCGCGAAGCGGCGCCCGCGCCCGGCGCTCCCGGGCGGCCTCGCGGCGGCGCGCCTTGCGCTGGTTGGGGCTGCCGGCATCGCCGCCGCCGCCGGTCGCGTCGCGGGCCAGCAGGGCGCGGCGGTAGCTCTCGAGATCGTCCTCGTAGGGCGCGACCCGGCCGTCGCGCACCAGCCACAGCCGGTCGGCCACCAGCTCGATCAGGTGGGCGTCGTGGGTGACCAGGATCACCGCGCCGCGGTAGTCGTTGAGCGCCGTGACCAGCGCCTCGCGGCTCTCGATGTCGAGGTGGTTGGTGGGCTCGTCGAGGATCAGCAGGTGCGGCGCGTCGAGCGCCGCCAGCACCAGCAGCAGCCGCGCCTTCTGACCGCCCGAGAGCTTGGCCACCGGGTTCTCGGCGATGTCGGCGCCGATGCCACCCGCAGCCAGGATGGCGCGCAGCCTCGATGCCGGCGCGTCCGGGCGCCGCCGTCGGATGTGGGCGAGGGGGGACTCGGCGGGCGCCAGCTCCTCCAGCTGGTGCTGGGCGAAGTAGCCGATGCGCAGCTTCGGCGAGACCCGGCGCGTGCCGCGCATGGGCGCCAGCCGCCCGGCGATCAGCCTGGCCAGCGTCGACTTGCCCTGCCCGTTGGCGCCGAGCAGCGCGATGCGGTCGTCCTGGTCGATGCGGAAGCCGAGCCGCGACAGCACCGGCTCGCCGCCATAGCCGACCGCCACCCCGTCCACGCTCATCAGCGGCGGCGCCAGCTCGTCGGGCTGCGGCAGGTGGATGGGCGGCACCGGGTTCTCGATCGCCGCCGCGATCGGCTCCATGCGTTCGAGCATCTTCAGGCGCGACTGGGCCTGGCGGGCCTTCGTGGCCTTGTAGCGGAAGCGGTCGACGAAGACCTGGATATGGGCGCGCGCGGCCGCCTGCTTCCTTGCCAGCGCCGCCTTGAGCGCCAGCTGCTCGCGGCGCACCCGGTCGAAACTGTCGTAGCCGCCGGTGTAGAGCGTCAGGCGCCGCTCGTGCAGGTGCAGGATGTGGCCGACGGCGCGGTTCAGGAGCCCGCGGTCGTGGCTGATGATCAGCGCGGTGTGCGGGTAGCGCGCGAGGAAACCTTCGAGCCAGGTGGCGCCCTCGAGGTCGAGATAGTTGGTGGGCTCGTCGAGCAGCATCAGGTCGGGCGCGGCGAACAGCACCGCGGCCAGCGCCACGCGCATGCGCCAGCCGCCCGAGAACTCGGCCGAGGGGCGTGCCTGCGCCGCCTGGTCGAAGCCCAGGCCCGCGAGGATCGTGGCGGCGCGGGCTTCGGCCGAATGCGCCTCGATGTCGGTCAGCCGCGCCTGGATCTCGGCGATGCGGTGCGGGTCGGTGGCGGTCTCGGCCTCGGCCATGAGGCGGGCGCGCTCGGTGTCCGCCGCCAGCACGGTCTCGATGAGCGAGCGCCGGTCGCCCGGCGCCTCCTGCGCCACCCCGCCGATGCGGGCGCGCGGCGGCAGGGCGATCTCGCCGGCGTCGGGGGCGAGCTCGCCGCGGATCAGGCGAAACAGCGTGGTCTTGCCCGAGCCGTTGCGCCCGACGATGCCGACCCGCGCGCCGCCCGGGATCTGCGCCGAGGCCCCCGCGAACAGCGGCTGCCCGGCCATGGCGAAGGAGAGGTCGCGGATCGTCAGCATGGAGCGTGCCGGTAGCAGAGGCGGCGCCGGGCGTCTAGGGCCGTTACGGCGCTTCCTGAATCACCGAGACGGCCACTAACATCTTGAGTTGCCGCGATTTCCGAGTCGCAAGGTGACACCACTTTGCTCGAAATCGCTCTAGCCGGCTGGCCGGCGCGCCAGGATCACCACGCAGTCATAGGTCATCACCAGCTCGCCGCGCTGGTTGAAGACGGCGTGGCGGAACCCGGTCCGCCCCCGGTCGGGCCGCGAGGCGGACGGCGTGGAGCTGGTCACCTCCACCTTCGCGCTCAGCGTGTCGCCGGGGCGCACCGGGCGGACCCAGCGCAGGTGGTCGATGCCGGGCGAGCCCATCGAGGCCTCGTTCCACACGCCCGCGCCATGGATCAGGCCGAAGGCGATCAGCAGCGTGTGGAAGCCGCTGGCGATCAGCCCGCCATAGGGCGAGTCCTTGGCCCGCTCGGGGTCGGTGTGGAAATATTGCGGGTCCCACTGCCGGGCGAAGTCGAGAATCTCCGCCTCGGTGAGGGTCTGCGCGGCGGTCTCGAAGGTGAAGCCCACGGGCAGGTCGTCGAAATACATCGCCTCAGCCCTCGCGCTGGAAGTAGATCAGGTCGAGCGTCGGGGCCTCGCCCGCGAGCCGCGTGAGCAGCGCGTGGACCTGGCCGCGGTGGTGCGTCTGGTGGTTGAAGAAATGCGCCAGCGCCGGGGCCATTGGCTGGGTCACCTGCGCGTCGCGCGTGATCATGCGATAGGTGACATCCGCGTTCAGGCGCGCCTCGGTGAGGTTGCCGGCGAAATCGACGATTTCCGCGTCGAGGGCGCGCCGCGCGGTGGCCAGCCCGGCCCGGTCGTCATGCAGTATCTGGTCGAGGCGCAAGCCGGGCGGGGGCTCGCCGCGAAAGCGCGCGAGCCAGATGCGGTCGGCCACCACCAGGTGATTCAGCGTGCCGTGCACCGAGCAAAAATAGGCGCCGAGGTCGGCCCGGTAGGCGTCCTCGGCGAGCGCCTCGACCGCGGCCATCAGCCGCCGGTTGGCCCAGGCGTTGTAGGCCGCCAGCATCTGGAAATGCGCTTTCATCCGCCCGTCCCCCGTGCTATCGGGCGCCCGCAATTCCCGCCGGCGCGCGGCCCCGCGTGCCCCGCACCAGCACAGAACCCAGAGGGACCCGCGAATGCCCGTAACCCGCACGCTGTCGATCATCAAGCCCGACGCCACCGAGCGCAACCTGACCGGCGCGATCAACGCCAAGTTCGAGGAGGCCGGCCTGCGCATCGTCGCGCAAAAGCGCATCCGGCTGTCGAAGGCCCAGGCGGAGAAGTTCTACGAGGTGCACGCCGGGCGGCCCTTCTACGACGAGCTGACCACGTTCATGTCGTCGGCCCCGGTGGTGGTGCAGGTGCTCGAGGGCGAGGACGCGGTGGCGCGCAACCGCGAGGCGATGGGCGCGACCGATCCGGCCAAGGCCGACGCCGGCACGATCCGCCGTGAGTTCGCCATCTCGATCGGCGAGAACTCGGCGCACGGCTCGGACTCGGACGAAAACGCGAAGATCGAGATCGCCTTCTTCTTCTCGGAGATCGAGATCGTCGGCTGAGCGGCCGGCCACGGGGCGCCTCCCTCCCCCCTCGTGGGGGAGGGATGGGGAGGGGGGGTCCCGATCATCGACTCCCCTCGGAGCCCTGCTCGCCCGGAAACAGCGCCACCCGGTTGCGCCGCGCGGCCTGAGGGTCGCGCACGAAGTCCGCCAGCACGTGCGGGTAGAGCAGGTGCTCGCACGCCAGCACCCGCGCGGCCAGCGTCCGCGCCGTGTCGCCGACCAGCACCGGCACCACCGCCTGGCCGAGGATGCGTCCGGCGTCGAGCTCGAGGGTGACCTCGTGCACCGTGGCGCCGTGCACGCAGACCCCCGCGGCGAGCGCCCGGGCGTGCGTGTCGAGCCCCTTGAACAGCGGCAGCAGCGAGGGGTGGATGTTCAGCATCCGCCCGGCCCAGGCCTCGATCAGCACCGGCGTCATGATGCGCATGAAGCCGGCGCAGGCGACGATCCCGGCCCCCGCCTCGCGCAGCCGGGCGTTCACCTCGGCGTCGAAGCCGGCGCGGTCGGCGCCGAAGGCGCGGTGATCCACCACGGCGGCCGCCACGCCCAGCGCCCGGGCCTTGTCCAGCCCCGGCGCCGCCGGCTCGCTCGAGACCACCACGGCCGGCCGCGCCGACACCCGGCCCGCCTGCATGGCGCGGACCAGCGCCACCATGTTCGAGCCGCTGCCGGAGATCAGGATGCCGACCGCTGGCCCGTCCATGCCGGCGCGCTCAGGCGAGCGAGCCGACGTAGCGCACGGCGGGGCCGTGTTCGCCCGCCAGCTCGCCGATGCGCACCACCGTCTCGCCCACCTCGCGCAGCGACCGGACAACCCGTTCGGCGGCTTCCGGAGCGACCACCAGCACCATGCCGATGCCGCAGTTGAAGGTGCGCAGCGCCTCGCCCTCCGGCAGGCCCGCCGTGCGCATCAGCCAGCCGAACACCGGCGGCAGCCGCCAGGACCCGAGCTCGACGACGGCCAGCGTGCCGGGCGACAGCGCCCGGGGCAGGTTCTCGGTCAGCCCGCCGCCGGTGATGTGCGCCACCGCCCGCACGCCGCCGGCGCGGATGGCGGCGAGCACCGGCTTCACGTAGATGCGCGTCGGCGTCAGCAGCGCGGCGCCCAGCGGCACGTCGGCGAACGGGCAGGGGTCGTCCCAGTCCAGCCCGCTGTCGGCCACGATGCGGCGCACCAGCGCGAAGCCGTTCGAGTGCACGCCCGACGAGGCGAGCCCCAGCAGCACGTCGCCCGGCCGCGTCGCCATGGGCAGTTCCTCGCCGCGCTCGACCGCGCCGACGGCGAAGCCGGCGAGATCGAAGTCGCCCCCGGCATACATGCCCGGCATCTCCGCGGTTTCGCCGCCGAGCAGCGCGGCGCCGGCCTCGGCGCAGCCCGCGGCGATGCCGTCGATGACCCGCGCCGCGGTAGCGACCGAGAGCTTGCCGGTGGCGAAGTAGTCGAGAAAGAACAGCGGCTCGGCGCCCTGGCACACCAGGTCGTTGACGCACATGGCGACGAGATCGATGCCCACCCCTTCGAGACTGCCGGTATCGATGGCGATCCTCAGTTTCGTGCCCACCCCGTCGGTGGCGGCGACCAGGATCGGATCGCGGAACCCCGCCTCCTTCAGATCGAACAGCCCGCCGAACCCGCCGATCCCCGAGACCACCCCGGCGCGCCCGGTGGCCTTGGCGGCGGGCCCGATGCGCGCGACCAGCGCGTTGCCCGCATCGATGTCGACCCCGGCCTCGCGATAGGTGAGATGCCTCCCGCGGTCGGTCATGGCGCGTGCTCCTCTCCGCTCGCCCTCCTTTATCGCAGGCGCCGCGCCTTGGGAACCGGGCACGGAGGCCGAGCAACGTTGACCGGCGCGCCCGCGGCACGTAATCAGCCGCCAGGGCAGGGCCCGTAGCTCAATGGTCAGAGCGGACCGCTCATAACGGTTTGGCTGCAGGTTCGAGTCCTGCCGGGCCCACCACACAGTCTCGCTCTTCGCGCGGAAAATCCGCGTCGTCAGGATAGTGCCGTGATTTCAGCGGCTAGTGCCTCATTGAGACATGGCGGCGCCGTCGATTCCGCGCGGAGAGCCGGATTCCCGCTCCTCGCTGGCGCCTGTCCTGCGTTTTGCTCTGCGGGCCATGGATCCGCCCGAGAACCCGCCATCGTCGTAACGCTCGGGAGATGTGGTCCAACCCTCGTGCTTCTGACTGAGGATGGAGGATGTAGGCCGCGCAGGCCTCGCGCTGCGCGTCGAGGGAGTTGAAGTCTTGGTCCAGCCGATGCCGTTCTTCCGCGCCGCGGCGGCGGAGAGGAGCGTCGTCTGGGTCCCGGAAAGTCGGGCCATGGTGAATCTCCTTCGATCAGTTCGGCGAGCGCGGAATGCGCCGCCTGCTACTGACCGAAGGCCCGAGGATCACCCAGGCCGGGCAGGCCACCGCCCCGACTGCATCGGCTGCCGTCATCATGGACGCTCTTCGGCGAGCGGAAGTCCAGTGCTTTTTGGCGTGGTACTGGGACGTTGGCGCTGATTCCACCGGTCCACGAGCGCCTCAGGCTCATAACCTGAAGGTCGCAGGTTCAAATCCTGCCCAAGCAACCAAATTACGCAGATATATCATAGACTTATAGTGCTCGCGAAAGCGGGCGCTTACCTTCTTTCCCCGCCCTTGGAAGCACTGTGGAAGCAAGAGGGCGCGAGGTGCCTCGCTTTCGGGCCGCAGATGCTGCATGCCCTGCAGGACGGCATCGTAGGCTTGGGTGCTCCGCGTCTCCGCAGCTTCGATCTCCGCTTTCTCGGCTGTGGTGAGATTGACCGCAAGCGCCGAGACGATCTCGCCGATCACCTGATCCTGTAGCGCGAAGACATCGTCCAAGGTGCCGTCATAACGATCGGCCCAAACGTGATGGCCGCCGATCGCATCGATGAGCTGCGCGTTGATCCGGACCATGTCACCCTGTCGCCGGACGCTACCCTCGAGCAGGTACCGTACTCCGAGCTGTTCGGCGACCTGCTGCGGTTTTACGGACCGACCCTTGTAGGTCCAGCTCGAATTGCGCGAGATGACAAACACTCCGGAAAGTCTGGAGAGGTCGGTGATCAGGTCCTCCGTCATCCCGTCGGCGAAATAGTCCTGGCCGGCGTCGTCGCTGAAGTTGCTTCCTTGCGGGATTGGAAGCGGTTAGGCTTCTGCGCCAAAGGTCTGGAGGCAGGTCATGGCAGGCAGTGCGCAGCAGTTGACGGTCGATGAGCTGGAGGAGCGGTTTCGCGGAGCGAAGGACGTGATCGAACGCAGCCACTGCCAGGCGATCTGGCTGCTGGCGAAGGGGCATTCGCCGGCGGAGGTGGCGCAGATCGTAGCGCTGACGCCGCGCTGGGTGTGGCGTGCGCCCCTCGGGTTGGACAGATTGAGCGACTTTCGATTGACCGGGGCCGGGCTTGATCCGCGTCAATGCAAGGCATAGCTGCCTGGGACCGGTCCGCCGATCGACGGCGCATCACGAGGAGAACATGTCAATGACCATGCTGAAGGTGATCGAAGTCCTGGCCGATTCGGACAAGAGCTGGGAGGATGCGGCCCAGAACGCCATCGATGATGCCGCAAAGACGGTGCGCGGGATCAAGTCGATCTATCTCAAGGAGCTGCAGGCGACCGTCGAGAACGGAAAGATTACCCGCTATCGCATCAACGGCAAGATCTCCTTCCTGCTGGAGAAATAGCCGCTCTCGCCGTTGACCTGCATCACCGTGCGCTCGCGCGGTTTCGGTGGTTCCTGAACCACCGAAACCGCTCTGGCATATTGAATTTCCGCGATTTCCGAGCCGCGAAGTGCGTCCACTTCGCGCGAAATCGCTCGCGCGCCACCGCGACGTGCTTCGCGGGGATGCCCGGCGCGCCGGCGCGACTTTTCCCGCCCTTCGCTTGCGCTGTGTCAAGGCCGGGCCGGGCAATCGGGCCACAATCCACCAATGAGCGATGACGGTCCTGCCACCAGGGTCGATTCCAACCTGGTCCGGTGCACAGGCAATGCGGCGGCCCCGCATGCGCCGGTGGAGCTGGTGCTTGCCGCAAAAGGCGTGGTGCAATGCCCGGCCTGCGGGCGCGGTTTCCGGCGCTCCGACGCGGCGGACCGTTTCGACCCGGCAGTCTGGCCAAAGGGCGAGTAAGGCGGCCGGCAAATGGGCCGACACGGGCCGATCCGCGCCGATCCGCGCCGATCCGGGCGGCAGGGGCGAGGGCGTTCGCTTCAGGCCGCCTCGGCCATCGCCCTGAGCCGGTCATGCCTGGTGATGCACAGGTCGGTCGGCGTGTTCAGGGCGATCACGCCGAGCCGCTTCAGCTCGCTGATCTTGCGGCTCACCGTCTCGATCGTGAGGCCCAGGTAGTCGGCGATGTCGGCCCGGGTCATCGGCAGGTGGACGGGCGCCCCGGGGCACGCCCCGGGGCACGCAACAGCGCACGCAACGGGGCACGCAACGGGATCCGCGGCGCGCGCCGCGCGCGCGAGCAGGAACGAGGCGACCTTCTCGGTGGCGCTCATCCGCCCGAGCAGCATCATCTGCAGGCGCACCGCCGCCAGCTCCTCGCGCAGCGCGCCGAGCACGCGCTCGCGCAACTGGCCGTCCCGGGCGAGCGCGGCGTCGAGGCCCGGCAGCCGGTGGCGGCGAGCCACCACCTTGGTCACCGCCTCCGCCGCGTGGCCGTGCTCGATCTCGCCGCCGAGCCCGAGCATGTCGCCGGCGTCGGCGAACCGGTAGATCTGGCGCCTGCCGTCCGGCGTCAGCCGGCAGCAACGCACGGTGCCGGAGACGATCTCGAAGAAATGCAGGGCGATATCGCCGTCGAAGTAGAGCGTATCCCCCGGCCCGAAGGTCAGCTGCCGCGGCGCCTCGACGCCGGCGAGCGGCCGGCGCGCCAGCGCCCGCGCGGGCCGGGCAAGCTGGTCCGCGAGGGCCTGGGGCGAAACCTCCCGAACCGGGCGGATGGGGAATTGCGCGACGGCGGGCATGGTGTCTCCTCCGGTCTGGCGCTCCCGCATCGGGGAGGGCTTCGTTCGCTCGAGACATGAGAGAACGCAGGCCGCCGGGGAGATAGTCGTGGATACCCCTTATAAGGGATGTCCCTTACCGTGCCGGCCGGCCGCTGGCCGGCGCCGCCGCGTCCGCGATGGCGGCGAGGAGGACCGCCCCGGTCACCGGCTTGGTCAGGAAGCCGCGGGCGCCGAGGGCGCGGGCGCGTTGGCGCAGGCGCTCGTCGCGGCTCGCGGTGAGCAGCACCACCGGGGTCCCGGCGCCCTCGGCGGCGAGACGCTCGAGCAGCTCCAGCCCGCTCATCCCGGGCATGTTGACGTCGAGCAGCAGGCAGCCCTGCCGGTCGCCGGCGCGCTCGAGAAATTCCTCCGCCGAGCCGTAGGTCGCGACCTCGAACCCCGCGACCAGCAGCAGCGCCTCGAGCGACTCCAGCACCGCCGCGTCGTCATCGACCACGTGCACGATCCATGCGCTGCGGCCCTGCATGTCCTGTCCCCCCTCTGGGCCACCCGGTCGCCGTCACCCGATCGCCGTCATCCGGTCTTGCGGCGGCCCAGCATGTGCCGCCTCCGTCCGTTCATGCGGCGGCACGGCATGTGCCGCCTCCGTCCGTTCATTCGGCGGCACAGCATGTGCCGCCGCTGGGACCCCCGGCCAGTCCGCAATAGCCCCTACCGCTCAGGCGGCGTCCGGGTCGTAGCCGGCCCGGATCGCCATCCGCACCAGGTGCGAGAGGCTGCCCGCCCCGGTCTTTTGCATCACGCGGCCGCGATGGATCTCGACGGTGCGCGGGCTGAGGCCGAGATGGTGGGCGATGATCTTGTTGGGGTGGCCGATCACCATCTGGCGCATCACCTCCGCCTCGCGCGGCGTCAGCTGCCCGAACACCGCCCTGAGGCCGGCGTCCGCCGGCTCGGGCGCGGCGCGCGCGACGGCCCGTTCGATGCACGCGAGCAGCCGGTCCGGCTCGAACGGCTTCTCGACGAAGTCGGCGGCGCCCGCCTGCATCGCCCGCACCGCCATCGGCACGTCGCCATGCGCCGTCACCATGATCACCGGGACGCCCCGGCGCGCCGCCCCGAGGGTCTCGAGCAGCGTCAGCCCGTCCATCCGGGGCATCGCCACGTCGAGCAGGATGCAGGCGGCGCGGTCCGGGTCGAAGCCCTCGAGGAACGCCTGCGCCGAGCCGTACGCCTCGGTCTCGAAGCCGACCGAGGCGAGCAGCGCCTCGAGCGATTCGAGGACCGCCGGGTCATCGTCGACGACACAGACCTTGCCCCCGATGCCGTTCATCGCCCCGGACCGACCCCCGGGCCGACCCCCGGGCCGACCTCCGCTCCGGCCGGCAGCGTGAACACGAAGCGGCTGCCGCGCGGCGTGTTGGGCTCGACCCGGATCCGCCCGCCATGCGCCTCGACGATCGACTTGCTCACGGAAAGCCCGATGCCCATGCCGCCCCGCTTGGTCGTGGCGAAGGGCGTGAACAGCTCGGCCGCGATCCGGGGCGCGATGCCCGGGCCGGTATCGGCGACCGAGACCTGCACGGCGCCATCGGGCGCGGGCGCGGTCGCGATGGTCAGCCACAGCTCCCCCGTAGGGTCCGCCTTCGCCTCGAGCATGGCGTCGATGCCGTTGCGGATCAGGTTGACCACCACCTGCTGCACCTGGATGCGGTCCGCGCTGACCTGCTTCAGGCCGTCGGCCAGCTCGAAGCGCGCCCGGATGCCCTGGTCGGCCGAGCCGATCAGCGCCAGCCGCGCGGCGTCGCGCACCACCTCGTTGACCGCGATCGGCTCGAGCTCGCTCGGCCCGCGCGACACGAAGCTGCGCAGCCGCCGGATCATCTCGCTGGCGCGGTGCGCCTGGGCGACCGCCTTCTCCATCAGCTCGGCGGCGCGCGGGCCCTGCTCGCCGCCCGTCCGGACGAGCCGCTTCGCCGCCTCGCCGAAATTGGCGATCGCCGTCAGCGGCTGGTTCAGCTCGTGCACGATCATCGAGGCGATCTCGCCCATGGCGGTGAGCCGGCCGACATGGTTGAGCTCGTCCTGCAGCTTGCTGGCCCGCGCCTGCGCCGCCACCCGGTCCGAGATGTCGCGGATGAACCCGGTGAACACGTGGTCGGCGCCGCTGCGGACCTCGCCGACCGCCAGCTCGATCGGGAAGGTCGCCCCGGTCTTGTGCTGCGCGATGACGGTGCGGCCGATGCCGATGATGCGCTTCTCGCCGGTGGACAGGTAGCGGGCGAGGTAGCCGTCATGCTGCGCGCGGTAGGGCTCGGGCATCAGCATGGAGACGTTGTGCCCGACCACCTCGGCGGCCCGGTATCCGAACATGCGCTCGGCGGCCGGGCTGAAGCTCTCGACGCGGCCGGCCGCGTCGATGGTCACGATGGCGTCCGGCGCCGTGTCGATGACCGAGCGCAGCAGCGCCGCGTCGAGCCGCCAGCCCGCGCCCGGATCGGTCGGCGCGGCCGGCGCATCGACGGTCGCGTGGAGATGGACGTCGCTGCCGTCGTCGATCCGCTCGAGCCGGACCCGCGCGACGATGCTGCTGCCGTCCTTGCGGCGCAGGCGGGTCTCGAAGCGCGACGCCTCCGCCGCGCCGCGCTCCAGGCGCCCGACCAGGCGCCGCCAGGCCGGCTCGGCGATCTCCGGGGCGAGGTCGAGAAAGCTCAGCGACCCGAGCGCGCCGGGCGGGTAGCCGAGCGCCGCCCGTGCCTGCCCGTTCGCCATTCGGATGCGCCAGTCGGTGCCGTCGAGGAGCAGGAGGACCCGGCTCCAGCCAGCCTTTGCGGCGCCGTCGACGCCGCCTTCAGCTTGGTCCAGTGCCGGGCAGGACATCGAATCCGATCAACCCTCGCTGCGCGATCCACATCGACTGTTAGTGGATGACCGGGCCCGGGTCCATCCGGTCTCGCATTTGCCCCGGCACGATCAGCGCGACGATCCAGCGCGCACTGGTCCGCGCCGAGCGGTTCAGCTATGGTTGAGCGGGACGGGGCGGCGCGGCGTCGCGGCGTCGGGACCCGTTGATCGAAGTCAAGACCGCGGGCGCGCTGCCCGTGTAGGTGTTTCGAAACCGGCCCTGCTTGCAGGCCTTCCGCGCCCGGGCGGCCGGTTCGCACGAGACCGGAGGCACAAGGGAGATACGGCATGAAGACCCCGTTCTTGACGCTGACCGCGGCCGCGTTCGTGCTCGCGGCGGGCAGCGGCCCGACCCAGGCGCAGCAGTCCTCGGGCGGCCAAGCGATGCAGCCGGACCAGCAGGGCCAGCAGGGCGGCATGATGGGGCCCGGCATGATGGGGCCCGGCATGATGGAACCCGGAATGGGCCCTCACATGGACCCTCACATGGACCCTCACATGGGCCCTCACATGGGCCGCCACATGGGCCGCCATTTGGGTCACGGCACCATGATGCGGATCCTCTTCGCGATCATGGACGCCGATGGCGACGGGGCCGTGTCGCTCGCGGAGGTCCAGGAGATCCACGCCCGCATCTTCGCGCACATGGACGCCGACGGTGACGGCAAGGTCACGCCCGACGAGATCAGCGACTTCTTCCACGGCACGCGGGACGTATGGCGCTCCAGCGAATAGGCGCCTGCGCGCCCTTCTGCATACCAGACACTGGCAAGCGCGGGCTGGCGCGGACATGGCTGAGCACGTCGGCGAGCCTCGGCGCTACCGGGGCTATCAGCTTGCCGGGCTGCTGCTCGGCCCCGTGCTGTTTGCCGCGATCACGGTGCTGCCGGCGCCGGTGCGGGCTCAGAAATGGATCGCCCGGCCGTAGGCGTCGAGCACCGCCTCGTGCATCATCTCCGACAGCGTCGGGTGCGGGAACACCGCGTGCATCAGCTCGGCCTCGGTGGTCTCGAGCGTGCGGCCGATCACGTAGCCCTGGATCAGCTCGGTGACCTCGGCGCCGATCATGTGGGCGCCGAGCAGCTCGCCGCTGCCCGCGTCGAACACCACCTTGACCATGCCCTCCTGCTCGCCCAGCGCGATCGCCTTGCCGTTGCCGATGAAGGGGAAGTGGCCGACCTTGACCTTCAGCCCCTGCTCCTTGGCCTGCGCCTCGGTCAGGCCGACGCTGGCCACCTGCGGGTGGCAGTAGGTGCAGCCGGCGATCGCGCCGGGGCGCACCGGGTGGACCTCGCGCCCGGCGATCATCTCGGCCACCATCACCCCCTCGTGGCTGGCCTTGTGGGCGAGCCAGGGCGGGCCGGCCACGTCGCCGATGGCGAACACGCCCTCGACGCCGGTGCGGCAGTATTCGTCCACCGCCACATGGGCCTTCTCGACCTTGACGCCGAGCTTCTCCAGGCCCAGCCCCTCGACGTTGCCGACGATGCCGACGGCCGAAATCACCGTGTCGAACTCCATCTTCTCGGTCTTGCCGCCCTTCTCGATATGGGCGGTGACCTTGCCCTTGGCGCGGTCGAGCTTCTTCACCGAGGCCCCCTCGAGAAGCGTCATGCCCTGCCTCTCGAACGCCTTCTTGGCGAAGGCCGAGACCTCCGCGTCCTCCACCGGCAGGATGCGGTCGAGCATCTCGACCACCGTGGTCTCCGCGCCCAGGGTGTTGAAGAAGCTGGCGAACTCGATGCCGATGGCGCCCGAGCCCATGACCAGCAGCTTTTTCGGCATGCGCGCCGCCTCGAGCGCGTGCTTGTAGGTCCAGACCAGATCGCCGTCCGCCTCCATGCCCTTGAGCTCGCGGGCCCGCGCGCCGGTGGCGACGATGATGTGCTTGCCGGCCAGCTCCTCGGTGCCCTTTTCCGTCTTGACCGAGACCTTGCCCTTGCCGGCGAGGGTCGCCTCGCCCATCAGCACCGTGACCTTGTTCTTCTTGAGCAGGTGGCCGACGCCCTGGTTGAGCTGCTTGGCCACGCCGCGCGAGCGCTTGATCACGGCGGCGAGGTCGTAGCCGACGCCCTCGGCCTTCAGCCCGAAATCCTTGGCCCGGTGCATCAGGTGCAGCACCTCGGCCGAGCGCAGCATCGCCTTGGTCGGGATGCAGCCCCAGTTGAGGCAGATGCCGCCCAGGTGCTCGCGCTCGACGATGGCGGCCTTCAGCCCGAGCTGCGCGGCGCGGATCGCGGCCACGTAGCCGCCCGGGCCCGAGCCGATCACGACGACATCGTAGGTGGTGCTCATCTCTCCCCTCCGGCCAAGGTCACTCGCCGCCAGCGTAAGGGCTGGCGGCGGGGTAGGCAATCGGGCGGCGATCGGGAGGCGATCAGCCCATGTAGCCGCCGCCTGCCCGGTAGTGGCGCTCGGCCTCGGTGTCGCGGCGGCCGAGTGCCGGGTTGCGGCTGGGGAAGCGGCCGAAGCGGCGGATCACCTCGCGGTGGCGCCGCGCGTGCTCGAGGTTCCCGGCGCCGGTCTCGGGCAGCCTGAGCGCGATGAGCCGCACGGCGCGCTCCTGCAACGGCAGGTCCTCGGCGTGCATCAGCGGCAAGTAGAAGAACTGCCGCTCGGGCTCGGGCACCGCCTGGTCGAAGCGCCGGCGCAGCGCCTCGTTGGCGGCGCGCAGCGCCCGGCGGTCGGTGCGGTAGGCCTCGGCGGTGCCGCGGAACATGTTGCGCGGGAACTGGTCGAGCACGATCACCAGCGCCAGCGCGCCCCGAGGGCTGGTCAGCCAGGGATCGAGCCGCCCCTCGGCGGCGTCCTGCCACAGGCCCTCGAAGCGCGCAAGGATCGTGGCGTCGAGCTCGGGATCGACCTCGTACCAGCGCGCCGGCCGCACCTCGTCCAGCCAGAACCGCAGAACCTCATCGGCATCGGGCGTCATTGCGCCTCGTCGCCCCTGTTCCACGTCCCCGGTTCCACGTCCCCATTTCCACGTCCCCATTTCCACGTCCTGGGGGTGTCCAATGTAGCCGAGAGCCGCCCGATCGGGTGTCGCCGATGCGCCACGCATGACAGGAAACGGATCAGGCGGGGTTTCCACCGCCCGGCGCCCGCTCGCCCGGCGCCCGCTCGCGCGACGCCTGTTCCCGGGCGACCTCCTGGGCGACCTCCCGGGCGACCTCCTGGGCGATCTCGGCGCTGACCTGGGTGCCCGAGACCATGCTGATCGGGGCGACCCGCGAGGTCTCGTCCGGCGACGCGCGCACGGTCACGCGGTAGAGCGCGTAGGCCATGACCAGCGCCATCATCAGGGCGATGAAGCCGAGGAAGGCGCCGGCGCCGAGGTTCTGCATCAGGTAGCCGACGAGGATCGGCGTGCCCGCCGCGCCGACGCCGTTGAGCACGATCAGCCCGCCCGAGGCCGAGGCCATGTCCTCGTGCGCCAGGAAGTCGTTGGTGTGGGCGATGATCAGCGAGTAGGTGGGGTTGGTGGTGCCGCCGAGCAGGAACGCGGTGACCAGGAGCGCCTCGAAGCTGCCGCCGAACACCAGCCCGACCAGGCACCCGAGCCCGCCCAGCCCGGTGACGGCGGCGATCAGCCGGCGCCGGTCCATGCGGTCCGAGCACCAGCCGATCGGGTATTGCAGCACCAGCCCGCCGACATAGATGGCGCCGATGAAGATCGAGATCTCGGCGGTGTTGAGCCCGATGGCGCTGCCGAACACCGCGGCCATGCCGAACTGGCAGGCGAACACGGCGCCGAGCAGGAAGGCGCCGACGCAGCCCAGCGGCGAGGCGCGGAACAGCTCGCGCAGCGACATGCGCCGCGAGGTCGAGAACGCCGGCGCCGGCCCCGCCGAGAGCAGCATCGGCAGGAACGAGACCGAGACCGCCACCGACATGATGATGAACAGGTCGTAGCCCGCCGGATCGGCCACGTTGATCAGGCCCTGCGCGCCGATGATGCCCAGCATCTGCACGATCACGTAGCTCGAGAGCATGCGCCCGCGCGTCGCGTTGGTGGCGCTGTCGTTCAGCCAGCTCTCGGCCACCACGTAGACCCCCGAGTAGCAGAAGCCGACGAGAAAGCGCATCAGCGTCCAGGCGACCGGGTCGACGACCGTCGGGAAGATGACGAAGGCCGCCGAGATCAGCGAGCCGAGCGCCGCGAACACCCGCACATGCCCGACCCGCTGCACCAGCCACGGCGTGACCAGCGCGCCGCCGAGGAAGCCGGCGAAGTAGCCCGCCATGACGAAGCCCATGGTCGCCGAGGGGAACGCCTCGATGCCGCCGCGCACGCCGATCACCGTGGCCTGCATGCCGTTGCCCAGCATCAGCAGGAACATGCCCAGCAGCAGGGCCCAGGAGTGGCGCATCACGGCGAACATGGGGTGGTTCCCTTGGAGGTGGTCGATCGGCCGAGATTGCCGATTCGCGCGCCGATCCTATCGCCTGATTGCGTCGGGTTTCGAGGCCGGGGAGACTCAGGTCCCCCGGCCCCGGTCAGGTCCCGGGGCAGCAGCAGCGTGGCGTCGCCGTAGGAGTAGAAGCGGTAGCGCGCCGCGACCGCGTGCGCGTAGAGCTCCAGCATCCGCGCGCGGCCCATCAGCGCGCAGGCCAGCATGAACAGGGTCGAGCGCGGCAGGTGGAAGTTGGTCATCAGCCCGTCGATGGCGCGGAACCGGTAGCCCGGGGTGATGAAGATGTCGGTCTCGCCGCGGAAGGGGTGGACGCTGCCGCCGGCATCGGCGGCGGTCTCGAGCAGCCGCAGCGCCGTGGTGCCGACGGCGATCACCCGCCCCCCCGCGGCGCGCGCCGCGTTGAGCGCCGCGGCGGCCCCGGCGCCGATCTCGCCCCACTCGGCGTGCATCCGGTGGCCGCTCAGGTCCGCGGCCTTCACCGGCAGGAAGGTGCCGGCGCCCACATGCAGGGTGAGCCGCGCCGTCAGCACCCCGCGCGCCGCCAGCGCCGCCATCAGCGCCGCGTCGAAATGCAGCGCCGCGGTGGGCGCGGCGACCGCGCCGGGGCGCTCGGCAAAGATGGTCTGGTAGTCCCGCGCGTCGCGCGCGTCCGCCGGGCGGCGCTGGGCGATGTAGGGCGGCAGTGGCATCACCCCGGCGGCGGCGATGGCGGCGTCGAGCCCGGGCCCGGCGCGGTCGAAGGCGAGGCCGATCTCGCCCCCGGCGCCCTTCGCGGCGATTTCCGCGCTGAGGCCGCCGGGGAACGCCACCCGGTCGCCGGGCCGCAGCCGCCGGCCGGGACGGGCCAGCGCCGTCCAGCGGTCCGGGCCGGTGCGCTCGAGCAGCGTCACCTCGACCTGCACCACGCCCGGGCCGTGAGGCGTCTCGCGGCGCCGCTCGCCGAACAGGCGGGCGGGGATCACGCGGGTGTCGTTGAACACCAGCATGTCGCCGGGCCCGAGCCACCCGGGCAGGTCGCCGACGTGCGCGTCGCAGGTCTCCGCCCCGCGCGCCACCAGCATCCGCGCGGCGCGGCGCGGGCGCACGGGGCGCAGCGCGATCAGCTCCTCGGGCAGCGCGAAGTCGAAGTCGGAGAGCTTCATGCGCCGCCCTTAGAGCGATTTCGAGCAAAGTGGAATCACTTTGCGGCTCGGAAATCGCGGTGACGCAACGCGGCAAGGCCGTTTCGGTGATTCCCGAACCACTGAGACGGCTCTGGCGGGCGGGCGCAGGCGCGTCCAGCGTCACTCGCCGAGCATCCACGCGCGGTCGGGCTCGAAGGCGTGGAAGGCGAAGGCGAACACCTCGTGGACCACCGGCGCGCCGCTCGCGGCGTCGACCACGCGCACGTCGCCGACCTCGCGGCCCTCGCCGATGTTGCCGGTGTCGAGCGCCGAGGCCTGGCCCTCGGCCCAGCTCAGCCGGTAGCCGGCCTCGACGATCTCGCCCGCCTCGCGCAGCCGCTCGAGCGGCCAGGCGCGGTCGCCGACGCGGACCACGCGGGCCACCGGGTCGATGCCGTGCGGCGGCGGCTCGCCGCGGTAGAGGAAGGGACGGCCGCTGTCATAGCCGGTGTAGGGGTTGTTGCCATAGGCGCGGCGGTGCCCGTCGGGCTGGTTCATCACCATGCCCTCTTGGTGCCGGGCGCGAAAGCTCTGCCAGCTCTCGAGCAGGGCGGGCAGCGGCGTCAGCGCCACGCCGACCAGCTCGCCGACGATCGCCTCGCCGGTGAACTGCTGCCACCAGCTCTCGGTCTGCCGGTCGTACATGATCATGTCCGAGTGGCGCAGCATCCCTGAGACGCCGAACTCGAGCACCTCACCGTCCACGCGCCGGTCGAAGACCAGCCCCGAATTGCACAGCGGGCAGAAGGTCACCGCCACGGGCACGCCCGCCACCTCGTCGTTGACGATCTCGTGCCACATCAGGTAGCGCACCGGGTAGGCGCGGGCGGGCTCCCCGCTGGCCGTATCCGGGGGCTCGTAGACCATCACCGGCTCGCGCGGGTCGAGGCGGTGCTCCTGCGCGGCGAGCAGCATCTCGGGCCCGGTGATCGCCGGGATGCCGTCCCTGGGCGGACCGCCCGACAGGATCTCCGCCGGATCGACCGTGATCCTGGAGAAATCGGTGTTCGGCCAGGCGCGCTCCCAGCCCGACGGCACCTCGCCGCCGAAAGCGGCGAAGGGGGTGAACGGGGCGAACGGGGCGAGCAGCAGCAGCGCGGCCAGAAGGCGGGGCAGCATGGCGCACCTCCCATGTCGTTCGGTTTGGCTCAACATAGAGGACCCGGCGGCCGCGCGCCCCGGCCGCCGGGTCACGATGCCGCGAGGCGGCGTTACCGGTCGGCGGCGACGTAGACGCGCAGCATGCGGTCGGGATCGCTGACCGAGCCGGACTGGCCGGCGCCGCGCTTGATCGCGTCGACATGCTCCATGCCCTCGATCACCCGACCCCACACGGTGTACTGGCCGTTCAGGTGCGGCGCCGAGGCGAACACGATGAAGAACTGGCTGTTGGCCGAGTTCGGATCCTGCGAGCGCGCCATGCCGGTGGTGCCGCGCTCGAAGGGCTGGTCGGAGAACTCGGCCGGCAGGTCGGGCAGGTCCGAGCCCCCCGTCCCGGCGCGGCGCGGATCGTAGCCCTCGTCCATGTCGCCGTGCTGGACGTCGCCGGTCTGCGCCATGAAGCCCTCGATCACGCGGTGGAAGGCCACCCCGTCATACGCGCCGGCGCGGGCCAGCTCCTTGATGCGCGCGACGTGCTCGGGGGCGACGTCGGGCAGCATCTCGATGACCACCCGGCCCGGCTCGAGCTCGATGATCAGCGTGTTCTCGGGGTCCTTGATGTCCACGGCCTTGGCCTCCGGGGTTGCGAGTGCGAGGGTCACGGCGAGAAGGCCGGCGAGATGGGCCGCGATCGATCTGAACATGCCTGGCTCCGCTCCTGATTGCGCCATGCCGCCGGCTTAACGCCCGGCGCAACGCGGGTCAAACCCCTGCGCGCCCCGCCTGTCCGGACGCATCAGGACTCGGCGAATCGCCGGCGCAGCGCCTCGGCCACCTCGGGCGAGACGAACTTGCCGACGTCGCCGCCCATGCGGGCGATCTCCTTGACCAGCTTCGAGGCGATCGGCTGGAACTGCGCGCCGGCCATCAGGAACACCATCTCGATGTGCTCGCTCAGCGTGCGGTTCATGCCGACCATCTGGAACTCGTACTCGAAGTCGGCCACGGCGCGCAGGCCGCGGATGATCACGCTGGCGCCCACCTCGTCGGCGAACTGCACCAGCAGATTGTCGAAGGGCAGGACCTCGATGGCCGTGCCGGTGGCGGCGACGACCGGGGCGACCTCGTGCTCGACCAGCGCCACGCGCTGCTCCACCGGGAACAGCGGTCCCTTGTCGCGGTTGATGGCGACGCCGATCACCAGCCGGTCCACCAGCTTCGCCGCCCGGTTGATGATGTCGCTGTGCCCGAGCGTGATCGGGTCGAAGGTTCCGGGATAGAGACCTGTGCGCACCTGATTCTCCTGGGTCCGTCACGGCCCCGCCCCGGGGCCCTGCATTTCCGGGCAAAGCGCCGCTTCGCCGCGCCGGTGCGACGCTTCAGCCGCCGAGCAGGTTCGCCATCGCCTGGTTCTCCTGCTCGATCTCGCTGATCCGTGTCTTGACCACGTCGCCGATCGAGACGAGGCCGATCATGCGGCCGTCCTCGACCACCGGCATGTGCCGGAAGCGCCCCTGGGTCATGCGCTCGAGCACCGAGTTGGCGTTCTCGCCCGGCGCGCAGCTCTCCACCTCGGCGGTCATCAGCTCGCTGACCTTCATGTTGAGGCAGCCGCCGCCCTTGCGCGCCAGGGCGCGCACGATGTCGCGCTCGGAGAGGATGCCGGCGATGTCGCTGCCGGTCTCGCTGACGACGAGCGCCCCGATGCGCCGCTTGTCGAGCCGGGCCGCGGCCTCGGCGACCAGAGCGCCGGGCGCGATCGTTTCGATGCTTGTGGAGCCCTTCAGCTTGAGGATGTGCTTGACGATCATGGCAGTCTCCCCGGTTCCGTGGGGTTCAAGCCTGCGGCCAGCCGGGGCCCGAGTCAACGCCCCAGGTCTC
>DATKCQ010000083.1:0-11630 GCA_035513135.1 Thermohalobaculum sp.
GCCGGGCGAGCTGCTGGCCGCGGCCGAGGCCGGCCCGGACCTGCCGCCCGGCCTCTACCGCCGCGCCGACGGCGGGGCGCGCGCCGCGGGCGCCGCCGAGAGCCTGGTGGTCAACCTGTTCGCCGAGGGCGACCGGCTGGCGCCGTTCCCGCCCGCCCCCGCCGGCGCCGTGGCCGAGACCCTGGGCGGCGCCGAGACGCGGCGCTTCGGACCGAACCTGATCGCGCTCGCCGTGCTGCTCGGCAGCATCGACCTGATCGCCACGCTGTGGCTGTCGGGCCGGCTTTCGGGCCGGCTTTCGGGCCGCTGGTCCGGCCGGCGGCTGCGTCCCGCGGCCCCGGCGCTGCTGGCGCTGGCGCTGCTCGCCCCCGCTGCCCCCGATGCAAGGGCCGAGATGCCGATCGAGCGGGCCATCGCCGCCGCCGCCGAGACCACGCTGGGCTACATCCGCACCGGCGATGAGCGCCTCGACGCCAAGTCCGAGCGCGGGCTGACCGGCCTCGGCAACGCCCTGACCCAGCGCACCGCGGTCGAGCCCGGCCCCCCCATGGCCGTCGACCCGGAGGAGGACGAGCTCAGCCTCTTCCCCGTGCTCTACTGGCCGCTCAGCGCCGGGGCGGTGCCGAGCGAGCGGGCGCTCGAGGGGCTGCAGCGCTACCTCTCCACCGGCGGCCTCTTGGTGATCGACACGCAGGACGGCGCCGCCGGCTTCGCCGGGCCCGCCGCGGTCGAGATGCGCCGCATCGCCCGCGCCCTCAACCTGCCGCCGCTGGCGCCGGTCGACATGGAGCACGTGGTGAGCCGCACCTTCTACCTGCTCGCCACCTATCCCGGGCGCTGGCGCGGCGCCCGGGTCTGGGCCGAGGCGGCGCGCTCCGGCGCCGGTCCGCGCGGCGGCGACGAGAGCCTGCCGCAGTTCGACCGGGTGGACGACAACGTCTCCCCGGTGCTGGTCGGCTCGGCCGACTGGGCGGCGGCCTGGGCGGTGGACGAGCGCGGCGCGCCGCTCTACCCGGTGGGTCGGCCCGGCGACAACCAGCGCGAGATGGCCATGCGCTTCGGCATCAACCTGGTGATGTACGCGCTGACCGGCAACTACAAGTCCGACCAGGTGCACGCCCCCGCCGTGCTCGAGCGGCTCGGCCAGTGAGGCGCTGATGGAATTCGGCCTCGCCTTCATCCCCGAGATCGGCTGGCGCTGGATCGCCGCGCTCGCCGCGCTGGTGGCGCTGGGCAGCGCCGTGGCGCTGCTGCGCGGCCTGCCGGGCTGGGCGCTGCGCGGGCTGGCGCTCGGCATCCTGGTGCTGGCGCTGGCCGGGCCGCAGCTCAAGCGCGAGGAGCGCGAGGGGCTGAAGAACGTGGCCTTCCTCGTGGTGGACCGCTCCGAATCGACCGCGCTGGAGGACCGCGCGGCGCAGATCGAAGCGGGCGCCGAGCGGCTGGCCGCCGAGATCGAGGCGCTGTCGACCCCCGCCGATCCGCTCGAGCTGCGCGTCGTCGAGGTCGGCCCCGACGAGTCGGGCCGCAACCGCGGCACCCGCCTGCTCAGCGCGCTCGACGAGGCCGCCGCCCATGTCGCCCCCGGCCAGATCGCCGGCGCCGTGCTGCTGAGCGACGGGCGGGTGCACGATGCGGATCGCATCGAGCGCTTCCCCGCCCCGGTGCACGCGCTGATCGCGGGGCGCCCCGACGGTTTCGACCTGGCGCTCGAGGCGGTGAGCACGCCCGCCTTCGGCATCGTCGACGAGAGCGTGACCTTCCGCGTCGTGCCCCGCGTGCACGGCGCCGGGAGCAGCGTGGACCGCGTCGCCGTCGAGGTCTCGGTCGATGGCGAGGCACCGGCGATCCACGGTCTCTTGGTCGGCGTCGAGAACCGCATCGAGATCCCCGTCACCCATGGCGGGCCGAACGTGGTCGACATCCGCCTGCCAGCGCGCGAGGGCGAGCTGACCGACCGCAACAACCGCATCATCGCCACGTTGACCGGGGTGCGCGACCGGCTGCGCGTGCTGCTGGTCTCGGGCGAGCCGCATCCGGGCGGGCGCACCTGGCGCGATCTGCTCAAGGCCGACCCGATCGTCGACCTGATCCACTTCACCATCCTGCGCCCGCCCTCGAAGCAGGACGGCACGCCGGTCGGCGAGCTGTCGCTGATCGCCTTCCCCACGCGCGAGCTGTTTCTCGAAAAGATCGACAACTTCGACCTGATCATCTTCGACAGCTACCGCTGGCGCGGCGTGCTGGCCTCGGCCTATCTCGCCAACATCGCCCGCTACGTGCGCGAGGGCGGCGCCGTGCTGGTCTCCACCGGCCCGGCCTTCGCCGGCGCGCAGAGCCTGAGCCGCACGCCGCTCGCCGAGGTGCTGCCGGCCGAGCCGACGCTCGAGGTGCACGAGCGGCCGTTCCGGCCGCGCACCAGCGAGCTCGGCCAGCGCCACCCGGTGACCGCCGGGCTCGAGCAGGCTGCGGGGCCGGGCGAGGGCGTGCCGGGCGAGGACGGGCCGCGATGGGGCCGCTGGCTGCGCCATGTGGAGGTGGTGCCGCGCTCGGGCCACGTGGTGATGCGCGGCTACGAGGACCTGCCGCTCTTGATTCTCGACCGGGTGGACGAGGGCCGGGTGGCGCTGATGGCCTCGGACCATTTCTGGCTGTGGACCCGCGGCTTCGAGGGCGGCGGGCCGCAGTCCGACCTGCTGCGCCGCGTGGTGCACTGGCTGATGAAGGAGCCCGAGCTCGAGGAGGAGGCGCTGTTCGCCCATGTGGAGGGCGACCGGGTGCTGGTCGAGCGGCGCACGCTGGCCGAGGAGCCATCGGGCCCGCTCACCGCCACCGCCCCCGCCCCCGCCCCCGATGGCGCCGAGGCGCGCGAGCTGACCTACGAGCGCGTCGGCCCCGGCCGCTGGCAGGCGCTGCTGGGCGACGCCGAGGAGGGGCTGTGGCGCTTCACCGACGGCGAGCTGAGCGCCGTCGCCGCGGTCGGCCCGCCGAGCCCGGCCGAGTACGTCGCGCCGCTCGCCACCGGCGACCTGCTGGCGCCGCTCGCCGAGGCCAGCGGCGGCAAGGTGGCCTGGCTCTCGGACGGCATTCCCGAGCTACGCATGGTGCCCGAGGGCCGCCGCGCCCACTCGCTGCGCTGGATCGGGCTGGAATCGCGCGACGCCTACCGCGTCACCGGCGTGCAGCTCACGCCCCTGATGCCGGCCTGGCTCGCGGTGCTGACGGTCGGCCTGCTGCTGCTCGTGGCCTGGCGCCGCGAGGGCCGCTGAGGCTTCCCACCACCCGCCGCATCCGCTAGATAGCGCCCCGGCAAAGGGGTGCTGGGCGATGGCGGGCAGGCGCAAGGGCGACAGGGTCGACGGCTGGGTCGTGCTCGACAAGCCGGTGGGGGTGACCTCCACGCAGGCCGTGGGCAAGGCGCGCTGGGCCTTCAATGCCAGGAAGGCCGGCCATGCCGGCACCCTCGACCCGCTCGGCTCGGGCGTGCTGCCCATCGCGCTGGGCGAGGCGACCAAGACCATCCCCGTCGTGCAGGACGGCCTCAAGACCTACCGGTTCAGCATCCGGCTGGGCCAGGCGACCGCCACCGACGACGCGGAAGGCGCGGTGATCGCCAGCTCGCACACGCGCCCCACCGACGCCGCGATCGCGGCCGCGCTCGGCGCCTACATCGGCGACATCGCGCAGGTCCCGCCGCAGTTCTCCGCCGTCAAGGTCGCGGGCGAGCGCGCCTACGACCTGGCCCGCGAGGGCGTCGCGCTCGACCTCGCGCCGCGCGCCCTGCGCGTCGCGCGCCTCGCGCTCGTCGCCCGCCCCGACCCCGACCATGCCGAGCTCGAGCTTGTCTGCGGCAAGGGCGGCTATGTGCGCGCCATCGCCCGCGATCTCGGCCGCGATCTCGGCTGCCACGCGCATGTGTCGCAGTTGCGCCGGCTGCGATCGGGCCCATTTACCCTCGCACATGCGATTTCCTTTGAAATGCTCGACGAAATCCGCCATAGGGGCGGCTCCGAGCACTTGCTGCCGGTCGCGACCGGGCTGGACGACATCCCGGCTCTGGCCGTTCCCCCGGCAGCGGCGGCCCGCCTCAAGCGTGGGCAGGCCGTCCCGGTCCCGGCAACGGGCCTCGAATACGGTGACCTCGCCTGGGCCAGCCTCGACGGGCAGCCCCTGGCGATCGGCACCTTCAAGGCGGGGCAGTTCCATCCGGACCGGGTGTTCAACCTCGAGGACTGAGAGAGGAGACCCCGATGTCGATCACGCCCGGGCGCAAGGAAGCGCTCATCAGCGAGTATGCCGCGAAGGCTGGCGATACCGGCTCGCCCGACGTGCAGATCGCGATCCTCACCGAGCGGATCACGAATCTCACCGAGCACTTCCAGACGCACAAGAAGGACAACCACTCGCGCCGCGGCCTGCTCAAGCTGGTCGCCCAGCGGCGCAAGCTCCTGGACTATGTCCGGGGCAAGGACGAGGAGCGTTACCGGGCGCTCATCGGCCGGCTCGGCATCCGCCGTTGAGGCGCTTGAACGATCCGGCAGCCGCACGCGCGAGACCGCGTGCGCCACGATAGGGGTGTGCCCGCGAACCCCCCGTCTCCGGCCGATGCGGCCAGGGCGGCATGCGCGGGCGATCGATCCGCTCGTCGCGTCCCCATGACCCCGGGACGAGGCGTTGGAGGTTTGGAAACCGGGGTCCGTCCCTGAGCGAGGGGCGTATCGCGCGCGCCGCCATCCGGGCGGCGTCCGCCAGGAAGGAATATGGAATGTTCAACATCGTACGCAAGCAAATGCAGTGGGGCGGCAAGACGCTGACCCTCGAGACGGGCAAGATCGCCCGGCAGGCCGACGGCGCGGTGCTCGCGACGCTCGGCGAGACCTCGGTGCTCGCCGCCGTGGTCTTCGAGAGGAAGCCGCGGGTCGGGCTCGACTTCTTCCCGCTCACCGTCCACTACCAGGAGAAGTACTACGCCGCGGGCAAGATCCCCGGCGGCTTCTTCAAGCGCGAGGCCAAGCCGACCGAGAAGGAGGTGCTGACCTCCCGCCTGATCGACCGGCCGATCCGCCCGCTCTTCGTGCCCGGCTTCAAGAACGAGACGCAGGTCATCGCCACCGTGCTGAGCCATGACCTGGAGAACGATCCCGACATCGTCGGCCTGATCGCCGCCTCGGCGGCGCTGACGCTCTCGGGCGCGCCGTTCCTTGGCCCGATCGGCGCCGCCCGCGTCGGCTTCGCGAACGGCAAATACGTGCTCAACCCGGCGGTGCCCGACATGGCGCGGCTCATGGACAACCCCGAGCAGCGGCTGAACCTGATCGTCGCCGGCACCCGCGACGCGGTGATGATGGTCGAGTCCGAGGCCTACGAGCTGAGCGAGGACGAGATGCTCGGCGCCGTCACCTTCGGCCACGAGCAGATGCAGCCGGTGATCGACCTGATCGTCGACCTCGCCGAGGACGCGGCCAAGGAGCCGTTCGCCTTCGAGCCGCCCGACAACTCGGCCATGATGGCGCGCGTGCGCGAGCTGGCCGAGGCGCCGCTGCGCCAGGCCTTCACGGTGGTCGACAAGCAGGAGCGCCAGGCCGCCCTCGCCGCCGCCAAGGAGGCGCTCAAGGCCGGGCTGACCGAGGAGGAGCTGCTCGAAGGCGGCGCCGTCGACGACTGCTTCAAGAAGCTCGAGGCCTCGATCCTGCGCGGCCAGATCATCGAGCATGGCAAGCGCATCGACGGCCGCGACCTGACCACGGTGCGCCCCATCGTGTGCGAGCCCGGCCTGCTGCCGCGCACGCACGGCTCGGCGCTGTTCACGCGCGGCGAGACGCAGGCGCTGGTGGTCACCACGCTGGGCACCGGCGACGACGAGCAGATCGTCGACGCGCTCGACGGCGACTGGCGCGAGCGCTTCCTGCTGCACTACAACTTCCCGCCCTACTCGGTGGGCGAGGCCGGCCGCATGGGCCCGCCGGGGCGGCGCGAGATCGGGCACGGCAAGCTCGCCTGGCGGGCGCTGCAGGCGGTGCTGCCGCCGGCCACCGAGTTCCCCTACACCATCCGCCTGGTCTCGGAGATCACCGAGTCGAACGGCTCGTCCTCGATGGCCACCGTGTGCGGCTCCTCGCTCTCCATGATGGACGCGGGCGTGGCGCTGAAGGCCCCGGTCGCGGGCGTCGCCATGGGCCTGATCCTCGAGCCCGACGGACGTTTCGCCGTGCTCACCGACATCCTCGGCGACGAGGACCATCTGGGCGACATGGACTTCAAGGTGGCCGGCACCGAACGCGGCGTCACCTCCTTGCAGATGGACATCAAGGTGGCCGGCATCACGTCGGAGATCATGCACCAGGCGCTGGCGCAGGCCAGGGACGCGCGCCTGCACATCCTGGGCGAGATGGCGAAGTCGCTCAGCGCCAGCCGGTCCGAGTTCTCGGCCCACGCGCCGCGCATCGAGGTGATGCAGATCGCCACCGACAAGATCCGCGAGGTGATCGGCACGGGCGGCAAGGTGATCCGCGGCATCGTCGAGGAGTCCGGCGCCAAGGTCGACATCAACGACGACGGGCTGATCAAGATCGCCTCGTCGGACGCGGCCGCGATCGAGAAGGCGCGCGAGCTGATCAACTCGATCGTCGCCGAGCCCGAGGCCGGCAGGATCTACACCGGCAAGGTGGTCAAGATCATGGACTTCGGCGCCTTCGTGAACTTCTTCGGCAAGCGCGACGGGCTGGTGCATGTCAGCCAGATGACCGACCAGCGCGGCGCCAACCCCAAGGACATCGTCAAGGAGGGCCAGGAGGTCAAGGTCAAGCTCATGGGCTTCGACGACCGCGGCAAGGTGCGGCTCTCCATGAAGGTCGTCGACCAGGAGACCGGCCAGGAGATCAAGCGCGAGGAGGCGAAGGCCGAGAACTGACGCGCCCCGCGCCTCCGGCACAGACAACGACGCCCCGGCCCCGCGCCGGGGCGTTTTTCGTTGAGTGGAGGGGCGGCGTGGAGGGGCGGCGTGGAGGGGCGGCGTGGAGCGAACCTTGATTCGCCGCGCCGGTGGCCACCGGCGCGGACTGGCTTGCCGGAATGTGAGAAGCCCGGGTACCATCAGAGATATGGTGAGATCGATGGCTTCCGAAAACCAGCCGAGCGCTTGCGATGTCGCCGAGCTTGCGCGCCGTCTTGAACTGGCGCAGGCGGCTGAGCACGCCATGGGTGAAGTGATTCAGATCATCGCCAGATCCGCTGGCGATCTCGACCTCGCAATGGCGGCCATCCTCGACGGCGCCTTGAGCCTGTGCGAGGCGCAGCTTGGGATTCTCTACCGCTATGATTCCGAGACGGGCTTTCGCACCGAGCACATGAAGGGCGTTCCGCAAGCCTTTGCGGACTTTCTGGCCGAACAGGGATCCTTCAAGGTGGATCCCGGTACAGGGTTGGGGCGGATCGAGACGCGGCACGAGACGGTCAATATCCCCGACGTTCGAGGTGAGGACGTGTATTTGCGCCGGGAACCGCTGCGGGTGGCGACGGTCGAACTCGGCGGCGCACGCTCCTTTCTCGCGGTGCCGATGCTGGCAGGCGAGCAAATGGTTGGAGCCCTGACGATCTACCGCCAGGAGGTGCGCCCGTTCTCCGACAAGGACGTGCACATCCTTCAGCGATTTGCTGATCAAAGCGTCGTTGCACTGGAAAATGCTCGGCTGATCCACGAGGCACGGGCGCTTTCCGATCAATTGCATGAAATGAACCGCTCGCTCCAACAGCGGGTCGAGGCCCAGGTTGCTCAGCTCGAGCGCCTCTCGATGTTGCGTAGGTTCCTGCCCGACCAAGTCGCCGAACTTGTTCTGACGGATGGAAAGGAAGACCTGCTGTCGAGCCATCGTCGCAAGATCGCGGCGCTCTTTTGTGACCTGCGCGGCTTTACAGCGTTCTCGGAGACCGCCGAGCCCGAGGAAGTGATGGAGGTTCTCGAGGAGTTTCACAGCCTTGCGGGGAAGGTCGTGAGCGATCACGGCGGAACAATCACGCACCGTGCCGGCGACGGGCTGATGGTCGTGCTGAACGATCCGCTGCCTGTGGAAAACGCCGCGGATGCGGCGGTTCGTCTCGCGGTCTCCATGCGCCGGACGCTCGTCGGGGCCTGCCAGAGGTGGCGTCAATTTGGCTTCCCGCTCGGCGTCGGGATCGGCATCGCCACCGGCTACGCCACCCTGGGACTCGTGGGAAGCGCAGGCCGATATGATTACACGGCGGTTGGAACGGTCGTGAACATGGCCTCGCGCCTCTGCAACGAAGCGTCGGACGGAGAGATCCTGACCGCGCAGCGCCTCGTCGCCGAATGCACGATTCAGCCGAACCTCGCGTGGACCAGCGAAAGAGAGATCACGGGGGTTTCGCGGCCCGTGACCGTGTGCGCGATCGACTGCTTCGAAGCCGAATGATCACCGTTCCGCCGGGATCGCCAGGCGAGGTAGGGTGCGCACTTGTGCGCACCGCCGCACCGTCGGCCACCCCAATCCACCTCGGGCCGGCTGCCCCGCCAATGGTGCGCATGAATGCGCACCCTACCGGATCATCCGCGGTGTAAGCCGATGTTCACCCCGCCGGTTCACCGGCGCCGCCGGCGTGGCGGGCTGAAGCCCGCCCGACGCCACGTCGCGCCGCGCACGGGGGCGTGCACAACACCATTTTTGAGAACCATAATGAAATCAAAGGCTTGCGTCTCTGTGCAATGTGCACACGGGTTGCCGCCGCCTCACCCGTCGGCCCGGATCCGCTCGCGTTCGAGCCGACCGCTTCGCCTCCGTCAGCCCCGGCGCAGCGCGAGCTGCGTCACGTCGGTCGTGCCTGCGTTGAAGCAGGCGGCGCAGACCGCGAGGTAGAAGTTCCAGGTGCGGCAGAAGCGCTGGTCGAAGCCGAGCTCGGCGATCTCGGACCAGCCGGCGTTGAAGGCGCCGCGCCAGGCGCGCAGGGTGCGCGAGTAGCTCTCGCCGAACTCGACCGAGCGGATGATCTCGAGCCCCGCGGCGGCGGCCTCAAGGCGCAGCCCCGCGGCGGGCGGCAGCATGCCGCCGGGGAAGATGTACTTCTGGATGAAATCCGTGCCGTGCCGGTAGGCCGGGAACAGGCGGTCGGCGATGGTGATGCTCTGCAGCGCGGCGATCCGGCCGGGGTTCAGCCGGTCGCGCACGGCGGCGAAGAAGATCGGCCAGTATTTCTCGCCGACCGCCTCGAGCATCTCGATCGAGGCGATGCCGTCATAGGCGCCGCGCTCGTCGCGGTAGTCGCGCAGCGCGATCTCGGCGCGCTCGGCGAGACCGGCCTCGTGCAGGCGCTTGAGCGCGTAGTCGCGCTGCTCGCGGCTCAGCGTGAGGCCGGTGACGCGGGCGCCGCGCTCGCGGATCGCGTACTCGGCGAAGCCGCCCCAGCCGCAGCCGATCTCGAGCAGATGGTCGCCCGGCGCGACGCCGATCAGGTCGCAGATCGAGGCATATTTCCGGGTCTGCGCCTCGCGCAGCGGCTCCCCGGCGCGCGCGAACAGCGCCGAGGAATAGGTCATCGTCTCGTCGAGCCAGAGCCGGTAGAAATCGTTGCCCAGATCGTAGTGGTAGGCGACGTTGCGCCGCGCCCCGCGCCGCGTGTTGGCGTTGAGCCAGTGGCGCAGCCGCTCGTAGGCGCGCGCGAGCCCGGCGCCGGGAAAGCTCCGGCCGACCCGCTCGTTGTTGAGCAGCAGCACGTCGAGCACGCTTTGCAGGTCGGGCGTGCTCCACCAGCCGTCCATGTACATCTCGGCGAGGCCGAGCTCGCCCTGCCGCACCATGCGCGCGAAGAAGCCCGGCTCGGCGACGTCGATCCGGCCCTTGGGCCCGGGGCGCGACCCCGCGGCGGCGAACACGCGGCCGTCGGGCAGGGCGATCTCGACCGCGCCGACCTCGAGCCGCTTCAGGATCGCGAACACCGTCTCGAACCAGCGCGGCAGGTCCGGCTGGCCGGCCGCGCTGGTCAGCGTCGCGCTACCGCGCGCGACCGGATCGCCCGGCGCAGCGGGCCCTTCCGGACCCCGGTACCCGGAAATCCGGGAAACGGACGACCGAGCCGACTCGGCCATGCACACTCCCCTTCGCGTTCACGTCCGCGCGCGACACTGCGGACCGACCATACACCGGCCCGCCCGCCCGATGGCAAGTCCGGATGCCCGAGATTGCCTGCTAACCCGCCCGGCGGCAACACCGATTCGCCGCAACGGCGATCGGGCGCAGCGCGGCCGGTGCCGGCCAAAAATGATGGATTCCATGCGAATGTTCGTCTAATGTTCCCGCCATGCCCACGCAGATTCGCACCGCTGCGCCCCAGCCCGAACGCCGCGCGGCGCCGCGCGGGCGGGGCGCCGGCACCAACCCCACGGGGCGCTTCGAGCGCCTCGCCCGCGAGGCGTTCGACGACGGCTGGGACATCGAGGAGGAGCTGCCGCCGCTGCGCACCGAGGTCGCGATCGACCGCTCGCGCTCGGTGCTGGTGCGCAACACCTCGCCCGACCTGCCCTTCGACCGCTCGGTGAACCCCTACCGCGGCTGCGAGCATGGCTGCACCTACTGCTACGCCCGGCCCTCGCACGCCCAGCTCGGCCTCTCGCCGGGCCTCGATTTCGAGACCCGCCTGACGGCGAAACCCGACGCGCCGCGCCTGCTGGCCGCGGCGCTGGCCCGGCCCGGCTATCGCCCCGCCCCGATCGCGCTCGGCACCAACACCGACCCCTACCAGCCGGTCGAGAAGCGCTGGCGCATCATGCGCGGCATTCTCGAGGTGCTCGGCGAGCACCGCCACCCCGTCACCATCACCACCAAGGGCGCCCTGATCGTGCGCGACCTCGACATCCTCGGCGAGCTGGGCCGCGCCGGCCTCGCCCATGTGCAGGTCTCGCTGACCAGCCTCGACCCGCGGCTGAGCCGCGCCATGGAGCCGCGCGCCGCCAGCCCCGGCCGGCGCCTCATGGCCGTGCGCGCGCTGGCCGAGGCGGGCGTGCCGGTGGGCGTCAACCTCGCGCCCATCATCCCGGCGCTCAACGACCACGAGATCGAGCGCCTCGTCGCCGCCGCCGCCGAGGCCGGCGCCTGCACCGCCAGCCACATCGTGCTGCGCCTTCCGCGCGAGGTGGCGAGCCTGTTCCGCGAGTGGCTCGAGCGCGCCTTCCCCGACCGCGCCGCGCGCGTCATGGCCCGGGTGCGCGAGCTGCACGGCGGGCGCGACTACGACCCCGCCTGGGGCAAACGCATGACCGGCCAGGGCGTGCTCGCCCGCCTGATCGCGCAGCGCGTCGCGGCCGCCCGCCGCCGCCACGGCCTCGACCGCCCCTGGCCCGCGCTGCGCACCGACGCGTTCCGCCGCCCGCCGCGCCCGGGCGACCAGCCGGGGCTGTTCGACTGAGGGCCGGGGCGGTCTGCTCGCGCTGGAAAACCCCGCGCGGATCGGGCATAACCCGCGCCGATTCCGGAAGGAGACGCAGGCCATGCACGACATCCGCCTGATCCGCGAGGACCCGCAAGGGTTCGACGCCGCGCTGGCGCGGCGCGGGCTGGCGCCCGTGGCGGCCGACGTGCTGGCCATCGACGAGGCGCGCCGCGCCAGGATCACCGCGGCCGAGGCGG
>DATKCQ010000084.1:0-2088 GCA_035513135.1 Thermohalobaculum sp.
GGCTCGCCCTGCTCGCCGGCTGGGCCGGGCGGCACGGGCTCGCCGCGGTGCTGCTCGGGCACACGCTCGACGACCAGGCCGAGACGGTGCTGATGCGCCTCGCCCGCGGCTCGGGCGCCGAGGGGCTCGCGGCGATGGCGCCGGCCGTGCGCCACCACCGCGTGACCTGGCTGCGCCCGCTGCTCGGCCAGCGGCGCGCGGCCCTGCGCGCAGTCCTGCGCGCGGAGGGCATCGGCTGGGCCGAGGACCCGGGCAACGCCGATCCGGCGCAAGACCGGGTCAAGGCCCGCCGGGCGCTCGAGGCGCTGGCGCCGCTCGGCATCGAGGCGGAGGGGCTGGCGCGCACCGCCGAGCGGCTGGCGCGCCAGCGCCGGGTGCTCGAGCGGGCGATGCACGAGCTGGCCGGCCGTGCCCGCGCGCCCGGCGGGCTCGGCGAGGCGCGGCTCGACCTCGCGGCAATGGCGAGCGACGAGGAGGACACCGCGCTCAGGCTCCTCGCCGACACGCTGATGCGCGTCTCGGGGGCAGTCTACCGGCCGCGCTTCGAGGCGCTGGCCGCGGCCTGGGCCGCCCTGGCCGCCGGCCGGGCGCAGCCGATGACGCTCGGCGGCTGCCTGATCGTGCCGGACCCCGGGGAGCCGCACACCGTCCTCGTCTGCCGCGAGCCGGCGGCCTGCGAGGCGCCGCGCCCGCTCGCCCCCGGCAGCGGCGTGTGGGACCGCCGCTGGCGCGTCACGATCGGCGGGACGTGGCCCGAGGGGGCGCGTCTCGGCGCGCTGGGCCGCGCCGGGCTGGCGGCGCTCAAGGGGGCGGCCGGGCGGGGCGACTGGTCGCCGCCCGGCGCCTGGGCGAGCGCGCCCCCGGCGGTGCGCGAGACCACGCCGGCCCTGTGGTCCGCGGCGCCGGTGCTCCTCGCCGCGCCGCTCGCGGGCTATTTGGACCGGCGGCAGTCCGGGCCCGGCTGCACCGTCACGGCGCAGCGCATCGACGTGCAGGAGTTGCCCTCGACGGCCGCTCCGGACTAAGCTGGCGGGGGTTGGCGGCATGCGACAAGCGCGCCTGCCCTTAAAATTGCCACGCCGCACCTTATGTTGTCACACAGGGTCTGGTGACACGGCTGGCGACAGGGGTCTGGCGATACGGGCGGCCGGCGAGCGCCGGCGGCGCGGAAAATTCGGAGATCACATCTTGGGCAACGCGAAAAACCTGGCGTTCTGGGCCATCCTGCTCCTGCTTCTCGTCACCCTCTTCAGCGTGTTCCAGGACGGGGGCACCCCGGCGTCCGGCCAGCAGATGGCGTTCTCGGAGTTCCTGCGCAAGGTCGAGAACAAGGAGGTCAGCGAGGTCGTCATCGACGGCGAGAAGGTCACCGGCCGCACGGACACCGGTCAGACCTTCACCACCATCCGGCCCGAGGACAGCGACATCCTCGCCGATCTGCGCGCCGCGGACGTGACCATCCGGGTCGAGCCGCAGGAGCGCGGCGGGCTCCTGTCGACGCTCGGCTTCTGGCTGCCGATGCTGATCATCTTCGCCATCTGGATCTTCTTCCTCAACCGGATGCAGGCGGGCGGGCGCGGCGCCATGGGCTTCGGCAAGTCGCGCGCCAAGCTGCTCACCGAGCGCACCGGCAAGGTGACCTTCGACGACGTCGCCGGCATCGACGAGGCGAAGGAGGAGCTCGAGGAGATCGTCGAGTTCCTCAAGGACCCGCAGAAATACTCGCGCCTCGGCGGCAAGATCCCCAAGGGCGCGCTGCTGGTCGGCCCGCCGGGCACCGGCAAGACCCTGCTCGCGCGCGCCATCGCCGGCGAGGCGGGCGTGCCGTTCTTCACCATCTCGGGCTCGGACTTCGTCGAGATGTTCGTCGGCGTCGGCGCCAGCCGCGTGCGCGACATGTTCGAGCAGGCCAAGAAGAACGCGCCCTGCATCGTGTTCATCGACGAAATCGACGCGGTCGGGCGCCACCGCGGGGTGGGCTATGGCGGCGGCAACGACGAGCGCGAGCAGACGCTCAACCAGCTGCTCGTCGAGATGGACGGCTTCGAGGCCAACGAGGGCGTGATCCTGATCGCCGCCACCAACCGG
>DATKCQ010000085.1:0-3140 GCA_035513135.1 Thermohalobaculum sp.
GCAGGGCCGCATCCTGCTCGCCTTCGCCGGCGCCTGCCTGCTCGCCGAGGCCGAGCCCGACACGCGCAGCCTTGGCAGCGCGGCGCCCCGCTTCGCCCGCGACGTGCAGCCCGACCTGTTCCTCGTGACCGCCGGAGCCGCGTGGGACCCCACCGGGGCGTTCCCCGCGGCGCACCTGCCGCTCGGCCCGACCGATCCCGGCTTCGAGTGCCGGCTCACCTTCCGCGACTGAGCCCCGCCTAGCCCCGCGCGCCGCGCGGCATTTCGTCCCGTCACCGGCCGGATTCCGACCTGCGCCGACGCGACGCCGCCGGCCCGCTTCCCCCGAAAGGCCGGGTGGCGACCTCGGCGGATGCGTCACGCTCAGCAAGATTCGCCACGATCGGAGCCCGATCCGCCAATCTCGGCATGGCGAAACGCGTCCGTCCGCTATATTGCTGACACGAGGCCGTCCTCACGGGCCCCTTGAACCGCCACGGAGGCAGACTTGGCAGGCAGGAAATCACCCCTCATCCCGCGTCTCGCGGCGCCGCTGGCGTTCGCCCTCGCGTTCGCCCTCCCACTCGGGCTTCCCGCGCAGGCCGGCGCCGACGCCGCTGCGGAGGCCCCCGGCATCGCCGGCCCCTATCTCGCCGCCGAGGCCGCCGCGCGCCGCGGCGACGTCGCCGCGGCGGCGCGCTGGTACGCCGATGCGCTCGAGGCCGACCCTTCGAACCGGACCCTGCTGTCCAAGGCCATCGTGCACCTGGTCGGCGCCGGCCAGGCCGGGCGGGCGGTGCCGCTGGCCGAGCGGCTCGAGGCGACCGAGCCCGGCCACCACCTCGGCGTGCTCATGCTTGCCGTCGAGGCGCTGCGCACCGGCGATCCCGCCGCTGCCCGCGCGCGGCTGGCCAGCGCGGAGGACGGCTCGGGCCCCTTCGTCGGCCAGCTCATCTCCGCCTGGGCCGCCTTCGCCGCCGGCGACGCCGCAGCCGCGCGCGACAGCCTGGCCCGCCTCGAGGAGGGCGACGCCGCCGGCGCCGCGGGCAACATCGTCGCCGCCTATCACCAGGCGCTGCTCGAGGCCGCCGCCGGGCGCGACGCGGAAGCGCTCACCGCCATCGACCACGCCATCGCCAGCGCCGACGGCGCCACCGGCCGGCTGATCCGGGTGCGCGCCGGCATCCTCGCCCGGCTCGGCCGGCTCGACGAGGCGCGCGCGGCGGTGGACGAGAGCCTCGCCGCGACGCTCGGCGACCCGCGGCTCGAGCGCCTGGCCGACGACCTGGCGAACGGGCGCGTGCCCCCGCCGCTGGTCACCACCGGCGCGCAGGGCGCGGCCGAGGCGCTCTTCGGCGTCTCCGGCTTCCTCTTGCGCGGCCCCAACCGGCAGATCGGCCTGGCCTATGCCCGGCTCGCCGTGCTTCTCGACCCCGACCTCGCCGAGGGCTGGCTGCTGATCGGCGACATACTCAACGAGGGCGGCCAGCACGAACTCGCCACCGTCGCCTACGACGCGGTGCCGCGCGACGCGCCCGAGGCGCTCGAGGCGGCGATCGGCCGGGCCCGGGCGCTCGAGGCCGCCGACCGGCGCGACGAGGGGATCGGCGTGCTGCGCGAGACGGCCGCCGCGCAGCCGCGCGCGCTCGAGGCGCAACTCGGGCTGGGCGACATGCTGCGCCGGGCCGAGCGCTGGGCCGAGGCGGCCGATGCCTACGACGCCGCGCTGCGCCTGATCGACCGGCCCGAGCAGCGCCACTGGGCGCTCTACTACCAGCGCGGCATCGCCTACGAGCGCTCGGACCAGTGGGACAAGGCCGAGGCCGACTTCCTCAAGGCGCTCGAGCTCGAGCCCGACCAGCCGCTGGTGCTCAACTACCTCGGCTACTCCTGGGTCGAGCAGCGCAAGAACCTCGACGAGGCCAGGGCGATGATCGAGCAGGCGGTCGAGCAGCGCCCCGAGGACGGCTACATCGTCGACAGCCTCGGCTGGGTGCTCTACCGGCTCGGCGAGTTCGAGGAGGCCGCGGCCCATCTCGAGCGCGCCGTCGAGCTGCTGCCCACCGACCCGGTGATCAACGACCACTACGGCGACGCCCTGTGGATGATCGGGCGCAAGACCGAGGCGCGCTTCCAGTGGAAGCGCTCGATCTCCTTCGAGCCCGAGGAGAAGGACGCCGAGCGCATCGCCAAGAAGCTGCGCCAGGGGCTCGACGCGGTGGTCGCCGAGGAGACGGCGGCGGGCGAGCCCGCAGTGATCAAGAGCACGGCCGGGGCGGCGAAGCCGAATGGCGGCTAGGGCGCTCGCCGAGGCCGCGCCGGCCAAGGTCAACCTGTATCTGCACGTCACCGGCCGCCGGGCCGACGGCTATCACCTGATCGACAGCCTCGCGGTGTTCCCGGGCGTCGGCGACCGGCTGAGCGCGCGGCCCGCCGGGGCGCTCACGCTGAGGCTCGGCGGCCCGTTCGCCGGGGCGCTCGCGGCCGGGGCCGACAGGACCGGGCCGGACAACCTGGTCCTGCGCGCCGCCCGGGCGCTCGCCGCGGCGCACGGCATCGCCCCGGCGGCCGAGCTGAGCCTGGTCAAGCGGCTGCCGCCCGCCGCGGGCATCGGCGGCGGCTCGGCGGACGCGGCGGCGGCGCTGCGGCTGCTCGCCCGGCTCTGGCAGGTCAGCGTGCCCGAGGGCCTGGCCGAGACGCTGGGGGCCGATGTCCCGGTCTGCCTCGGCGCGCCGGCGCCGCGATGCATGGCCGGGATCGGCGAGCGCCTGGCGCCGCCGCCGGCGCTGCCCGGGTTCTGGCTGGTGCTGGCGAACCCCGGCGCGGCGGTGTCCACGGCGGCCGTGTTCGCCGCCCTGGAGCGGCGCGACAGCGCGCCCGCCCCGCCGCCGCCCCGGCTCGCGGACTTCGCCGCGCTGGTGCACTGGCTCGCCCCGCTGCGCAACGACCTCGAGCCTGCCGCCCGCGCGCTCTGCCCGCCGCTGCACGAGGTATTGGCGGCGCTCGCGGACGCGCCGCTGGCGCGCATGTCCGGCTCGGGCGCCACCTGCTTCGCGCTGCACCAGGGCGCGGCCGCGGCGCGCGCCCAGGCCGCCCACCTGCGCCGGGCCCGGCCCGGCTGGTGGGTCGCCGCCGCCCCGGTCGCCCCGGTCGCCCCGGTC
>DATKCQ010000086.1:0-66292 GCA_035513135.1 Thermohalobaculum sp.
GCCCTCAGGCGGCTTCGTCCTCGACCTCGGGAGCTTCCTCCTGGTCGGAGTCCTGCTCGGCGGGCCGTGCCGCCCGAACCGGCCGGAGCAGGAAGGCGGGCACGTGATCGCCCATGCCGACGACCGGGCCGCCGCGCCGCTCGGGCCGGCCGTCGCGTCGATCCTCGTGCTTGCGCCCCTTGCTGTCGGGCCCGGAGCGCCGGGCGGTGGGCGCGGCCTGCTCGGGCGCGGCCTGCTCGGGCGCGGGCTTTGCGGTTTCCGGCCTTGCGGTTTCCGGCCTTGCGGTTTCGGGTTGCGCGGCTGCGGCAGTCTCGGGCGCCGGCGCGGGCCGCGCCTGAGGCTGCGCCTCGGCTGCGGGCGCCTTTTCGCGACTGGGCCGCTGGCGCTCGCGCCCGCGGCGCGGCGCGCGCCCGCTGTCCTGGGAGGTTGCCTCGGCAGGCGCCAACGCGCCGGCCATGCCCGCGTGCTCCTCGAGGCGGGGGATCGGGCCGCCGAGCATCTCCTCGATGCGCGCGAGATACTTGGCGTCCGCGGGGGTGGCGATGGTCAGCGCGATGCCCTCGCGCCCGGCCCGGCCGGTGCGGCCGATGCGGTGGACATAGTCCTCCTGGTGCGTCGGCACGTCGTAGTTGATGATGTGGGAGACGTTCGGGATGTCGAGGCCGCGGGCGGCCACGTCCGAGGCGATCAGGAGCTTGATCGAGCCGTCGCGGAAGCCGTTGAGCGTCGCCGTGCGGATCGACTGGTCGAGATCGCCGTGCAGCGCGCCGGCGTTGTAGCCGTGCTTGACCAGCGACTTGTGCAGGACCGAGACGTCGCGCTTGCGGTTGAGGAAGATGATGGCGTTGCGCAGGCCCTCACCCTCGCGGGCCATCACGGCGCGCAGCAGGGCGCGCTTCTCCTTGGCCGTGTCCTCGCGGCGCGAGGGCCTGAGAAAGCACACCGCCTGCCTGACCGTCTCGGCCGCGGTGGCCTGGGGCGAGACCTCGATACGCACCGGGTTGTGCAGGAACTCGCGGGTCAGCCGGGTGATCTCGGGCGGCATTGTGGCCGAGAAGAACAGGGTCTGGCGGGTGAACGGGGTGAGCTTGAAGATGCGCTCGATGTCAGGGATGAAGCCCATGTCGAGCATGCGGTCGGCCTCGTCGACCACCATCACCTGCACGCCGGTGAGCAGGAGCTTGCCGCGCTCGAAATGGTCGAGCAGGCGGCCGGGCGTGGCGATCAGCACGTCGACGCCGCGGTCGATCAGCGTGTCCTGGTCCTTGAAGCTGACGCCGCCGATGAGCAGCGCCATGGTGAGCTTGTGGTGCTTGCCGTAGACGCGGAAGCTCTCGGCCACCTGGGCGGCGAGCTCGCGCGTCGGGCAGACGATGAGCGAGCGCGGCATGCGGGCGCGGGCGCGGCCTTGGGCGAGTATGGTGATCATCGGCAGGACGAAGCCGGCGGTCTTGCCGGTGCCGGTCTGGGCGATGCCCAGCACGTCGCGGCCCTTCAGCGCCTCGGGGATGGCCTGGGCCTGGATCGGCGTCGGCTCGGTGTAGCCAGCCTCGTGGACGGCCTGCAGGACCTTCGGGTCGAGCTCGAGATCTGAGAAGTTCATGGATACCTGTGACGTTGCCTGTGTGACGATGAGCGGCGGATTGTTCGGCCGCATTCACCACGCGGCCACGGCACCCCCATTGGTGCCGGTCACATCTGGTGGGGAATGTGAGCAGTCGCAGCATGAATGTCAATCATTCTGACCTGCGACATGACCGCCTGCGCGGCGGGGGCTTGACGGGTGCTGTAATTTCGATATATCCGGAAATATGGAACAGACACATGCACACCCCCCGAGTCTCGAGCCGCTGGACCGCGCGGATGCGGCGGAGGCCTTCGCCGCGCTGGGCTCGGAGGTGCGGCTCGCGATCCTGCGCGCGCTGGTGCGCGCCGGCGAGGCGGGGCTGACGGTGGGCGCGCTGCAGGCGCGGCTCGCCGTCGCCGGCTCGACGCTGAGCCACCATTTGCGCGCGCTGATGCAGGCGGGCGTGCTGGAGCAGACGCGCGAGGGGCGCACGCTGGTCTGCCGCGCGCGCTACGACCGGATAAGGGAGCTGGCGGCGTTCCTGGTCAGCGAGTGCTGCGCCGATGCCCGGGAGATGGGGCAAGACCGGATGCAGGAGAAGCGGGCATGACGACGATCGTCCTCGAGCGGGCCGGGGCGCTGTGGCGCAACTTCCGCGACTGGGACCGGGTGTGGCTGGCGATCCTGGCGATCCCGGTGGCGGTGCTGCTGCTCGACCCCGCGCGGGTCGGCGTGGTGCTCGAGACGGCGGTGACGGCGTTCATGGGCACGCTGCCGTTCATGGCGCTGGCGGTGCTGATGATCGCCTGGCTCAAGGCGACCGGGGCCGAGGGGGTGGTGGCGCGCGCCTTCACCGGGCGCGAGAGCCGGATGATCGTGCTCGCCGCGCTGGCGGGCGGGCTGATGCCGTTCTGCTCGTGCGAGGTGATCCCGTTCGTCGCGGCGCTGCTTGCGGCGGGAACGCCGCTCTCGGCGGTGATGGCGTTCTGGCTGGCCTCGCCGCTGATGGACCCGCCGCAGTTCCTGATCACCGCGGGGGCGCTGGGCAGCGAGTTCGCCGTGGGCAAGCTGGTCTTCGCGCTGGCGATCGGGATGGGCGGCGGGTTCGTCATGCAGGCGATGATGGCGGGCGGCGCGTTTGCCGATCCGCTGCGCCCGCGCAAGGGCTGCTGCAAGACCTGCGGGGTGAGCGGGCTGGGCGGCACGCCCCACTGGCGCTTCTGGGAGGAGGGCGCGCGGCGCGCCGCCTTCCGCGAGACCGGGGTCGAGCAGGCGCTGTTCCTGACCAAGTGGCTGAGCCTCGCCTATCTGCTCGAGGGGTTGTTGATCCAGTACGTGCCGGCCGAGCTGATCGGCGGGCTGGTCGGCGGCGACGGGGCCGGCTCGGTGGTGCTCGGGGCGCTGGCGGGCGCGCCGGCCTACATCAACGGCTATGCCGCGCCGCCGCTGGTCGCCGGGCTGATGGAGCAGGGCATGAGCGCCGGCGCGGCGATGGCCTTCATGACGGCGGGCGCGGTGAGCTGCATCCCGGCCATGGCCGCCGTGTGGGCGCTGGTGCGGCGCGAGGTGTTCGCGGCTTACGTGGCGCTCGGGCTCGGCGGGGCGGTCTTCAGCGGGCTGGTGTTCGGCATGGTGGCCGGGGGGTAGTCCCGGACCAGCCCCCGGCCGGGGGCCGGGACCGCGCCGTGCAGAGGCTGCGCACATTGCACAGATCGCTAAGTAGTTATTTTCATTGGAAACTCTCTGTGAACGGTTTTTATGGTTAACCGAGGCGGCACGGCGCGGACCTGATCCGCGGTCTGAACCTGCGCGGCTGTCAGGGCCCGCCCGGCCTCCATGAGAACCGGATTCGGGGTATGGGCGTGCAGCCGCGAGCGGCAGGCAGTCGCAGGACGATCCGACGTCGGCTATCGGGGCAACGCCAGACCTCTAATGACCCGCGAGCAATGTCTCGTTTGTGCCATAATCGGAGGCTTGACAACCGCGGTTACTCCAAGTCTTCCCAGCAAATGAATATCTGATTTTGAACCTTCGAATAGACTGCCCAGTGCGCCGATTCTTCCGGCTCCTCGTGTGGAACGAGTTTTGCGTATGCGGCGTTTACGTTATTTGAGCATTTTTGTGAGCACGGAAGAGGCAATCGAGCGGTAGCCGTATCGCCGAATGGACGAACTGCATTCCGGGAAGAATTCCGGATGAGGTGCTGACCAGTGATGCGGCCATGCCGTCGCGGTTTGGCTCCGACTTAAATGACCATCTTGGGTCGAACAGCGACCATGGTCGGTGCAGGGTGGGCGACCGGTTTCCGGCGTCAAGCCGACGCCGGCATCGAGGTCTGAAAACATTTGGCTGCGTTGCCGCGCCGAGCCCCTTCAGACATGCGTCTCCTTCACGCTCGCCAGCGTCACCTCCGGCCAGTCGCGGACGACGCGGTCGATGTCCCACTGGAGGCGGGTCATGTAGACCGGGGCGCCGTCGTGGTCGTGGGCGATGTGGCCCTTGTTGGCCTGCATGAAGGCCTCGAGGCGGTCCTTCGGGCCGGAGATCCAGCGGGCGCCGGTGAACTGGGTCGTGTCGAAGCGGACGGGGAGGCCGTACTCAGATTCGATGCGGCTGGCCAGCACGTCGAACTGCAGGGGGCCGACGACGCCGACGATGAAGCCCGAGCCGACCTGGGGCTTGAAGACCTGGGCGGCGCCCTCCTCGGCGAACTGGAGAAGGGCCTTGTCGAGGTGCTTGGCCTTCATCGGGTCGGCGGCGCGCACGGCGCGCAGGAGCTCGGGGGCGAAAGCGGGGATGTCGGCGAAGCGGAGCGGCTCGCCCTCGGTGAGCGCGTCGCCGATGCGCAGTTGCCCATGGTTGGGGATGCCGATGATGTCGCCGGCCCAGGCGTCCTCGGCGGTCTCGCGCTCGGAGGCCAGGAAGAGCACCGGGTTGTTGATCGCCATCGGCTTGGCGGCGCGCACGTGGTGCAGCTTCATGCCGCGCGTGAAGTGACCGGAGCAAAGGCGCACGAAGGCGACGCGGTCGCGGTGCTTTGGGTCCATGTTCGCCTGCACCTTGAAGACAAAGCCGGTGACGGCGGGCTCCTCGGCCGCGACCTGGCGCGAGGCGGCGCGGCGGGGCTGCGGCGGCGGGGCGTATTTGCCGATGCCCTGCATGATCTCCTGCACGCCGAACGAGTGCAGCGCCGAGCCGAACCAGATCGGCGTCATGTGGCCCTCGCGGAAGGCCGCCATGTCGAAGGCGGGCAGCAGGCCGCGGGCCATCTCGACCTCCTCGCGCAGGCGCGCGGCGAGGTCGGCGGGGATGTGCGCGTCGAGGGCGGGGTCGTCGAGGCCCTCGACGGCGATGGATTTGGCGCGGACGTTGCGCTCGGCGCGCGGCATGAGCTCGAGGCGGTCGTTCAGGAGGTCGTAGGCGCCGAGGAAATCGCGGCCCTGGCCGATGGGCCAGCTTGCGGGGGCGACGTCGAGGGCCAGCGTCTCCTGGATTTCGTCGATGATCTCGAAGACCTCGCGGCTCTCGCGGTCCATCTTGTTGCAAAACGTCAGGATCGGCAGGTCGCGCAGGCGGCAGACCTCGAAGAGCTTGCGCGTCTGGCTCTCCACGCCCTTGGCGCCGTCGATCACCATGATGGCGGCGTCGACGGCGGTGAGCGTGCGGTAGGTGTCCTCGGAGAAGTCCTCGTGGCCCGGCGTGTCCACGAGGTTGAACCAGTGCGCGCCGTAGGGGAACGACATGGCCGAGGACGACACCGAGATGCCGCGCTCCTGCTCCATCTTCATGTAGTCCGAGCGGGTGCGCCGCGCCTCGCCCTTGGCGCGCACCTGGCCGGCGAGCTGGATGGCGCCGCCGTAGAGCAGGAGCTTCTCCGTCAGCGTGGTCTTGCCCGCGTCGGGGTGCGAGATGATGGCGAAGGTGCGCCGCCGCGCGATCTCGGGCGGCAGCGCGGGCAGGTTGTGGCCGGCGGGAGCCGGGCGAGGGGCGCCCTTGGGGGCGTCGCGGTCGAGCATGGGGCGGCATGTAGCGGCGGGAGGCGGCTTTGCCTAGGGCAAACCGGCCGCCGGGGCCCTGGCATATCGAAGTGCCGCGATTTCCGAGCCGCAAAGCGGGTCCACCTTGCTCGAAATCGCTCCAGGGGTGGGAGAATCTGCCTGACGGACAGGCGGGGCGGGGCGGGCGACCCGTGGGTGCGCGGACTTGCCAGCCGCGGCCCGGCTTGCTACCTAGACACGGAACCTGACTGAAACGCTTGGGAATATGGCCCGAAACATCGCCCGCAACATCCACCGTGGGGACCGCCCGGCGAGCAGCGCGACGCTGGCGCCCGTGGACGCTTGCGATCCGCCGCGCCTGGCGCTCGAGGGGATCACGGCGGCGTTCGACGGGGTGGCCGTGGTCGAGGAGCTGAGCCTCGCGGTGGCGGCGGGCGAGATCGTCTGCCTGCTTGGGCCCTCGGGCTGCGGCAAGACCACGACGCTGCGCGTCGCCGCGGGGCTCGAGCGGCAGAAGGCGGGCCGCGTGCTGATCGACGGGCGCGTCCTCTCGGACACGGGCCGCCACCTGCCGCCGGAACAGCGCGCGGTGGGGCTGATGTTCCAGGACTTCGCGCTGTTCCCGCACCTCGACGTGGCCGAGAACATCGCCTTCGGGCTGCGCCGCACAACGGCTGCGCGCGAGCGCGAGAAGCTGGTGCGCGAATATCTCGCCCGGGTCGATCTCGCGGGCTACGAGGGCAAGTTCCCGCACCAGCTCTCGGGCGGCGAGCAGCAGCGCGTGGCGCTGGCCCGCGCGCTGGCGCCGCGGCCCCGCGTGATGCTGATGGACGAGCCGTTCTCGGGGCTCGACAACCGGCTGCGCGACGAGGTGCGCGACCACACGCTCGCCATCCTCAAGGCCGAGGGCGCGGGCGTGCTGCTGGTCACGCACGAGCCCGACGAGGCGATGCGCATGGCCGACCGGATCGCGCTGATGCGGCGCGGGCGGATCGTGCAGGTGGGCGCGCCCTACCACGTCTATAATTACCCCGTCGACCGCGAGGCGGCGGCGTTCTTCTCCGACCTCAACGTGATCCACGGGGTGGTGCGCGACCGGCAGACCGACACGCCGTTCGGGCTGTTCCTCACGCCCAAGCTGGTGGACCAGGCGGATGTGGAGATCATCGTGCGTCCGCAGCACCTGGTGGTCGAGGCCGACCGGGGACGGCCGCCCGTGGCGACGCCCGAGCACGGCGTGGCCGCCGCCGGCCGGGTCGAGCGGGCGCGCTTCATCGGCTCGTCGAGCCTGATCGAGGTGCGCATGGACCATGACGGCTCGGTGCTGCGCGCATCGGTGCCCTACGCCTGGCTGCCCGAGCCGGGCACCCGGCTGTGGCTGTCGATGCGGCGCGACCGCTGCCACGTGTTCCCCTGCCACCGGCAAAGCCGGGTGGCCGAGCCGTGGGCGGCGGAATGACCGGTCGGCGGCGTTGGCGGCCCGCGGAATAATTGCACGCGACTCCCCGGGATTGGGCTTTAACCCGGGGCGCCGATCCAATATGTCTGCGGGGAACAGTGCAGCCGGGCCGCGTCGCCCGGCGAAACGGGAGTGCGCGGCATGCTCAACAATATCGGCCCCTTCGGCCTGATCATCATCCTCATCGTCGTCCTGCTGCTTTTCGGCCGGGGCAAGATCCCGCAGCTGATGAGCGACGTCGCCAAGGGCATCAAGAGCTTCAAGCGCGGCATGAAGGAGGACCTCGACGACGGCGAGGAGGAGGCCGCGAAGGACCAGGAGAAGCTCGACAAGGCCGCCGAAGAGGCCATCGACGTGACCCCGAAGAAGCAGCAGAACAAGGCTTGAGGGGCGCGTCCCCATAGGCGGCTGAGATGTTGGATCTGGGCTGGTCCGAGCTTCTGGTCATCGGCATCGTCGCCCTGATCGTCGTCGGGCCCAAGGACCTGCCGAGGATGCTGCGCACGCTCGGCCAGTACGCGGGCAAGGCGCGCAGCGTGGCGCGCGAGTTCCAGCGCTCGATGGACGACGCGGCGCGGCAGGCCGACATCGACGAGTTGCGCGAGGTGAAGAAGGACCTCGACAAGGATGTCGACGAGGTGCGCCAGGCGCAGTACAAGATGCAGCGCGACCTCAGCCAGTCGTTCCTCGACAAGCCCGACAAGCCCGACAAGTCAGCGAAGAAGGCGGCAGCGGACGGCGGCGGGGCGGCCGCCGCGGCGCCGGCCGAGGCACCGGCGGCGGAGGCTGCGCCGGCCGAGCCTGCCGCCAGGGCTGCCGCCAAACCTTCGCGCAAGCCCGCGAGCGAGCCTGCAGGCAAGCCTGCCGACGCGCCGGCCGCGCCTGAGTCCGCGCCGCGGCCCGGCAAGGTGAGCGGTGCATGACCGACAAGCACATCGAGGAGAGCTCCGCGCCGCTGCTCGACCACCTGGTGGAGCTGCGCTCGCGACTGATCCGCTCGATCATCGCCTTCATCGTGGCGATGATGATCTGCTTCGCCGTGGCCGAGCCGATCTTCGACTTTCTCGCCGCGCCGATGAAGGACGCCATGCTGCGGCGGGGCCACGACCCGCAGCTGATCTTCACCGGGGCGCACAAGGTGTTCTTCACCTATGTGCAGGTGGCGATGTTCGGCGGCTTCTTCTTCGCCTTCCCGGTGATCGCCAACCAGCTCTGGCGCTTCGTCGCGCCGGGGCTCTACAAGACCGAGCAGAAGGCGCTGCTGCCGTTCCTGGTGGCGACCCCGGTGCTGTTCTTCATCGGCGCCGCCTTCGCCTACTACGCCGCGCTGCCGCTGGCCTTCGACTTCTTCCTCAGCTTCGAGAAGAGCCCGGTGACCGAGGCCGATCCGACGGCGCTGAAGATCCAGTTCCTCGGCACGGTGGACGAGTATCTCGGGCTGACCATGAAGTTCATCCTGGCCTTCGGCATCGCCTTCCAGCTGCCGGTGGCGCTGACGCTGATGGCGAAGGCCGACCTGATCGGCTCGGACGGGCTGATCCGCAACCGCAAATACGCCATCGTCGGCATGATGGTCGCGTCGGCGCTGTTCACGCCGCCCGACATCTTCTCGATGATGCTGATGTTCGCGGTGGTCTACGCGCTCTACGAGGTCTCGGTGCAACTGGTGAAGATCGTCGAGAAGCGGCGCGAGGAGGCGCTGCGCGCCCAGGGCCTGGCGGACGACGACGAGGAATGAGGCGGCATGGCTGACAAGACCCGGGCGCTGCGGGCGGTCTCACGGGCCTCCGGGGGCGAGGCCCGCGATACGCAGGCGCTCGCGCGCATCGCCGCGGCGCTCGAGCGCATCAGCCCGGTGCCGCCCGAGGCGCCGGACTTCGCCGCGGCGGAAGCGTTTCTCTGGGCGGTCGAACCGGACCGGCTGATCCCGGTGCCCAAGGTGAACCGGGTGGAGATGACGCTGCTGGTCGGCATCGACCGGGCGCGCGACACGCTGCTCGAGAACACCGGGCGCTTTGCCCGCGGGCTGCCCGCCAACAATGCGCTGCTGTGGGGCGCGCGCGGCATGGGCAAGTCCTCGCTGGTCAAGGCGGCCCACGCCAGCGCCAATGCCGGGGCTGGCGGGCTGGTGCTGATCGAGATCCACCGCGAGGACATCCCCTCGATCGGGCGCCTGCTCGACCTGGTGCGCGGGGCCGACCGGCGTTTCCTGGTGTTCTGCGACGATCTCTCCTTCGACAAGGACGACTCGCACTACAAGGCGCTCAAGTCGGTGCTCGACGGCGGCATCGCCGGGCGGCCCGAGAACGTGCTGTTCTACGCAACCTCGAACCGGCGCCACCTGATGCCGCGCGACATGATCGAGAACGAGCGCTCGACCGCCATCAACCCCTCCGAATCGACCGAGGAGAAGGTCTCGCTTTCGGACCGCTTCGGGCTGTGGCTGGGCTTCCACCCGTGCGATCAGGACGAGTACCTGGCGATGGTGCGCGGCTACTGCGACCATTTCGGCATTGCCATCGACGACGCGCGCCTGCGTGCCGAGGCGATCGAGTGGCGCCAGACCCGCGGCGCCATGTCCGGCCGCGTGGCCTGGCAGTTCGTGCTCGACCTCGCGGGCCGCGAAGGGGTGCGGATCAGGCTCTGACGGGCGCTTGCGCCGGGCCGGGGAGCGGCTACTCCGCCCGCCGGCTTGCCCGGCTCCCCACCGGCTCGCCCAGGGTCGGCTCACCCGGGGTCGGCTCACCCAGCGTCGGCTCGCCCAGTTGCCCGCGCACCCAGTCCTGAAACAGGAAGACCTCGTATTCCTCCTGCATCAGCACGCCGCGCTCGAACGCGGCGGACCGCAGCCCACGCTGGTTCAGCTCGCACGCCGCGCCGTCCTGCTCCATCACCAGCGTGCCGAATTCGGTGATCCGCGCCATGTCGAAATCCGCCCGCGCCAGCATCGCCGGGTCGAACAGCCACTCGGCCGAGAGCTCCATCGCCTCGGGCCCCAGCGGCAGGATGCGCACCGCCCGCACATAGTCCACATGCGCCGCGATGAATACCGAGGGCACCAGCGTCGCGTAGCGCTGGCCCGCCGCCCGGTCCTCGGCGCTCAGCCCCGCCAGCACGCCCTGCGCCCGGCCGTCCGTCGACCAGGTCTCGGCGCCGGCGCGCAGGCCGCCCGCGAACGCCGGCGCCGGGTTCGCGGCCTGGGCCTGCCAGTCCGGATCGTCGCGCCGGGCCATGATGGCGCGGCCGTAGATCGGCACCAGCTCGCACAGCTCGGGATGCACGTTCGGGCAGTGCAGGCACTCGTTGAAGTTCTCCCAGAAGACCTTCCAGTTGCACGCGAGCGTCCTGCGGTAGCTGTGCCCGACCACCAGGTCCGCCAGCGGCCAGCGCACCACCCAGGCGAGCTCCGCGCCGAACTGCTCGAGGAACGGCACCGCCGCCGCGCCCGCGGGGTTCACGAAGACGAAGCCGCCCCACTCGGCCACCGCGACCGGGTGCAGCCCGTGCTCCGCCCGGTCGAACCCGGCCACCTTGCGCATCGCGCCCGTCGCGCGCAGCCGGCCCTCGAGGTCGTAGGCCCATTGGTGGTAGGGGCAGACGATCAGCCCGCGCTCGAGCCGCCCCGCGGTCGCCGTGCACAGCATCGAGCCGCGGTGCCGGCAGGTGTTGAAGTAGCCCCTGAGCGCCCCGTCCTCGCCGCGCACCAGCAGGATCTCCTGGCCGGCCACGGAGAAGCTGCGGAAGGCGCGCGGCCCGGCCAGCGTCTCGGCGCGGCAGAGATAGAGCCAGCTTCGCCGCCAGATCGCATCGAGCTCGCGCGCGTGGTGCGCCGGGTCGCGATACCAGGCGGCGGGCAGCGCGGGCTGCGCCGCCGCCAGCCCGTTGAACCGGGACTCGAGTGCGCCGCTCATGGCCTTACCTCCCAACGCGTGGCGCCGCCCGGCGAGCGTTCCCCGAGGCGGCGCCCTTCTCACGGTCCCCCGTCCTGCCTCAGAAGCCCGCCTTGATCTTCTCGAACTCGGCGATCATCTTCTCGCGCAGCTCGGACGGCATCGGCGCCTGCCACAGCGTGTTGGCGGTGTACTTTTCGAGATTGTCGTAGCCCGCCCCGGCCAGCACCGCCTCGTCGATCTGCGCCAGTGCGGCCGCGTTCGAGTGGCCATAGCCCCAGGCGGTGACGATGTACTCGGCGGTGCGCGGCTCCATCCAGGCGTTGAGGAAGTCGTAGAGCTTGTCGTCCGGCCCGTCGCTGCCGGCGAGCCGCACGTAGCCGCAGACCCAGGTCGAGTAGCCCTCCTCGGTGTCGCGCTTCATCTCGACCGGCTGGCCCTCGCCCTGCATGGTCACGGCGGTCTCGTTCCAGGCCCAGGAAAGCACCACCTCGCCGCTGCCCATGAGCTGCGCCAGCGTGGCGCCGTCCTGCCAGTAGTGGCGCACGTTCGCGTGCGCCTGCCGCAGCCACTCGGAGGCGCGCTGGAAGTCCTCGTCGCTCGCCGTGCTCCAGTCCTTCACCCCGGTGGCGAGGAACGCCAGCGCGTAGGCGTCGTCCACGTTGTCGCCGATCGAGGTCTTGCCCTCGAACTTCGGGTCGACGAAGGACTGCAGCGTCGCCGCCTCCTCCTCGCTGAGCAGGTCGGTGCGGTAGGTCATCGCCGTGGCGCCCCAGTCGATCGGCAGGAGGTACTGCTCGCCGTCCTCCGCGAAGCCCGGCATGTTGCGGAAGCCTTCCATCACGTCGTCCCACGCCTCGATCCTCGAGGTGTCGAGCGGCGCCAGCAGCCCGGCCTCGCGCCACTTCACCACCGACTGCGCGCAGGGGTGGGCGAGGTCGGGCGTGAAGCCCGCGCGCATCTTCTGGAACGCCTCCTCCTCGTCGCCGAAGAAGGCGAAGGTCGGCGGGCCGCCGTGCTTCTCGATGTAGGACTGGAAGAACTCCGGGTCCTCGTAGCCGGCCCAGTCGAAGACCACCAGCTCGTCGTCGGCGCTGGCCCAGCCCGCGCCGGTGATCAGAGCGGCCGCAAGGGCCGTGGAAATGGCGAAACGTCCGGTCATGTTGCTCTCCCTTGGGCTGGCTGCGGGCGCGGCCCGCGCCAGCCGCCTGCTGTCTCCCGGCGTTCGGTCTCCTCGCTGCGGCGGCCGGGGTCGCCTCGGCGAGTCTGGCGCAAGCCGGCTGCAGGTTCCAGCGCTGACTGCGCCCTCGGCAAAGGATTCGTCCATTCGTTTCCGTCATGGGCCGCGGCCATTGCCCCGCGCTGCCCATGCCGCCCCCCCTTGCGGCTCAGAGCATCTCCTTCTCCACCTCGGCCACCGCGGCCTCGAGGATGTCGAACATGCGGTCGATCTCGGCCTCGCCGATGATCAGCGGCGGAGAGAACACGCACATGTTGATGAGCGGCCGCACGATCAGCCCCAGCTGCTCGCATTTCGCGTCGACCCGGGCGCCGAACTCGCTGTCGATGGCGAGCCGGCGGTGCTCGGGCAGGCCGGGCGCGGCGGCGCCCTCGATGCAGCCGAGCAGCCCCATGCCGCGCGCGTCGCCGACGATGTCGAAGCGCGCCATGGCGCGGAGCCGGTCCTGGAAGCGCGGCGCCACCCGGCGCACGTGCCCGAGCAGCCCCTCGCGCTCGATGATCTCGATGTTCTTCAGCGCCGCGGCGCAGCACACCGGGTGGCCCGAATAGGTGAAGCCGTTCGAGAACAGCACCTGGGCGCGCTCCTCGCCGCGGATCTCGCCGAGCAGCCGGTCCGAGACGAGCATGGCGCCGAGCGGCAGGTAGCCCGAGGTCAGCCCCTTGGCGCAGGTGATGATGTCGGGGACGATGCCGAACACCGCCTCGGAGGCGAACCAGTGGCCGAGCCGGCCGAAGGCGGTGACCACCTCGTCGGAGATGTAGAGCACGTCGTGCTGGCGGCAGACCTCGAGCGTGCGCCGGTGATAGTCCGGTGGCGGCACGATCACCCCGCCCGAGGCGAGGACCGGCTCGGCGATGAACGCCGCCACCCGGTCGGGACCGAGCTCGGCGATCGCCCGCTCGAGCTCGGCGACCTTCGCCGCGCACCAATCCTCGACGCTCATGCCGGCGGGCCGCACATAGGGGTTCACGTTGGGCAGGAGGCGCACCAGCCGCTCCTCGGTGTCGAGGGCGTTGCCGCTGCGCTCGCGCCCGGTGACCGTGGCGGAGAGGTAGGTCGAGCCGTGATAGCCCTTCTCGCGGGCGATGAAGAGCTTCTTCTCGGGCCGGCCGCGCAGGTTGTTGTAGAACTGGGCGAAGCGCAGCGCGCTGTCCACCGCGGTCGAGCCGCCGGTGGTGAAGAACACGGTGTCGAGATCGCCCGGCGTGATCTCCGCCAGCTTGCGCGCCAGCACGGCGGAGGGCTCGGAGGCGAACGCCCAGGGGCTGTGATAGGGCAGTTGCACGGCCTGCGCGGCGATGGCCTCGGCCATCTCGGCGCGGCCATAGCCGATCTGCATGTTCCACATGCCGCCGGGACCGTCGATCAGGCGGCGCCCGCGCGCGTCGTAGAGATAGATGCCCTCGCCGCGGGTGAGGATCGGCCGGTCCGCGCCGCGCGTCCCCATGCCCTGCCACGGGTGCAGGAAATGCGCGTTGTCCCAGGCGCGGATCGCCTCGTCCGGCGTCTCGTTGCCGAGTTGGGAATGTTCGTCCTGGCTCCGGTGCAGCATGTCCTCCGCCCGATTCGTTGCCGCGAGGCCGCGCGTGTCGTTGCCGCGGACCCCGCGTGCGCCCCGACCGCACCCCGTCCGCGCCCCGGCCGCGCCCCGCTCTGGCGCTCCACGCAGGCTAGAACAGGGCAGGGGCCGGGTAAAGAATTTTTTTGAGCGCTCAAATAAACTTTTGCCAGGCGGCCCCGCCGTGTTTTAATCTCCGGACCGGCGCTCACACTGGCCGGCGATGGGCGAGAGGTGGCAGATGCAGGCAGCGGGGAGGCCGGGTGCGGGGAGGCCGGGTGCGGGCCGGCCGCGCAAGGAGCGGGCCGGCAACGCCGCCATGCGGCGGCGCCAGATCATCGAGGCGACGCTGCGCTCGATCATCCGGCACGGCCTGCCGGGCACCACGCTGGCCACCGTGTCGGCCGAGGCCGGGCTGTCGCAGGGCGTGGCGGTGTTCTACTTCAAGAACAAGCAGGCGCTGCTCGCCGAGGTGCTGCGCCACCAATACGAGGCCTACCAGGTGCACTGGCGCGCGGCGCGCGCGGCCGCCGGCCCCGATCCCGAAACCGACCCTCTGGCGCAGCTGGTCGCCATGGTCCGGGCGGACTTCGACCCGGTGGTGTGCAACGCGGAGGCGCTGACTGTCTGGCACGCCTTCTGGGGCGAGGCCAGCGCCCGGCCGCTCTACGCCGAGATCTCCGAGCGCTTCGACGCCGAGCGCGCCGTCGCCATGCGCGAGACCTGCGCCGCCCTGCTCGAGGCGGCCCGGCGCCCGGCCGGGCAGGCCGACGAGCTCGCCGCCGGCATCGACGCGCTGACCGACGGGCTGTGGCTGCGGCTGCACCTGTCGACCGCGGCGCTCGACGTGGCGCAGGCGCTGCGCATCACCGCGCGGTTCCTCGCCGCCGCCTTCCCCGAGCACGCCGCGGCGATCCGCGCCGGGCTCGGCGGGACCGACCGGGAGGATGGGACATGAGCGGGCGGATGCCGCATTACGACCCCGAGGTGATCGCCTTTCTCGGCGCGCTCTGGGGCGAGGGCTACATGTCGCCGGGCGGACCCGAGGAGGTGGCGCGCATCCTCGAGGGCCTCGATCTCGCCGGCCGGACGGTGCTCGACATCGGCTCGGGCTCGGGCGGCATCACCGTCGACCTGGTGCGCCGGCACGCGGCGGGCCGGGTGATCGGCATCGACGTCGAGGCCGATGTCTGCGCCGCGGCGCGCGACCGCGTCGAGGCGGCCGGGCTGGCCGGGCGCATCGAGATCCGACAGGTGGCCCCGGGGCCGCTGCCGCTGGCCGACGCCAGCGTCGATGTGGTGTTCAGCAAGGACTCGGTCGTGCACGTCCCCGACAAGGAGGCGCTGGCCCGCGAGGCCTTCCGCGTGCTGCGCCCGGGCGGCTGGTTCGCCGCCTCGGACTGGCTGATCGGGCATGATGGCCCGCCCTCGCCCGAGATGGCGCGCTACATCGCGCTCGAGGACCTCGACTTCGCCATGGCCTCGCCCGCCCGCTATCGAGAGGCGCTGGAGGCGGCGGGCTTCAGCGAGATCCGCCTGGTCAACCGCAACCCGTGGTATCGCGAGCAGGCGCGCGCCGAGCTTGCCCGCATGACCGGCCCCGACCGCGCGGCCTTCGAGCGCATGCTGGGCGCCGAGGCGGTGGCCGCCCAGATCGCGACCTGGACGGCGATGCTGCCGGTGCTCGAGTCGGGCGAGCACTGCCCGCACCATTTCCGCGGCCTCAGGCCCGCGGCCTGAACGGCCCCGGGGTGGTGGCCGGTGGTGGCCGGTGGTGGCCGGTGGTGGCCGGTGCGGCCCGGCCCGTCAGGCCGGGGTTTTCGCGACCGCCGGGTGCGGATTTCGCCGGTCGCCGCGCACGTTCGACTTGCGCACGTAGGTGATCGTCGCCTCCGGGTTCTGGTGCTTGACCTTGAGGGCGGCGATCAGCGCGTCCTCGGCCTCGACCGTGACGCTGGTGGAGCGCCCGCCGACCCGCGTGCCGACCATGTAGCTGAGTGCCATGCCGTGCCTCCTGCTCGGGCCACATTGGTATGGCCGGGGCGGTTTTGTCCAGCACCCGGTTCGGCGCCCGATCCAGCGTCTGCCTGCATGGCCGCGACGGGAGGCGGGAGGGCGGCGATGGTGCGGTCGAGAAGACTCGAACTTCCACGGGCTTGCGCCCACAGCGACCTCAACGCTGCGCGTCTACCAGTTCCGCCACGACCGCACGGCCTCGTCGGCGAGGCGCGATGTAGCAAGGATCACCGCGCTTGTGAAGTCCTGCCCGGGCAAATATTGACGGGGCTGGCGGAGTCGCGCGACGCTGGGACATCGGATGGTCGAGTGGCGCATCACTGAGGGGCTGACGCCCTACGACGAGGCGGTCGCCTGGATGGACGCCCGGGTCGAGGCGATCCTCGCCGGCGCGGCGCCCGAATGCGTGTGGCTGCTCGAGCACCCGCCGCTCTACACCGCCGGCACCAGCGCGCGCGCGGCCGACCTGACCGACCCCGGCCGTTTCCCGGTCCACCGCAGCAACCGCGGCGGGCAGTTCACCTATCACGGGCCGGGCCAGCGGGTGGCCTATGTGATGCTCGACCTGAACCGGCGCGGGCGCGACGTGCGCCGCTTCGTCGCGGCGCTCGAGGACTGGGTGATCGCGGCGCTCGCCGCGTTCCAGGTCAGGGCCGAGCGCCGGGCGGGCCGCGTCGGCGTCTGGGTCGCCCGCCCCGGGAAGCCGCCCCTGGCCGACGGCACGCCGGCCGAGGACAAGATCGCCGCCATCGGCGTGCGCCTGCGCCGCTGGGTCAGCCTGCACGGCGTCGCCATCAACGTCGAGCCCGACCTCGGCCACTATGCCGGCATCGTGCCCTGCGGCATCACCGGCCACGGCGTGACCAGCCTCGTCGATCTCGGCCTGCCGGTGACCATGGCGGACCTCGACCTGGCCTTGCGGCGCGCCTTCCCTTCCACCCTGGGGGCGCTCGGGGCCACGCGCCCGCGCCAAGAGCCATGCGACACAAAGCCCCGCGCAATTCGGCGCCGGCGGGCCACGCGCGCGCTTGTCGTGCCGGGCGCGAGAAGCTAAACCTCTCCACCGAGAGGACATCCGGCGCGGGTTCCCGGGCGCCGAGCGACACGAGACAGGAGCGAGCCAATGGCCGAGGCGACGGTTGACGCCCACGAGGAATACCAAGGGTTCTTCACCCGCTGGTTCTGCTCGACCAACCACAAGGACATCGGCACCCTCTACCTGATCACGGCGTTCATCGTCGGCCTGATCTCGATCAGCTTCACCATGTACATGCGGCTCGAGCTGATGGACCCGGGCGTGCAGTATATGACGCTCGAGGACGGCTCGCCGAACGGCCACCTGTGGAACGTGCTGGTGACCGGCCACGGCATCACCATGATGTTCTTCGTGATCATCCCGGCGATGTTCGGGGGCTTCGGCAACTACTTCATGCCCCTGCACATCGGCGCGCCGGACATGGCGTTCCCGCGGCTCAACAACCTGAGCTACTGGCTCTACGTGGCGGGCGCCTCGCTCGGCATCCTGTCGCTCGTCGTGCCCGGCGGCTTCGGGCAGACCGGCACCGGGGTGGGCTGGGTGCTGTACGCCCCGCTCTCGACCACCGAGGCCGGCATGTCGATGGACTTCGCCATCTTCGCGGTGCACCTCTCGGGCGCCTCCTCGATCCTCGGCGCGGTCAACATGATCACCACCTTCCTCAACATGCGCGCGCCGGGCATGACGCTGCTGAAGGTGCCGCTGTTCCCCTGGGCGATCTTCTGCACGGCGTGGATGATCCTGCTGTCGCTTCCCGTTCTGGCGGGCGCCATCACCATGCTGCTCACCGACCGCAACTTCGGCACCACCTTCTTCGACCCGGCCGGCGGCGGCGATCCGGTGCTCTACCAGCACATCCTGTGGTTCTTCGGCCACCCGGAGGTCTACATGCTGATCGTGCCGGCCTTCGGCATCGTCAGCCACGTGGTCTCGACCTTCTCGAAGAAGCCGATCTTCGGCTATACCGGCATGGTCTTCGCCATGGTGGCGATCAGTGCGCTCGGCTTCGTCGTGTGGGCGCACCACATGTACACGGTGGGCATGTCGAAGAACGCGCAGGCCTACTTCATGCTGGCGACCATCGTGATCGCGGTGCCCACGGGCATCAAGATCTTCTCGTGGATCGCCACCATGTGGGGCGGCTCGATCGAGTTCAAGACGCCGATGCTGTTCGCGCTGGGTTTCATCTTCCTGTTCACGGTGGGCGGCGTCACCGGCATCGTGCTGGCCCAGCCGGGGCTCGACCGGGCCTATCACGACACCTACTACGTGGTCGCCCACTTCCACTACGTGATGAGCCTCGGCGCGGTCTTCGGCATCTTCTGCGGCATCTACTACTGGATCGGCAAGATGACGGGCAGGCAGTACCCGGAGCTGTGGGGCAAGGCGCATTTCTGGCTGTTCTTCATCGGCGCCAACATCACCTTCTTCCCCCAGCACTTCCTGGGCCGGCAGGGCATGCCGCGGCGCTACATCGACTACCCCGAGGCGTTCTCCTACTGGAACGAGATCTCGTCCTGGGGCGCGTTCCTCTCGGGGCTCAGCTTCGCCGTGTTCATCGGCGTGATGGTCTACACGCTGTTCTACGGCAGGAAGGTCGAGGAGCCGAACTACTGGGACGACAGGATCGGCACCATGGAGTGGATTCACTCCAACCCGCCGCCGCACCACACCTACGAGACGCTGCCGACCCGCGAGATGTGGGACAAGCAACACGCCCACTGACGCCGCCATGACCAAGGTCTTCAGATCGGTGGCCGGGGGCGAGCTCCCGGCCGCTGCCGTCCCGGGGCACCGGCTCGGCTGGCGCGCGCGCCACGACCGCCCGGTCTACCGCGCCCTGATCTGGCCGAACCGGCCGCTCGGCCTGCGCGGCAAGCGGCTGGCGCTGGGCGTGGCGGGCGCCGGGCTGGCGTTGCCGCTGCTGGCGGTCCTCGGCACCCCGGTGTTCTGGGGGCTGGCGCCGTTCCTCGCCGGGGCGCTGGGTCTGCTCTGGCTCGGCCTGCGCCGCAGCGAGTTCGACGGGCGGCTGGTCGAGGAGGTCGCGCTCTGGCGCGACGAGATGCGCGTCGAGCGGCGCGAGCCGGCGGGCCGGGTGCTGCGCTGGAGCGCCGACCCGTTCCACGTCCGGCTGACGCTGCACGCGCAGGGCCGGGTCGAGAACTACCTGACGCTCGGGGGCGGGGGCCGCGAGATCGAGCTCGGCGCCTTCCTGAGCCCCGAGGAGCGCGTCGCCCTCGCGGCCGAGCTCGAGGCCGCGCTGACCCGGGCGATCCGCCTCTGAGCCTGCCGGCCGCGGGCGTCCGCATCACCCAGAATTTTCATCGCTTCGCCCGTTTTCGCCGCCATCGAACCGGGCTATGAGCAGGTTGGGCCGCGTGAGGCCGAGTCCCGGGCACAGGGAGGCGCGGCGATGACCGAACCCGAGACCAACGGCGCCGAGAAGGAGAGGCCGGACGATCGCGAGTACGGCTACGCGCTCGATCCCGAGCTCGTGGCCGCGGTGGTCGAATCGCTCAATGCCGGCGACCGGGTCGCCGTGCTTTCGTTGCTGCAGGACCTGCACGTCGCCGACATCGCCGACCTCGTCGAGCAGATCGGCTCCGAGAACCGCCGCAGGTTCATCGACCTGGTCTGGGCCGAGATCGACCAGCAGTTCCTGGTCGAGGTCGAGGAGGGCGTGCGCGACGACCTGCTCTCCTACCTCACGCCCGAGAAGCTTGCCGGGGTGGTCAAGGAGCTCGAATCCGACGATGTCGTCTACCTGCTCGAGGACCTCGACGAGGAGCATCGCCGCCAGGTGCTCGAGGCACTGGAGCCGGGCGAGCGCGCCGCCGTCGCCCGCGCCTTCGAGTACCCGGAATACGCCGCCGGGCGGCTCATGCAGAGCCAGTTCGTCAAGGCCCCGCCGTTCTGGACGGTCGGGCAGATGATCGACTTCCTGCGCGCCGCCGAGGAGCTGCCCGAGCCGTTCTACGACATCATCATCGTCGACCCGGCGGCCAAGCCCGTCGGCAAGGTGGCGCTGGGCACGCTGATCGGCGCGCGCCGCCCGGTGACGCTCGAGTCGCTGATGGCGCGCGACATCCGCACCATCCGCGTCGAGGACCCGCAGGAGGACGTGGCCTACGCCTTCAAGCAGTACCACCTGCTCTCCGCCCCGGTGGTGGATCACGCCGGGCGCGCGGTCGGCGTGATCACCATCGACGACGCCATGGACGTGCTCGAGGAGGAGGCCGAGGAGGACATCCTGCGCCTCGGTGGCGTCGGCGACGAGGAGATCTCCGACGACATGTGGGAGATCACGCGGCGCCGCCTGCCCTGGCTCGGCGCGAATCTGGTGACCGCGATCCTCGCGGCCGCGGTGATCGGCGTCTTCGAGGACACCATCCAGCGGGTCGTGGCGCTGGCCATCCTGATGCCGATCGTAGCCTCCATGGGCGGCATCGCCGGCACCCAATCGCTCACCGTGGCGGTGCGCGCGCTCGCCACCCGCGACCTGACCGCGACCAACGCCTACCGCGTCATCATGCGCGAGGCCGGCGCGGGCGTGATCAACGGGCTGGTGTTCGCCGTGCTCATGGGCGGCGTCGCCTGGGCCTGGTTCGGCCAACCGGCAATCGGCGGGCTGATCGCGGTGGCGATGGTGATCAACATGATCGCCGCGGCGCTCTCGGGCACGCTGATCCCGCTGGGGCTCGAGCGGGCCGGCATCGACCCGGCGCTGGCCTCGGGCACCTTCGTCACCACGGTGACCGACGTGGTCGGCTTCTTCGCCTTCCTTGGCCTCGCCACCCTGGTGCTGCTATAGGCCGCGGCGGGGCTTGGTTGAATTTTCCCGGCTCCGGCCCTTCCTTTGCCGGCACGAGTGTCTGGAGTGAACGATGCGCGCCCTGCCCGAATCCATCGACGAGGCCCAGGAACTGCTCGGCCGCACCGGCTACATCGCCGACCGGGCGCTGGGCACCGTGGTGTTCCTCGCCCTCAGGCTCGGCCGCCCGCTGTTTCTCGAGGGCGAGGCGGGCGTAGGCAAGACCGAGATCGCCAAGGCGCTCGCGGCCGGGCTCGACCGCCGGCTGATCCGGCTGCAGTGCTACGAGGGGCTCGACGCGGGCCAGGCGGTCTATGACTGGAACTACCCCGCGCAAATGATCGAGATCCGCCTCGCCGAGGCCGAGGGCGCGGTCGACCGCGACGTGCTGGGCTCCGAGCTGTTCTCCGACCGGTTCCTGATCCGCCGCCCGCTGCTCGAGGCGCTGGAGCCCCAGCCCGGCGGCCCGCCGGTGCTGCTGATCGACGAGCTCGACCGCACCGACGAGCCGTTCGAGGCCTTCCTCTTGGAGGCGCTCAGCGACTACCAGGTGACGGTCCCCGAGCTCGGCACCATCCACGCCGAGGCGCCGCCCATCGTCATCCTCACCTCGAACCGCACCCGCGAGATCCACGACGCGCTGAAGCGCCGCTGCCTCTACCACTGGGTCGACTACCCCGACGCCGAGCGCGAGCTCGCCATCCTCAAGGCCCGCGCGCCCGAGGTCGGCGAGAAGCTGGCCGCCGAGGTGGTCGCCTTCGTCCAGCGCCTGCGCAGCGAGGACCTGTTCAAGCGCCCCGGTGTCGCCGAGACCATCGACTGGGCCAAGTGCCTGGTGGCGCTCGACGCCATGGAGCTCGACGCCGAGACGGTGTCGGACACGCTGGGCGCGCTGCTCAAATACCAGGACGATATCGCCCGCTTCCGCGACAGCCAGGCCAAGCGCGTGCTCGACGACGTCAAGCGGGCGATGGCGGGGGCGGCGTGAAGGTGGGGGCGGCGTGAAGGTGGGGGCGGCCTGATGCCGCGCCAGCTTGCGACGCCCCATCACGGGCGGCTGGCGGCGAACATCCTGCACTTCGCCCGGGCGCTGCGCGCCGCCGGCCTGCCGGTGGGCACGGGCCGCGTGGTCGACGCGGTGAACGCCGTGGCGGCGGGCGGCTTCGAGTACCGCTCGGACTTCTACCACACGCTCGCGGCGTGCTTCCTGTCGCGCCCCGAGCAGCGCGCGGTGTTCGACCAGTGCTTCCACATGTTCTGGCGCGACCCGCAGATGCTCGAGAAGATGATGGGCCTGCTGCTGCCCGAGATGCGCGCGCCGCCGCACGCGCGCGCGAAGAGCCCCGGCGAGGAGCGCGCCGCCGCGGGCCTGACCGCCGGCATCGACACGCCCCCGCCGCGCGAGGCGCCCAAGCGCGAAGAGGTCGCGTTCGACGCCACGCTGACCTTCTCCACCGACGAGATCCTGAAGTCGCGCGACTTCGAGCAGATGACCGCCGCGGAGGCCGCCGAGGCGCGCCGCGCCATCGCCGCCCTCGCGCTTCCGGTGCGGCCCATCGCCTCGCGCCGCACCATCGCGGACGCGCACGGCCGCATCGCCGACTGGCGCCGCACCATGCGCGGCGCCATGCGCCAGGGCGGCGAGGTGCGCACGCTGGCGCGGCGCCGCCGTCGCCAGAGGTGGCCGGCGCTCATCGCGCTGTGCGACATCTCGGGCTCCATGGCCGCCTACAGCCGCATGATGCTGCATTTCCTGCACGCCGCGGCGAACGCACCCGGCGCGGGGTGGTCCTCGGTGCACGTCTTCACCTTCGGCACGAGGCTGACCAACGTTACCCGCCACTTCCGCCGCCGCGACGCGGACGAGGCGCTGGCCCGCGCGGGCAGGGAGGTCGAGGACTGGGAGGGCGGCACCCGCATCGGCGCGGCGCTCGAGGCGTTCAACAAGCTGTGGTCGCGCCGGGTGCTGGGGCAGGGCGGCGTGGTGCTGCTGATCACTGACGGCCTCGACCGCGAGGACCCGGCGCGGCTGGCGCGCGAGGCGGAACGCCTGAAGCTTTCCTGCCGCAAGCTGATCTGGCTCAACCCGCTCCTGCGCTGGGAGGGCTTCGAAGCCCGTGCGCAGGGCGTGAAGGCGCTGCTGCCCCATGTGGACAGCCTCCGCGCGGCGCACAATCTCGCGAGTCTCGAGTCGCTGGCGCAGGCCCTGACCCGCCCCGGGGACCAGGGCGAGAAGGCCCGCCTGATGGGTCGGCCCGTCCCCTGAGCCTTGCCAGCGGCGCGCGCAGGGGCCAACTGTGTAGCCGGAGGCCGCCATGAGCATCGCCGAGCACGACCGCATCCCCGAGACGGCGCTCGCCTGGCACCGCGCCGGCAAGGGCGCGGCGCTCGCCACCGTCATCGAGACCTGGGGCTCGGCGCCGCGCCCGGTCGGCGCGCAGCTCGCCGTCTCGGCCGAGAGCGAGCTCATGGGCTCGGTCTCGGGCGGCTGCGTCGAGGGCGCCGTGGTGGTCGAGGCGCAGGAATCGCTCGAGGACGGGCGCTGCCGCATCCTCGACTTCGGCGTCAGCGACGACGAGGCCTTCGCCGTCGGGCTCGCCTGCGGCGGCCGCATCCGCGTGATGGTCGAGCCGGTCGGGCGCGGCCAGGGGCCGGAGCCGGGCCTGCTCGACGAGCTCAGCGCCGCCCGCGCCGCGCGCCGCGCCGTCGCGGTCGCCACCGACACGCGGGAATGGCGGCGCGAGCTGCTGCCCTACGCGGCCGACCCGGCCCGCTTCGACGCCGACCGCTCTGGCTTCGACGCGGCGGACCCGGCGCGCTTCATCGCCGTGCACAACCCGCCGCTCAGGCTCGCCATCGTCGGCGCCGGGCATATCGCCCAGCCGCTCGTGGCGATGGCCGAGCAGGCGGGCTACGACGTCACCCTGATCGACCCGCGCGAGGCGTTCGCTTCCCGTGCCCGCTTCCCCGGCCGCCATCTGGTGCACGACTGGCCCGACAAGGCGCTCGCCGCGCACGGTCTGGACACCCGCATGGCGGTGGTCACGCTGACCCACGACCCCAAGATCGACGACCCCGCGCTGATCGCGGCGCTGCGAAGCCCGGTCTTCTACATCGGCGCGCTGGGCTCGACCCGCACCCACGCCAAGCGCGCGGCGCGGCTCAGGGAGGCCGGTCTCACCGACTCCGAGATCGCCCGCATCGACGCCCCCGTCGGCCTGGCCATCGGCGCCCGCTCGCCGGCCGAGATCGCCATCGCCGTGCTCGCCCAGATGACCGAGCGGCTGCGCAAGCCCGAGACGCGCCCGGGCCGGCGCCCATGAAGTTCGGCCCGGTCCGGCTGGCCGAGGCCGAGGGCGCGGTGCTGGCCCATTCCATCGGCCTCGCCGCCGGGCGGCTGAAGAAGGGCCGGCGCGTCACGGCGGCCGACATCGCCGCCTTGGCCGCCGAGGGCTTCGCCGAGATCACCGTCGCCCGCCTCGAGCCCGGCGACGTGACCGAGGACACCGCCGCCCGGCGCATTGGCCTCGCCCTGGCGCCCGACCCCGAGGCCGCGCGCCTCACCCTCTCCGCCCCGTTTACCGGCCGGGTCAACCTCTACGCGGCCGAGGCCGGGGTGCTGCGCCTCGACGCCGCGCTGATCGGCCGGGTGAACCGGATCGACGAGGCGATCACGGTGGCGACGCTCGCCGACTTCGCCCGCGTCCAGCCGCGCGAGATGGTCGCCACCGTCAAGATCATCCCCTACGCCGCCCCCGAGCCGGCGGTCGCCGAGGCCGAGGCGCTGCTGGCGGGCCAGGCCGCGGTGGCGGTGCGCCCGCTCGCCCGCCGCAGCGCCGGGGTGATCCTCACCCGCACGCCGGGGATGCCCGAGAAGCTGGTTGCCAAGGGCGCGCAGGCGCTGCGCACCCGGCTTGCCGCGCTCGGCATCGAAGGCGTCTCGGAGCAGGTCGTCGCGCACGACACCGCCGCCCTTGCCGCGGCGCTCGCCAGGGCCGAGGGCGACATCGTTCTGATACTCACGGGCTCCGCTACCTCGGACCGCGCCGATGTGGGCCCCGCTGCGGTCGCCGCGGCCGGCGGCCGGGTCAGGCGCTTCGGCATGCCGGTCGACCCCGGCAACCTGGTGTTCCTCGCCGAGCTCGGCGAGCGGCGGGTCATCGGCCTGCCCGGCTCGGCCCGCTCGCTCAAGCTCTCGGGGGTCGACTGGGTGCTCGAGCGGGTTGCCTGCGGGCTCGACCCGACGCCCGCAGACATCGCCGCGATGGGCGTCGGCGGGCTGCTCAAGGAGATACCCTCGCGCCCCGCCCCGCGCGCCGGCGGCGCCGAGATCGCGCTGCGCCCGGTGGTCTCCGCCCTGGTGCTGGCGGCCGGCCAGTCGCGCCGCATGGGCGGGCGCGACAAGCTGGTCGAGCCGGTCGGCGGGCGGCCGCTGCTGCGCCACGTGGTCGGCACGCTGGAGGCGAGCGCCGTGGACGAGGTCGTCGTCGTCCTGCCGCCCGAGCCGGGCGCCCGGCGCGCCGCCCTCGAGGGCACGGGCGCGCGGGTGGTCGGCAACCGCCGGGCCGCCGAGGGCATGGGCACCTCGATCGGCGCCGGCGTGGCGGCGCTCAGGCCCGACGCCGACGCCGTATTGATCGTGCTCGCCGACATGCCCGAGCTGACCGCCGCCCATGTGGACCGGCTGATCGCCGCCTTCGACCCTGCGGCGGGCCGCGCCATCGTGCGCGCCATGACCGAGGCCGGTCGCCCCGGCCACCCGGTGCTGTTCGGCCGGCGCTTCTTCGAGCTCCTGCGCGGGCTCGAGGGCGACGCCGGGGCGCGCCCGCTGATCGGGGACTACCCGGAGTTTCTCGCCGAGGTGCCGCTGCCCGGCACCGCCGCTTCCACCGACCTCGACACGCCCGAGGACTGGGCCGCCTGGCGGGCCGGGAGCGCAGGGGGCGCGGCGGGCACAGGGGGAACCGGGGGAACCGGGGGAACCGGCGGCACCGGCGGCAATCCGGGCGGGGTCAGCGGCTGACCAGCAGCAGCGTCCGGCTTTCGGCCCCGCGGTTCACCCGCATCGCGTCGACCCCGATGGCGCTGACCCGCCAGCCGTCGAGCACGTCGCCGATCGCGACCGTGCGGTAGTCGCCGCCCGGCAGGCGCAGCAGTGCCTTGCGCCCGGCCTCGAAGTTGAAGATTCCGACCAGGGCCGCCCGGTCGGCAGGCAGGCCGCCCCCGGCCGCCCCCCCGGCCGCCGCCACGGGCGCCGCCGGGAACAGGCTCGGCGCCACCGAGGCGCGGGCCGACCGGGCAGGGCGCGGTGCCGGCGGTGGCGCGGCGAGGCCGGAGGCCCCGGAGGCCCCGGAGGTCTCCGCGGCCCCTTCCGCCGATGGCCCTGACGGCACGGCGAGCGGAGCCGGTCGCGGCGCGGCTGGTAGCGGCAGCGCCGGCTGCGGCGCGGCAAGCGCCGGCCCGCCCGGCGTATCGGGGCGCGCGGCGGGAAGCACCGCGGCGATCCCGTGAAAGGTGTCGGCGGGACCGGCCTCCCAGCCCGGCGTGCGTGTCGGCGCGCGCGCCGGTGCGCGCGCCACGGGCGCCGGCGCGGCGGCGGGGGCCTGGCTCGCTGCCGCCGGCTCGGGAAGCGCCGGCCAGAACATTGCGGCGAACGCCACGGCCAGCCAGGCGGGGTGCCGCCGGCCGGGCCACGCCCGCTCGCGCAGCGCGGCATCGAGCTGGAAGACCGGCCCCTGCGGGCCGAAATCGTCCGCCCGGTGGCGCGTCGAGACCGGGCCCGGCACGAACCCCCAGCGCCCCGCGTAGTCGCGCGCCTCGTGCCAGGTGGTGGCGTAGGTGACGAGCACGGTGGTGGTGCCGGCCGGGCCGGGCGGCGCCAAGGCCACGGCGATGTCCGCCGCGGCGTGGCCCGTCTCGCGGCCGGCCTGGCGGAACGCGGCACGCAGGCGGGCGTCGGGATCGTGCTCGCCGAGGCGGGCCGGGAGGCTCAGGACCTGGTCGCCGGGCAGCCAGAGCCGCACCGGCCCGGCGGCGCCGAGCTCGCTCTCGGCCTCGGCGCGCAGGAGGCCGATGACCGCGAGGAACTCCGGGTCCTCGAGCGCCACCCCGGCGAACCTGCGCCAGCCCTGCGCCGCGCCGCCCTCGTAGAGAACCACCTCGTCCGGGGTCAGGTCGAGCGCCAGCCCGCGCCGCTCAGGTGTTGCGCGAGGTCGCGGGCGTGCGCTGCCGAACTGGGCTCCCAAGCCGGTGAATCCTGCCGTGGTTGCTTGCCTGTGCGCAGTCTAGCCCACGCCGGCCGGTGCGAACAAGGCGACAAAGTGGCGAAGTGCCATCAATTTTCCGCGCCGCCGTGTCCCGCGCCGCCGTGTCCCGTGTCGCCGTGTCCCGTGTCGCCGTGGCCATGCGCGCCCCCATGCTGGTGGCCGTCGCGCATGACCGGCACGGTGACCGGCACCTCGCCCGCCCGCTCGAACCGCAGCGTGAGGGCGAGGCTGTCGCCCGCCTTCAGCGGCGCCGCGAGGTCGAACAGCATGATGTGCAGGCCGCCGGGCCCCAGATGCGCCATGCCGCCGGCCGGCACCTCGATGGCCTCGACCGGGGACATGCGCATCAGGCCGTCCTTCTGCTCGGCCTTGTGCAGCTCGGCCGAGCCCGCCTCCCCGGCGCGCGCGCCGACCAGGCGGTCGGGTGCGTCGCCCAGGTTGTGGATGCCGAGATAGACCACGCCGGGCCGGTTCGGGATCGAGGGGCGTGCCCAGGGGTGCACCACCTCGATACCGCCGCCGGCCGGTGCGGGGACGGCGAGGAGCGTGACTAGACACAGGGCGAGGATCGCGGGCAGCGCGTGGCAAAGCCGTTTCATGGTGGCGTCCTCTCCTGTGCCGGCGGTGCCAGGATGCATTCGCGCGCTCGCCCGGGCGATCCGGCACGATACCGCAGTCCGGCGCGTCCGGGCGAGCACGCCGACTTGGCCGCCTTCGTGCTTGCGTGCGTTCGGGCGGCACTGCATAACTTCGCGAGTTTCCGCGCATCGCGCCACCGGCGCAAGCCACAGAGTCAGGCCACCGAGAAACGAGGAGCAACGAGATGGCGCGCACCCTACCGAACAAGGTCCTGGCCGAGGTCATCCTGCCGCGCGAGGGCCAGGCGCTGCTGCTCAAGCGTCTGGCGCTGGTCGCCATCGGCATCGCCGCCCTGACCATCGCGGCGAAGCTCAAGGTGCCGTTCTGGCCGGTGCCCGTGACCATGCAGACCTTCGCCGTGCTGACCATCGGCGCGGCCTACGGGCTGCGGCTCGGGGTGGTCACGGTCCTCGCCTACCTCGCCATCGGCGCGCTGGGCTTCGACGTGTTCACCGCTTCGAGCGCGCAGAGCAGCGGCATCGCCTATATGATGGGGCCCACGGGGGGCTACCTGGTGGGCTTCGCACTGGCCGCGGGGCTGCTCGGCTGGCTGGCCCGGCTCGGCTGGGATCGCTCGCACCTGCGCATGGCCGCCGCCATGCTGATCGGCAACCTGGTGATCTACCTGCCGGGGCTGCTGTGGCTCGGCCAGCTGTTCGCCGCCGAGCACGGCTGGGCGACGGTGCTCGACTGGGGGCTGTGGCCGTTCCTGCTGGGCGACGCGCTGAAGCTGGCGCTGGCGGCGCTGATCATGCCGCTGGCCTGGAAGGCGGTGGGCGAGGCGCGCGGCTGACCGCGCGCTGCCGGGCGCGTCGCGGCGACCGCCGGTGCTGCCGGTCGTGCATCACCCCGACTACCTGGTGCCCCTGAAGCCGGGGCACCGTTTCCCCATGTCGAAATACGGCAATCTGCGCGAGGCGCTGTTGGCGCGCCGCCTGATGCCGGCCGTGGGCGCCCCGCGCCCCGCGCCCGCCTCGGCGGCGCAGGTCGGGCTGGCGCACGACGCGGCCTATGTCGCCCGGGTGTTCGGCCAGGCGCTGGCACCCGCGGAGGTGCGCCGCATCGGCCTGCCGGGCAGCGCCATGCTGGCGCGCCGGGCCCGGCTGGCCTCGGCCGGCACGCTGCTCGCCGCCTGGCTGGCGCTCGAGCACGGGCTGGCGCTGAACGCGGCGGGCGGCTCGCACCACGCCGGCCCCGAGGGCGGGGCGGGCTACTGCGTCTTCAACGACGTGGCGGTGGCCATCCGCAACCTCATGGCCCAGGGCGTGCCCGGCCCGGTGCTGGTGATCGACGCCGACGTGCACCAGGGCGACGGCACGGCGCGGGTGTTCGCCGCCGAGCCCGGCGTCTTCACCTTCTCGATCCATGCCGAGCGGAACTTTCCCGCCCGCAAGGCCCGCTCGGACCTCGACATCGCGCTGCCCGACGGCACCGGCGATGAGGCCTATCTCTCGGCGCTGCGCGTGGGCGTGGCGCAGGCGCTCGCGGCCTCGCGGCCGCGCATCGTCTTCTACAATGCCGGGGTCGACGTCTGGGCCGGCGACCGGCTCGGCCGGCTGGCGCTGACCGACGCGGGCATCCGCGCCCGCGACGCCCAGGTCATCGCCGCCGTGCGCGGCCTCGGCATCCCGCTCGCCGGCGTCCTCGGCGGCGGCTATGACGACGACCCGCGCCGCCTCGCCGCGCGCCACGCCATGCTGTTCGAGGAGGCGGCCGCCTACGCCGCGCTGCACTGACCGGGGCGGCTGCGGGGCCTCACTCGCAGACGAAAGTCGCCTCGTAGCCGCGCCCGGCGTCCCTGCGGTCGATCTCGTAGGCGCGCAGGCGGTAGTTGTCGTAGCAATGCCGGTCCGCCCGCTGCACGATGTCGTCGTAGTCGCGGCGGCTCTCGAAGGCATAGGTGACCGACGGTGGCGTCGCGTCGACCTGACGCGGCCCGGCGCAGGCCGCCAGTACCGCCGGCGCGGCGAGAACGGCAATCATCCAGAGCGTGCGCATGTTGCGCCTCCTCATCCGTGGTGCCCGTGCGGCCCGCCGGCCGCGAGATTCAATCAACGCAACAGGAGGCGCGACCCGTCGCCGGGCCATGCCCGTCGCACCGCGCCCCCGACCGGCCCCTGACCGGCCCCCGACCGCCCCCTCGACTTCGCGCGGCTGCCGGCTTATTTCTGGGCGGTGCGCGTTGCACCCGAGGAGGGCCCATGACCGTCAACCCCGTCCGCCCCTGGCGCAGCATCTATCGCCGGCACAGCCGCAAGATTCGCGTCGGCCCGGTCGAGGTGGGCGGCGATGCGCCGATCTCGGTGCAGACCATGACCAACACGCCCACCCCGGACGCCGAGGCCACCATCGCCCAGGTGCGCGCCTGCGCCGAGGCCGGAGCTGATATCGTGCGCATCTCCTGCCCGGACAAGGACTCGACGGACGCGCTGAGGAAAATAGTCCCCGCCGTCGAGGTGCCGATCGTCGCCGACATCCATTTCCACTACAAGCGCGCCATCGAGGCGGCCGAGGCCGGCGCCGCCTGCCTGCGCATCAACCCGGGCAACATCGGCTCGCACGACCGGGTGCGCGAGGTGATCCGCGCCGCCAGGGACCACGGCTGCTCGATGCGCATCGGGGTGAACGCCGGCTCGCTCGAGCGCCACTTGCTCGAGCGCCACGGCGAGCCGTGTCCCGAGGCCATGGTCGAGTCGGCGCTCGAGCACATGAAGCTCTTGCAGGACAACGACTTCCACGAGTTCAAGGTCTCGGTGAAGGCGTCCGACGTGTTCCTCGCCGCCGCCGCCTACCAGCAGCTGGCGGAGGCCTGCGACGCCCCCATCCACCTCGGCATCACCGAGGCGGGCGGCCGCGTGACCGGCACCGTCAAGTCGGCCATCGGGCTGGGGAACCTCCTGTGGATGGGCATCGGCGACACCATCCGCGTCTCGCTTTCGGCCGACCCGGTCGAGGAGGTCCGCGTCGGCTTCGAGATCCTCAAGGCACTGGGCCTGCGCCACAAGGGGGTCACCATCATCGCCTGCCCGTCCTGCTCGCGCCAGGGCTTCGACGTGATCAGGACCGTGGCGACGCTCGAGGAGCGGCTGGCCCACATCGCCACGCCGATGTCGCTGTCGATCATCGGCTGCGTGGTGAACGGCCCGGGCGAGGCGCTGATGACCGATGTCGGCTTCACCGGCGGCGGCGCCGGGGCGGGCATGGTCTATCTCGCCGGCAAGCAGGACCACAAGATGTCGAACGAGCGCATGATCGAGCACATCGTCGAGCTGGTCGAGAAGAAGGCCGCCGAGATCGAGGCCGGGAACGCCGAAGCTTCCGCGGCCGAAACCCCCGCGGCCTCGGCCCCGCACGCCGCCGAGTAGGCCGGTGCTGCGCCGCCTCGCCCGCTGGCTGGGGGTCGCGCTGGTCCTGATCCTGGGCTCGGGTTATGCGGCGATCAACCTATCGGGCCACGATCCGCAGCGCTGGCACGTCGACCCGGTGAGCGCCGGGTTGCGCGGGACGCCGAACGAGATCCTCGCCGCGCCGCCCGGCACCACCGCCGCCGCGCCGCACATCGCCACGCAGGTCCACGCCGCGAGCCAGCGGGCGCTGCTCGCGCGCTTCGACGCGGTGGCCCGCGCCCAGCCGCGCACGCAGGTGGTGGCCGGCGATGTGGAGAGCGGCATGATCAGCTATGTCCAGCGCACCCCGGTCATCGGCTTTCCGGACTACCTCACGGTCAAGGCGGTGCCGGTCGGGGACGGCGCCGGCCTCGTGGTGTGGTCACGCTCGCGCTACGGCAGGGACGATCTCGGGGCGAACCGGCAGCGGGTGCGGACCTGGCTCGGCGAGTTGGGCGAGGGCGCGGCCCCGGCTCACACCCCGGCTCACACCCCTGGGCAGCCCTCCTCCACCGACTCATAGCGCCAGGTCGGGTTGTTCACCGACATGTCGCAGCGCGCCAGCACCTGCCGCTGGCCGATCGTCAGGCAGGCGGTCTGGCCCATCTCGACGCGGCCGCCGGTGCTGTCGGTGCAGTAGCAGTCGGGATAGCTGTAGCCCTGCTTCGGGCGCGGCGGGTTGTAATAGGGGTTCGCCTTCGGACCGTCCGCCACGGCCGGCCACGCCGCGAGGCCGAGCGACAGAACCACCGCAGGAACCAGCATCCGGTGCATCACCAACATATATACCATCCATGACCGGACGCAAACGCCTGCTTGACGCCGCCCGCCGCGCCGGGCACAGGGCCATGCCATGATCCCCGCCCAGCGCATGCACGAAATTCTGGACCGCCTCGCCTATGTCGAGGCGCGGATGAACGTGGAAACCGACCCGGCCGAGATCGCCCGGCTCGGCCGCGACCACGCCGAGCTGGCGCCGGTGGTCGCCAGCATCCGCGCCTGGCAGCAGACGCAGGCCGAGCTCGAGGCCGCCCGCGAGATGCTGGCGGACCCGGACTTGCGCGAGCCCGAGATGCGCGCGCTCGCCGAGGAGGAGGTCGCGGCGCTGGAGGCGCGCCTGCCCGCGCTCGAGGACAAGCTCCTCAAGGCGCTGCTGCCCCGCGACGCCGACGACGCACGCGCCGCGATCCTCGAGATCCGCCCGGGCACCGGCGGCGAGGAGGCGGCGCTGTTCGCCGGCGACCTGCTGCGCATGTATCTGCGCCATGCCGAGCGCCACGGCTGGACCGCCGAGGTCCTCGAGGAGCAGTCCTCCGAGCGCGGCGGCATCCGCGAGGCGGTCGCCGCCATCCGCGGCAAGGGCGTGTTCTCGCGGCTCAAGTTCGAGAGCGGCGTGCATCGCGTGCAGCGCGTCCCCGTCACCGAGGCGGGCGGACGCATCCACACCTCGGCGGCTACGGTGGCCGTGCTGCCCGAGGCGCAGGAGGTGGACATCGAGATCGCGCCCTCCGACATCCGCATCGAGACCATGCGCGCCTCGGGCGCCGGCGGCCAGCACGTCAACACCACCGACTCGGCGGTGCGCCTCACCCACGTCCCCACCGGCATCGTGGTCACCGCGTCGGAGAAGTCCCAGCACCAGAACCGCGCCCGCGCCATCGAGGTGCTGCGCGCCCGCCTCTACGACCGCGAGCGCCGCCAGGCCGCCGAGTCGCGCGCCGCCGAGCGCAAGGGCCAGGTCGGCTCGGGCGACCGCTCCGAGCGCATCCGCACCTACAACTTCCCGCAGGGCCGGGTCACCGACCACCGCATCGGGCTGACCCTCTACCGGCTCGGCGAGGTGCTCGAGGGCGACCTCGACGAGATCATCGATGCGCTGGTGGCCGCCGACCAGGCGGCGAAGCTGGCGGAGATGGAGCGGTGAGCGGCCCCGGCCACGCCCGGCTCATCGCCCGCGCCGAGCTCATCGCCCGCGCCGCCGCGCGTCTCGGCGCCGCCGGGGTGCCCGAGCCCGGGCGCGACGCGCGGCTACTCTACCGCTGGGCCGCGCGGATCGACGGGCCGGGGCTGGCCGCGACACTGCGCGATCCCGCCAGGCCGCACGAGATCGCCCGCTTCGAGCACGCCGTCGCGGCGCGTGCGGGCCGGGCGCCGCTCTCACACATCGTCGGGGGCCGGCTCTTCTGGGGCCGGCGCTTTCGGGTGACGCCGGACGTGCTCGACCCGCGCCCCGAGACGGAGACGCTGATCGCACATGCCCTCGAGGGCCCGCCGGCGCGGCGCATCCTCGACCTCGGCACCGGCTCGGGCTGCATCCTGCTCACGCTGCTCGCCGAGTGGCCCGAAGCCGCCGGCCTCGGCGTCGATATCTCGGCCGCGGCGCTGGCGGTGGCGCGGCAGAACGCCCGGGCGCTGGGCCTGGCCGGGCGGGCCGGGTTCCGCCAGGGCGACTGGTGCGGCGGTCTTGCCGAACCGTTCGATCTGGTCGTCGCGAACCCACCCTACGTGAGCGAGGCCGAGCTTGCCGCCCTCGAGCCGGAGGTGCGCGAGCACGAGCCGCGGCTGGCGCTCGCCGGCGGGCCGGACGGCCTCGACGCCGTTCGCCGCATCGCCGCCGGGGTCGGGCCGCTGCTCTCGCCGGGCGGGCGGCTGATGCTGGAGATCGGGTCCGGACAGGGGCCCGCCGCGGCCGCGATCCTCGCCGCGGCGGGGCTCGCTTGCGCCCGGATCGTGGCCGACCTCGACGGCCGCGACCGTGTTGCCGCAGTGTCGCACCCCGAAAAAACCGCTTGAAATACCCCGATTCCACCGATTATTTGCGAGTCACCCCCCGATTGGCGGTTGAGAAACCGGCGAAACAGGGTATATCCATCAGTGTCCTGGTCGGCTGGCGCAGCGGATCGCGCGAGCCTCTTTTGGGGAAGACCGGGACACCGCACCATAGCGAAAGTGGATCTCGCCGGCCCGGTACAATCCGTGCCCGACCGGCGGAGAGGCAGGGTGTCCCGCCGACCCCGGGGCGGCACGGCCCATAGCGAACCAAAACAGGTAACATGAGACCATCGCAAAAACCGAACCGTGCGCGTGGGCGTGGCAATCGCAAGCCCAACGGCAACGTCGTCAACCGCGTCTACGAGAGCGCGGGCCCCGAGGGAAAGGTGCGCGGCACGCCGCAGCAGGTCATCGAAAAGTACCTGACGCTGGCGCGCGACGCGCAGACCTCCGGCGACCGGGTGATGTCGGAGAACTTCCTCCAGCACGCCGAGCACTACCAGCGCCTGCTGCTCGAGGCGCAGGGCCCCCGCGACGACCAGCGCCGCGACCAGCGCGGCCAGGACCAGGACGGCGCGGACGGCGACGGGCGCGAGGATTCCGGCGCCGACGAAGGCGAGGAGACCTACGGCGCCGGCCAGCGCGACGACCGGCGTGACGACCGGCGTGACGACCGGCGTGACGATCGCGGAGACGAGCGGCGTGACGAGCGGCGTGACGAGCGGCCCCCCGGCGCGCCAGGCATCCGGGCCGACGGCGGCGAGACGCGGCGCAATGCCGAGGTCAGCGGCCTCACCACCATCGACCCGGCGGGCTCCGAGGACAGCGATAACCTGCTGGTCGAGGCCGAGGAGCTGAGCGCCAGCCAGCCGCCCCGGCGCCGGCGCAACCAGCGCCGCGACCAGGCCCAGAAATCCGAGCCGCCCGAGGCCGACGCCCAGACCAAATGACCCGGCCAAATGACTGGACCGACTGACCGGACCGACTGACCGGGCCACTCGCATGCCCCGGAGCTGACCCGGACCTGACCCGGGGGCGGCGCGATACCGGGTCGCACGGTGCGAGATCCCCGATCAGGCCCGGGATTTTCGCGTGCCGGCCTCAGCCCTTGCCCACCGCGATTCCCGCGGCCTCGGCGGCCCGGGCGAGCGCCACGAACTCGGCCAGCGTCAGCGTCTCGGCTCGCCGCTCCGGGTCGATCCCGACGGCCGCCAGCAGCGGCAGGGGGTCGGGAATGCGCGACCTCAGCGACTGGCGCAGCATCTTGCGCCGCTGCGCGAAGGCGGCGGCGACCACGCTCTCCAGCACCCGGGGCGAGACCTCGGCCACAGGCTCCGCCGGCACCAGGTGCACGACCGCCGAGGTCACCTTGGGCGGCGGCGTGAAGGCCGCCGGGTTGACCTCGAAGGCGATCCGCGCCCGCGCCCGCCACTGTGCCAGCACCGAGAGCCGGCCATAGGTGCCGCTGCCCGGCCGCGCGGTGATGCGCTCGGCCACCTCGCGCTGGAACATCAGCGTCAGCGAGTCCCACCGGGGCGGCCAGGCCGCGGGCGTCATCCAGCGCACGAACAGCTCGGTGGCGATGTTGTAGGGCAGGTTGGCGACCACCCGCACCGGGCCGTCCCCCAGATACGGCGGCAGATACGGGGCAATGTCCACCGCCAGCGCATCGCCGGCCACTACCTCGAGGCGGCCGGGGTAGCGCGCCGCGATCTCCCCCAGCGCCGCGAGGCAGCGCGCGTCGCGCTCGACGGCGATCACCCGCGCCGCGCCCTCGGCGAGCAGCGCCCGGGTCAGCCCGCCGGGGCCGGGGCCGACCTCGACGACCGTCACCCCCTCGAGCGACCCGGCGACCCGGGCGATGCGGGCGGTCAGGTTCAGGTCCATCAGGAAGTTCTGGCCCAGCGCCTTGCGCGCCGAGAGCCCGTGCCGCGCGATCACCGTGCGCAGCGGCGGCAGGCCGTCCGCCGGCCCGCTCACGCCTCCGGCCCGCTCGCGCCTTGCCCGGCGGCGCGACGCGCGGCCATCCCGGCGGCGAGGTTCAGCGCCTCGATCAGGCTCGTCGGGTCGGCGCTGCCGGTGCCGGCGATGTCGAAGGCGGTGCCGTGGTCGGGCGAGGTGCGCACGAAGGGCAGGCCCAGCGTCACGTTGACGCCGCGCGCGAAGTCGAGCGCCTTCAGCGGGATCAGCCCCTGGTCGTGATACATGGTCAGCGCCGCGTCGTAGCGGGCGCGCGCCTCGGCGTGGAACATGGTGTCGGCGGGCAGCGGTCCGGCGACCTCGAGCCCCCCGGCGCGCAGCCGCTCGAGGGCCGGGCCGATCAGCTCGATCTCCTCGCGGCCGATCTGGCCGCCCTCGCCGGCGTGCGGGTTGAGCCCGGCCACCGCGAGCCGCGGCCGCTCGATGCCGAAATCGCGGCGCAGCGCCTCCGCGGTGATCCGCGCGGTCGCCTCGATCAGCGCGCCGGTCAGCGCGCCGGGCACCTCGGCAAGCGGGATGTGGATGGTCACCGGCACCACCCGCAGCACGGGCGAGGCCAGCATCATCACCGGCCGGGCGACCCCGGCCAGGTGGGCGAGGAACTCGGTGTGGCCGGGGAAGGCGAAGCCGGCCCCGTCGCGCAGCGCCTTCTTGCTGATCGGGTTGGTCACCACGGCGGCCGCCTCGCCGGCCTCGACCAGCCCGACGGCGCGCGCGATCGCCCCGACCACCGCGGCCGCGTTCGCCGGGTCCGGGCGTCCCGGCGTCACCGGTGCGGCCAGCCGCGCCGGCAGCACCGGCAGCGCCCCGGCAAACGCCGCCGGCGCCTGGCCGGGCCGGGCGATCTCGGTGATCGCCACGCGCGCGCGCACCGCCAGCGGCGCCAGCCAGGCCGGGTCGGCGATCAGGAAGAAGGGGTGGCGCACCCGGCCGCTGGCCCAGGCGGCCAGCGCGATCTCGCCGCCGATCCCCGCGGGGTCGCCCATGGTCAGTGCCAGCGGGCACCTGGCCGGCGGCCCCCCGAACGGCTGCGGCGCCGCCCTCGCGTTGACCTTGGCCGACCCCGCGGTCGCGCTCACCGGATCTCGATCAGCGCGTCGCGCCGGAGCTCCTGCAGCAGGCCCTCCGCCAGCCGCGCGCCCCGCCGGCCGGCCATCCGGTTGCGCATCTGCTCGCGCGTACCCGGGTCGTCGGGGTTGACCGCTCCGGCCGGCTGCTCGCGCTTCTCCAGCACCTTGAGGATCGAGAGTCCGCCCTCGACCTCGACCGGCCGCGACACGTCGCCGGGCTCGAGTCCGGCCAGCGCCTCGGCCAACTCGGGCGGCAGGCCGCCGCTGTTCACCCAGCCGACCTCGCCGCCCTGGGCCGCGCTTACCGCGCGCGAGTGCCGGCGCACCGCGGCGTCGAAGTCGCCCCCTTGCGCCAGCTCGCGCGAGAGCCGCTCGGCCTGCGCCCGGGTTTCCTCGGCGTTGCTGCCCGAGGCATCGATCGGCAGGCCGATCTCGGCGATGCGGTAGGCGACGCTGGCGCGCTGGCCGAGCTGCGTCAGCTCGGCGTCGAGCTCGGCCTCGCCCGGCTCGATCTGGCGCGCGAAGCGGGTGCGCACCACGTTGCGCCAGACCATGTCGGCCGCCACCAGGTCCTCGATCGCCCGGCGGCTCACCCCCTGGGCGGCGAACTGGGCCAGCATGTCGTCCGGCGGCATGCCGATCTGCTGGGCCAACGCGGCGATGCCGGCCTGGAGCTCCTCGGCGCTGATGACGATGCCGAGCCGATCGGCCTCCTGCATCTTCAGCCAGTCCTCGATCAGCCGGTCGAGCGCCTCCCCGCGCAGCGCCTCCTCGCTCGGCGCCTGGAAACCCAGCGCCAGCAGGATCTGCGCCCGCTGGATCAGGTCGAAGCCGGTGATCGCCGCGCCGTTCACCACCGCCACCGGGCGGAACGGCGTCCCGGCCTGCTCCCCTTCGGCGGTCTGCGCCCACGCCCCGGGTCCCGGTCCAGAGACGAGCGGGAGCGCGAAAATCGCGAGCGCGGCGGCGCGCATGAATCCGAGCGTCGTCCTGAGCATTGGCCTTCTCCGATCCGTCCTCCGGGTGCCCCAGCGGCGGCCCTAGGGGCCCGTGTAGTCGTTGTTGCCGAGCGTGAAAAGCCTCACCTGAAGGCCCACCGTGGTCGATTCCGGCGCGTCCCTGCGGTCGGTGGCCCGCCGCTTGATGAACAGCTCGACCCGGCAGCACTCGTTCTCGAAGGCCAGCCCGCCGCCCGCCTCGACCACCTTGGCGTTCTCGAGATCGTGGCGCAGCAGCGCCGAGAGCGTCCAGTTGCGGTTCAGCCCAAGCCCGGCGCGCGCGATCAGCTCCTCGCGGTCCCTGGGCGCCTCGATCGCCGGATCGCGCTCGAGAAAGATGTAGCCCAGGCCCAGCGAGGCGCGCCGGTAGGCGAACTCGGCGTCGATCTCGTTGCGCGTCAGCGAGAGGCCGTCGCCGAGCCGCAGGCGCTGGCGCACCGTGACGTAGGGGTCATAGCGCACCGACCAGGTGCCGACCCAGTCCGAGGCGGCATCCCTGAGCCCCGAGCCGGAGCTGAACTCGTCGAGCCCGCGCGGGCGCAGCACCCGCCCCAGGCTGGCGTCGAGACCCAGCGGCCCGTGCCCGAGCAGCTCGTAGCGCAGCCCCAGATTGAGCCGCGGCCCCTCCTCGATGGCGTCGAAGCCGGGGAACCGCGAGGTGTCGAACAGGTTGGTCTCGTCGAACTCGACCACCCGGCTGTCCTCGTTCGGGATCTCGTCGGGGTTGAGGCCGTAGGGCGCCACGATCGCCTGCGCCACCGGCGCGATCACGTGCGCGGTGCCGCCGGCCGTCTCGCTGATCAGCGGAAAGCGCGCCTCGATCCCGGCCAGCGGCGCGAAGCGGAACTCGGTCGCCCGCTCGAAGGCGCCGAAGTCGTCGGTGACGAACATGTCGCCGCGCAGCTCGGCGAAGCCCTTGAGCACCAGGCCCGAGGGCAGGACCTCGCGCCGCTCCCAGTCGACGCCGACGCTGACCCGGTTGGCGTCGAGCCCCTGCTGGCGCAGCAGCACGGCGCTCGAGGCGAAGAGTCCGAGATCGCCGCCGAGCAGCGCGCCCGGCAGCTCCTGCCGCGCGTCGAAATCGGGCACCACCAGAGGTATCTGGTCGGCCGGCTCGTCCTCGCGCAGGCTGCGGAAATACACGCCCGTCAGGTCGAGGAACCCGCTCTTGCGGTAGCGGCGCAGCCACAGCTCGCTGGTCAGCCGGTCCTCGTCGGAGAAGTCGAATCGCGCAAGGTAGCCGTCGTCGGTCACCGCGATGGCGTCGAAGCCCCAGCGGAAGTCGTGCACCAGCCCGAAATCGCCGTGACCCTCGATGTGGCCGTGCAACCGGTCCCTGCCGGTGTAGTCGCCATAGGTGAGGCTGGCCTCGGTGCGCAGGTTGCCGTCGGCGAAGGCGCGGCGGTACTCGACGATGCCGATCGGCCCGTCATTGGTGGTCAGGAACGGCGTGAAGGTCAGGTCGGCGTGGTCGTCGATCACCCAGTAATAGGGCACCTGGACGCCGAAGCCATAGGTCGAGGACTGGCGGAACTCGGGCACCAGGAAGCCCGAGGCGCGGTCCACCGTGGGGTCGGGGTGGCTGAGCCAGGGCAGCCACAGCACCGGCACGCCGAAGACATCGAGCGTCGCGTTCTCGTAGTGGATGCGCTTCTCCACCTCGTCGTGGATCACGCGGCGCGCCCGGATGCGCCACAGCGGCGTCGGGTGCTCGGGGCAGACCTTGCACGGGCTGTAGACCGCCTTGGAGAGCGCGTTGAAGCGGCCCTCGACGCGGCGCGCCTCGACCGCCGAGAGCCGGATGTGCTCGCCCATCACCGCCTTCGCGCCGCGCACCAGGCCGGTCTGCAGGTCGGTGCCGAGCTCGGCGAAGTCGGCGAACACGGTCACGCCGGACGGGTCGCGCATGACGATCGCGCCCTCGGCGGTGATCGTCTCGGCGCGGCTGTCGTAGACGATGCGCTCGGCGGTCAGCGTGCGTTCGCCATAGTAGACCTCGACATTGCCGCTGGCGATGACCCGCCCGTTCCGCGTGTCGTAGTCGATATGGTCGGCGATCAGCGCCACCGGCAGGTCGGGCCGGACCGGCGGGATGCCGCTGGCCAGCGGCGAGGCGGGCTTCGAAGGGGGCATCGGCGAGGGCATCGGCGAGGGCATTGGTGGGGGCATTGGTGGGGGCAGGTCGGCCGTCGCCGGCGCCGCCAGCGCGAGCAGCGACGTGGCCACGAGACCGCCGAGCAGTGCAGCCATGCCTCGGCGCATTGTCGATCACCCCCGTTCCCCGGCGCCTCCCGGGCAGGCGCCTTGGCTCCTTTCTAGCCGTCCTCCAGATGCAGCAGCAAGCCCAGAGCGAACAGCACCGCCGCCGCCGGCGGCGCCCAGGCGGCGATTGCCACCGGCACGGCGCCCGAGGAGCCAAGCGCACTGGCGAGATCGGAGAGGAAGAAGTAGCCAAAACCCGAGAGCACGCAGCCAAGCGCCATGTAGCCGAGCCCGCCCAGACGCACGTGGCGCATCGAGAACGCCGCCCCGATCAGCACCATGGCGACGAAGACCACGGGCAGCGCCACCAGCCCTTGCCAGTAGATGCGGTGCCGCACCGCCGAGAACCCCGCCTCCTCGAGCACCGCGATGAAGCCCGGCAGCTCCCAGAACGAGATGGTGCGCGGCGGAGCGAAGCTCTCGAGGATGCGCTCGGGCGTGAGATCGGTGGCGATTCGCATGGTCTCCGCCCGCTCCGGCCTGGTGGCCACGCCCGAGCTGCCGGCGCTGCGGATCTCGAGGCCGGCGAGCCCCCACTGCCGGACCCCGAGCAGCTTCCAGGCGCCGGGCTCGAGCACCGCCGAGCGCGCGTCGATGCGCCGGGTCAGCTGGTCCTCGGCGTCGAACTCGAACACGCTCACCGCCCACAGCCGGGCGCCGGTGCCGCTCGCCCCCTGGGCGTGGATCACGGTCTGCCCGTCCGGCCCGCCCTGGCGCAGCCAGAGGCCGCCGCCGGCCAGCGTCAGCCGGCTGGAGCCGGGCTCGAAATAGCGCTCCTCCAGCGTCTCGAACCGATCGGCGAAGGCGGCGGCCAGCGGGTTCCAGGCCGCCACCACGAAGGCGCCGAGCGCCAGCGCGGTCAGCCCCGCCGGCGCCAGCAGACGCCAGGCCGAGACCCCGGCGGCGCGCGTGACCACCAGCTCGGAGCTGCGCGCCAGCATGCCGAAGCAGGCCATCGCCGCCAGCAGCACGGTGAACGGCGCGGCCGTCACCGTCACCGCCGGCGCGTGCAGCAGCGCCATGCCGATCAGGTCGCCGAAATCCGCCGCCCCGCCGCTGTTGCGGCGCAGGAGCTCGACCAGGTCGATGATCACCACGAGGATCAGCACCGCGGCGAAGCTGCCTGCGGCGAAGCCGAGGAAGCGCCGGGCGATGTAGGCGCCGAGCGTCGGGCTCATGCCGGCACCCCCGCCCCGTTCGCCCCGTTCGCCCCGTTGGCCCCGGACGCCCTCCGCCGCGCTGAGGTCCGGCGCCCCGGCAGGCGGCGCCCCGACAGCAGCCACAGCGCCAGCGCCGCCCCGGCGAGCGGCGGCAGGTACATCGCGGGCCACAGGGCCGCCTCGCCGGTGACCAGCCCCTTCATGGCCAGCCCCGCGAGCCGCAACGCCAGCCCCACCCCGGCGCCCGCCAGGATGCGCCCGAGAAAGCCGCGCCGCCGGAACCCGGGCCCGACCACGAAGCCGACCGCCAGCAGCGCGAACACCAGCGCGTAGAGCGGCCCCGACAGCGCCTCGTGCGCCTCGGCCCGGTAGGCGCCGAGTGGCCGCCCCTCGGCCGCCGCCTCGGCCGGGGTCATGGCGAGCAGCTCGGGCAGGTAGAACTCGCTCGGCTTGCGGCGCCGGTCGACGGCCTGGCCGGTGAACTGGCTCAGGTCGTAGGCGAACTGCTCGAAGCGCAGGATCGAGAGGGCCTCGGCCTCGCGCGACCGGGCGAGCTGCAGCACCCCGTCGAACATGACGATGCGGGTGCCGGTCTCGTCGGAGAGCAGCACGGCGCGCTCGGCGGTGTAGGTGGCGGTCTCGTCGGGGTCGCGCGCGTCGTGCACGAAGATGCCCAGCATCTCGCCCGGCCGGCCCATGCCGCGCAGGTAGACGGTGACGCCCCTGGCGGGCGACTGGAACGCGCCCTCGCGCAGGAAGGCCGAGACGATGTCGCCGCGGATCTCGGCCAGCCGCGACTTCAGCTCGCCCTGCGCGCCGGGGATCGCCAGCAGCGTCAGCCCCCAGGTGGCCAGCGTCACCAGCGCGGCGAACATCGCCACCGGGCGCAGCAGCGCCGTCCAGCTGAAGCCGGTGGCGAACATCACCACGATCTCGCTGTCCGCGAACAGCCGGTTCACCGCGTAGACCGTCGCCGCGAAGGCCGCCACCGGCAGCACGATCGACAGCGCCGTGGGCAGCACCAGCAGCGTCAGCTCGAAGAACACCCGCGCCGACTGGGCGTTGTTGACGATGGTTTCGATCAGCTTGAGCGACTGGCCCAGCCAGATGATGCCGGTGAGCACCAGCACGAAGAACAGGAACGGCCCGGCGAGTTGGCGCAGGATGTATCGGTCGAGCCGGCGCAAACGCCACCTCCCACGAGGGCGGGCCGCCCTGCCGGACCGTCCGCCGGAAATCGTCGTGCGCATCATGGGTCGCGCGCGCCGCGAGGGCAAGGCCACGCTCCGCCCGGAACCGATCCGTGCCGATCCGTGCCGATCCGCGCCCGTCAGCGCTGGTCAGCGCCCGGGATCCGGGCTAGGACTCGCGGGCCACAGAGGAACGAGGGAGAGCGCCCATGACCGACCCCGCCCCGATCCGCTTCCACAAGGAAGAGGGCCGCGACCTTGCCGGTGAGAAGGGCAACCTGGTGGTCTTCGCCGACGCCGCGGGCAAGCTCACGCCGGGGGCGCAGGCGGTCGACCGGCTGACCGGCGGGGCGCTGGGCCGCGCCGTCGCCGACCCCGACTTCAAGGCGAAGCCCGGCACCACGCGCACGCTGCGCTACCCGTCGGGCGTCGCGGCGGGTGCCGTGATCCTCGCCACCCTGGGCAAGGACCCCGACCGCGCCGCCGCGCGCAAGACCGGCGGCGCCATCGCCAGGGCGCTGGTCAAGGGCGACGTGACGCTGGCCACCGCCGGGGTGGCCGACGACGCGCTGGTCGCCGAGCTGGCGCACGCCCTGGTGCTGCGCCTCTACGATTTTCGCGACTACAAGACCGCGCAGGAGGAGAACGGGCCGGAGAGCACGCCGCCCGGCAAGCGCAAGGTTCACCTGCTCGCCGCCGACCCGCGCGCCGCGCGCCGCGCCCAGGCCCGCTTCGCGGCGCTGGCCGAGGGCGTGTTCTTCACCCGCGACCTGGTGAACGAGCCCGCCAACCGCCTGACCACCGACGCGTTTGCCAAGCGTCTGGAGGCTCTCGGCAAGCTCGGCGTCGAGGTCGAGGTGCTGGGCGAGGCCGAGCTCGAGAAGCTCGGCGCCCGGGCGCTGCTCGCCGTGGGGCAGGGCTCGGACAGCGAATCGAGGATCGTCGTCATGCGCTGGGACGGCGGCAGGAAGAAGGACGCGCCGCTCGCCCTGATCGGCAAGGGCGTGGTGTTCGACACCGGTGGCATCTCGATGAAGCCTGCCTCGGGCATGGAGGAGATGACCATGGACATGGGCGGCGCCGGCGTCGTCTCGGGCGTCATGCGCGTGCTGGCGCTCAGGAAGGCGAAGGCCAATGTGGTGGGCGTCGTCGGGCTGGTCGAGAACATGCCCGACGCCCGCGCCCAGCGCCCCGGCGACATCGTCAGGTCCATGAAGGGGGACACCATCGAGGTGATCAACACCGACGCCGAGGGCCGCATGGTGCTGGCCGATCTGCTGTGGTACGCGCAGGAGCGCTTCAAGCCCGCCGCCATGGTCGACCTGGCAACGCTGACCGGCGCCATGGTGATCGCGCTCGGCCACCACCGCGCCGGGTTCTTCGCCACGGACGACGCCTTCGCCGCCGAGTACGCGGCGGCCGCCGAGGCGACCGGCGACGAGATCTGGCGGATGCCGCTGGGCAAACCCTACGCCGAGCAGATCAAGTCGCGCCTCGCCGACATCAAGAACACCGGCGGCCGCTCCGCCGGCGCGATCACCGCGGCCGAGTTCCTGCACCGGTTCGTGCGTGATGGCGTGCCCTGGATCCACATCGACATCGCCGGGGTGACGCTGAACTCGAACGGCACGGATCTGGCGCCCAAGGGCGCGAGCGGCTGGGGCGTGGCGGCGCTCGACGAGCTGGTGCGGGCGAAGCTCGAGGGCTGACGGGGGTGCGACGGGGGGCGCGACGGGGGGCAACCGGGTGGCCGAGATCCGCTTCTATCACCTGACCGAGCGCCCGCTCGAGGCGGTCCTGCCGGTGATGCTCGAGCGCAGCCTGGCGCGCGGCTGGCGCGCCGTGGTGCGCGGCACCGACCCGGCGCGGCTCGAGGCGCTGAGCCATGCGCTGTGGACCTGGCGCGACGAGAGCTTCCTCGCGCACGGCACGCCCGCCGACGGCGCGGCGCAGCGCCAGCCGATCTGGCTGTGCTGCGAGCGGGGCAACCCGAACCGGGCGAACGCGTTGTTCCTGATCGACGGCGCCGAGGCCGACGCCGGCGAGCTCGGTGCCATGGAGCTCTCGGCCATCCTCTTCGACGGACTCGACGCGGCGGCGCTCGAGCGCGCCCGCGCCCAGTGGCGCATGGTCTGCGACGCCGGGCTGAAGGCGGTCTACTGGGCGCAGGACCAGCGCGGCGCCTGGGTCAGGCGCCATGAGTCGGGGTAGGTCGGGGTAGGTCGGGATAGCGCCGCGAACCCTCACCGGCAATGCGGCCGGCCGCCGCGCGGCGCCGTGTCCAGGTGGAAGTGGTCGCGGTGGTGCCGGTCGGCGTCCGGCCCGAGCACGGTGGCGAACGGCCCGCAGGCCTTGCCCCAGATGCGCCGCAGGAAGGCGCCCGCGGTGCCGTCGCCCCAGTCGCGCGCCAGCGTCACCTCGCGCCCGTCGGTCAGCGTGAAGCCGCCGATGTCGACCGCGCGCCCGCGCGCGTGCTCCGAGCGCCGCCCGCCCGCCACGTGGTTTTGCGAGCGGCAGGCATAGCTTCCCTTGGTGCGGACCACGGCGACGCGCGCCTGCAGGTGCTCGAGCGCCGCGCCGCGCACCACCCCGTCGAGCCAGTCGGCCAGCCGCCGCGCCGTCGGGCAGCCGACGAGGATCGCCGGCTCGAGCCGCATCCCGGCCACCGAGCCGACCCGCACCGGCTCGACGATGCCGCAGGCGTGCTCGCCGATGTCGATCACCGTCGGCCGCGGGTCGCCCATCAGCCGGGGATCGCGGCAGACGATCTCGCCGGGGCCGGGCAACGGCGCCGGCGCGACCGCGACGGCGGGGGCCGGCGGTGCGGGTCTCGGCGGCGGCACGGGCGTGGTTGCGGGCGCCGCCAACGCCAGCGCCAGCACCGGGCCCAGCGCGGCAATCACCCCGATCACCCCCCGGGCCCCTTCTTGCGCACCAGCGTGCGGCCGAAATCGGGCGCCCCGATATCCTGGCCCGCCTCGATGATGCCGCGGCGCACGGCGCGGGTCTCGGTGAAGTAGTCCTCGAGGAACCTGGCGTCGCCCATGCGGATGGCGCGCTGCAGCACGAACAGCTCCTCGGCGAAGCGCCCCAGGATATCCAGCGTCGCCTCGCGGTTCGCGAGGAACACGTCGCGCCACATCACCGGGTCCGAGGCGGCGATCCGCGTGAAGTCGCGAAACCCCGCGGCCGAGAACCGGATCACCTCGGTCTCGGTCACCCGGCGCAGGTGCTCGGCCACGCCCACCATGGTGTAGGCGATGGCGTGCGGCACGTGGCTGGTCACCGCCAGCACCAGGTCGTGATGCGCGGGGTCCATCTCGTCGATCTTCGCGCCCGTCGCCTCCCAGAAGGCGCGGAGCCTGGCCACGGCTTCGGGGGCAGTCTCCGGCAGCGGTGTCAGGATGCACCAGCGGTCCTCGAAAAGCTCGGCGAAGCCCGCCTCGGGGCCGGACTGCTCGGTGCCGGCGATCGGGTGGGCCGGCACGAAGTGCACGCCCGCGGGGATATGCGGGGCCATCGCCTCGATCACCGCCCCCTTCACCGAGCCGACATCCGAGACGATCGCGCCGGGCCTGAGCGCCGGCGCGATCGCCTCGCTCACCGGCCCGCAGGCGCCCACGGGGGTGCACAGGATGACCAGGTCGGCGCCCTCGGCGGCCTCGCGGGCGGTGTCGCTCACCCGGTCGCAAAAGCCGAGCCGGACGGCGGTCTCGCGCGTCGCCCGGCTGCGCGCGTGGCCGACGATCTCGCCCGCCAGCCCGTGGCGCTTCGCCGCCCAGGCGATCGAAGAGCCGATCAGGCCGAGCCCGATCAGGGCCAGCCGCCCGAACATCGGCGCGCTCACGGCCGCGCCCCGAATTCGCGCATGGCCTCGGCCACGGCGCGGCAGGCGGCCTCGTCGCCCACCGTGATGCGCAGGTGCCCCGGCAGCCCGTAGGCCGCCACGCGGCGCACGATCAGGCCGCGGCGCTTGAGCCAGGCGTCGGCGTCCGCCGTGCGCGCGCCGGTCTCGACCAGCAGGAAGTTGCCGTGGCTCGGGGTCACGCCGAACCCCGCCGCGCCGATCTCCTTGGCCAGCCAGTCGCGCCAGACCTCGTTGGTGATGGCGCAGTGCTCCACATGCTCGCGGTCGCGCACCGCCGCCTCGCCGCAGGCCAGCGCCGGGCCGGTCACGTTGAACGGCCCGCGCACCCGGTTCAGCACGTCGATCACGTGCCCGGGCGCATAGACCCAGCCCAGCCGCAGCGAGGCCAGCCCGTAGATCTTCGAGAAGGTGCGCGTCATCGCCACGTTGTCGCGCGCGCGCACCAGCCCGATGCCGCCGTCATGGCCCGCCTCGCGCACATACTCGGCATAGGCCGCGTCGATCACCATGAGCGCCTGCGGGGGCAGCGCCGCGGCCAGCTGCGCCAGCGCCGCCGCGTCGAGCATGGTCCCCGTGGGGTTGTTGGGGTTGGCGAGGAACACCAGCCGGGTGCGCTCGGACACCAGCCCGATCAGGGCCTCCACGTCGGCCGTGAGACCCTGCTCCGGCGCCGCCACCGGCGTCGCCCCGGCGGCCAGCGCCGAGAGCCGGTACATCAGAAAACCGTGCGCCGAGTGCAGCACCTCGTCGCCCGACCCGGCATAGGCCTTGCACAGCAGTGCGATCAGCTCGTCCGAGCCGGCGCCGCAGACAATCCGCTCGGCCTCGATCCCGTGCACCTCGGCGATCGCCCGGCGCAGGCTCGCGTGGCCGCCGTCGGGGTAGAGCGCCAGCCCCCGCGCCGCCTCGATATAGGCGTCGAAGGCGCGCGGGCTCGGCCCCAGCGGGTTCTCGTTGGAGCTGAGCTTGATCACCCGGTTGGCGCCGGGCACGGCGCTCTCGCCGCCGACATAGGGCTCGATCTCGAGCACCCCCGGCCGGGGGTGGATGCCTCGATGGGCGGTCATGCGCCGGTCCCTCACCTCAACCACCGCCCCTCTAGCGGCTTGCGCGCCGCTTGGCCAGAGGGCCGCTCAACCGCCGAGCCGCCCGATCGCCGCCCGGGTCTCCTCGACCAGCCGCTCGACCAGCTCGGCGGCCGGCAGCTCGCGGTTGAGCCCCACCCCCTGCCCGGACCACAGCGCGACGAAGTCGGGCAGTCCCGCCTCGGCGCTCGCGCGGCGCAGCGGCCCGGTCACCGTGTTCATCAGCGGGAAGTCAGGCAGCTCGGCCTCGTGCCGCTCCATCATTTCCATGTAGCGGTTGATCACGCCCCGCGCCGGCCGGCCCGAGAACGCCCGCGTCGGGCGGGTGTCCGAGCCGTCCGAGGCCATCAGCGCCGCGCGGTGCGGCGCCGGCGCGCCCGATTCCCGCGTGGTCAGGAACGCCGTGCCGATCTGCACCCCCGCCGCGCCCAGGGCCAGCGCCGCCGCGATGCCGCGCCCGTCGGCGATGCCGCCTGCCGCGATCACGGGGATGCTCACCGCATCCGCCACCTGCGGTACCAGCGCCATCGTGCCCATCCGGGCGCTGCGCCCGCCGAGGTAATAGCCGTGATGCCCCCCGGCCTCCCAGCCCTGGGCGACGATGGCATCGACACCGCGCGCCTCGAGGTCGCGCGCCTCGGCCGGCGTCGTCGCGGTGCACAGGATCACCGTGCCGGCCGCTTTCAGCGCCTCGACGAAACGCGCCTCGGGCAGGCCGAAATGAAAGCTTGCCACAAGCGGGCGCAGCTCCATCAGCGCCTCGAAGGCCGGCTCGCCGAAGGGCAGGCTGGACTCCACCACGTCCGGCACGTCGTCGGGCCTGGTGGCCAGCCCCAGCTCCATGTAGAAGGGCATCATCAGCGCCTTGGCGCGCGCCGCCTTCTGGCCGTCGACCTCCGGGCGCCGGTGGGCGAAGAAGTTGAGGTTGAGCGCGCCGTTCGTCGCGCCGCGCGCCGCCGCGTAGGCCGCGCGCACCGCGTCCGGCGCCATCATGGCGCAGCCGATCGAGCCCAGGCCCCCGGCGTTCGCCACCGCGGCCGCAAGCGCGGGCGAGTCCGAGCCGGCCATCGGCGCCTGGACGATCGGGTGCTCGATGCCGAGGAGATCGCACAGACGCCTATCGGGCCACATCGGGAACCTCCATCAATTCAGGTCGCGCAGCTGGCCGCGGCCGGTCGCAGGCTTCGGCTTGGGCCTGGGGCGCAGGCCCTCGAGCACGCCGATCGGGTCGGTGGCACGCACCTTCGCGCCGCCCTGCGGTGCGATGTAGACCAGCTTGGTCGCCTCGACCATCACCAGCCCGGCCAGCCGCCGGGCGTCTAGCCGCTGGCCCAGCCGCTCCATCCCCGGGCCCACCCTGAGCCAGAAGCGCCGGTGCGAGGGCGGCAGGTAGAGCGCGCCGCCATGGCGCTCGGCGGTGAAACGGCTCGCCGTCAGCGTGCGCCCGAGCTGCCCCGTCGAGTAGGGCCGGCCGTAGCCGAACGGCGTGGCGTCGCTGCGCGCCCACAGCCCGGCGCGGTTGGGCACCAGAAACACCGCCTTGCCGCCCGGCGCCAGCACCCGCCAGATCTCCTCGAGCAGGGCCGCGGGCCGCTCGCAGGTCTCGAGCCCGTGCGCCACGACGATCCGGTCGGCGAAGCCGCTCGGCAGCGGCCACAGCGTCTCCTCGACCAGCGCCGTCAGGTTCGCCCCGTCGGTCGGCCACTGGCACACCCCCTGCTGCGCCGGCATCAGGCACAGCGTGCGCGCCGTCTCCTCGATGAACGGCCTGAGAAACGGCGCGGCAAAGCCGAAGCCGACCAGGTTCATGCGGTGGATGTCGGGCCACAGCGCGCGCAGCCGTTGGCGCACGGCGCGCTGCACCATCCGGCCCAGCCGGGTGGTGTAGTAGAAGCCGCGCAGCTCGAGCACGTCCAGATGCATTGCGCCCCACCGCCCGAAAGTCCATGTTGCGCCCCAAAGGCTAGTGCAAGAACGGAGGGAGCGCCATGCCCGTGGAGATCGTCACCGTCCCGTGCCTCGAGGACAACTATGCCTATCTCGTGCGCGACGAGGGCAGCGGCAAGGTCGCGGTGGTCGACGCGCCCGAGGCCCGGCCGATCGTCGCGGCGCTCGAGGCGCGCGGCTGGGAGCCCGGGCAGCTCTGGATCACGCACCACCATTCCGATCACGTGGACGGGGCGGAGGAGCTGCGCGAGCGGTATAAACCCAGGTTCGTCGGCCATGTGAAGGACCGCGCCCGCCTGCCCGGGCTCGACGTGGAGCTCTCCGAGGGCGAGACGGTCTCGCTCGGCGAGACCACCGCGCGCATCATCGACGTCTCGGGCCATACCATCGGCCACATCGCCTTTGTGATCGACGCGGACAAGGCGGCCTTCACCGCCGACAGTCTCATGGCGCTCGGCTGCGGCCGGGTGTTCGAGGGCACCCACGCGATGATGTGGGAGAGCCTGAAGAAGATCATGGCGCTGCCCGGGGACACGTCGATCTACTCGGGCCACAACTACGGCCAGGCGAACGGCCGCTTCGCGCTGTCGATCGAGCCCGGCAACGCGGCGCTGAAGGCGCGCGTGGAGCGCATCAAGGCGGCCGACGAGAAGGGCGAGCCCATCGTCCCGGTCACGCTCGAGGAGGAGTTCGCCACCAACCCCTTCCTGCGCGCCACCGAGCCTTCGGTGAAGCAGGCGGTCGGCCTCGCAGGCGCCGACGACGCGGCGGTGTTCGCGGAGGTGCGCAGAAGGAAGGACGCGTTCTGAGGCGTTGCAGGCCGCGGCCGCACATTTTAGAGCCGTTTCGGTGATTCAGGAACCACCGAACCGGCTCCAGGGGCGCCCGCGCCTACTCGGCCCGGGGCCAGGGCGCCCGGGGGAAGGGGCGCTCCTCCGAGGCGCAGGTCACGAAGGCTGACGCCTGCCGCAGCCAGCGCGACAGGGACTGGCCGAACTCGTGCAGGAACGCGTTCGGCCGCCCGCCGAACAGCATCCAGCCGAACTGCAGCACCGCCGTGACGTTCATCAGAAGCTGGCCGATCTCGACCGCGATCAGCAGGACCAGCGCAATGCCGCCGCGCCGCCAGACGGGGCCGCGGCCGGCCCCTCGCGCTCCGTTTCCGTCACCGCTCAGCCCTGCGGCATCCTGGTCTTGCGCAGGTAGGGCAGCACCCGCTCGAAGCCGCCGAAGCGCTTCTCGGCGTCCTCGTCGTTCACCGCCGGCGTGATGATCACGTCCTCGCCCGGCTTCCACTGGGCCGGCGTCGCCACCTGGTGCTTGGCCGTGAGCTGCATCGAGTCGATGGCGCGCAGGATCTCGTCGAAGTTGCGCCCCGTGGTCATCGGGTAGGTCAGCGTGAGCTTGATCTTCTTGTCCGGCCCGACCACGAACACCGTGCGCGCCGTGGCGTTGTCCGCCGGGGTGCGGCCCTTCGCCGAGTCGCCGGCCGCGGCGGGCAGCATGTCGTAGAGCTTCGCCACCTTCAGCTCGGGGTCGCCGATCATCGGGTAGTCGACCTTGTTGCCCGACAGCTTCTCGATGTCGGCCTTCCACTTCGTGTGATCCTCGACCGGATCGACCGAGATGCCGATCATCTTCACGCCGCGCCTGGCGAACTCCTGCTTGAGGCCGGCCATGTAGCCCAGCTCGGTGGTGCACACGGGCGTGAAGTCCTTGGGATGGCTGAACAGCACGGCCCAGCCGTCGCCGACCCAGTCGTGGAAGCGGATCTTGCCTTCGGTCGTCTCCGCCTCGAAGTCCGGGGCGGTGTCGTTGAGGCGCAATGTCATCGGTTCCTCCCATGTCACGCTGCAAGAGCGTCACGCTGCAAGACTCGGTGCGGAATCTATAGCGCACGGGCCGATTTTTACAGGGGTTCCCCGCCGCGATTGTTTGAGCCCGGGATTCCCATTTTGATGTGGCGGTGAAACCCTTCCCCGCCCGCCCGGTATGCGCCGCGGTGGCTTCCTGCTATCGTGCCGCCACGGCGCGCGAGACGCCGGCAACCGCGGGAGGACACGATGTTCACCACCACCATCGCCGGCAGCCTGCCCAAGCCCGCCTGGCTGGCCGAGCCCGAGAAGCTCTGGGCGCCCTGGCGGCTCGAAGGCGCGGACCTCGAGCAGGGCAAGCGCGACGCGGCGCTGGTCTGGATCAAGCACCAGGAATCGGCCGGCATCGACACCGTGACCAACGGCGAGCAGTTCCGCGTCCACTTCGTGCACGGCTTCCTCGAGCACATCGAGGGCATCGACTGGCAGCGCAAGACCAGGATGGGCATCCGCGACAACCGCTACGTGGTCGACGTGCCCACGGTCACCGGCCCGGTCTCGCGCCGCAGCCCGGTGCACTCGGACGAGGTGGCCTTCAGCCGCGCTCATACTGCGGGCGCGCTGAAGTTCACGCTGCCCGGGCCGATGACCATCTGCGACACCATCGCCGACGACCATTACGGCCGCCGCGCCGACATGGCGATGGCCTTCGCCGAGATCCTCAACGCCGAGGCGCGCGAGCTCGAGGCGCTCGGGGTGGACGTGATCCAGTTCGACGAGCCCGCCTTCAACGCCTTCATGGACGACGTCAACGAGTGGGGCGTCGCGGCGCTCGAGCGCGCGGCGCAGGGCCTGAAATGCAAGACTGCGGTGCACATTTGCTACGGCTACGGCATCAAGGAGAACATCGAATGGAAGAAGTCGCTGGGCGACGAGTGGCGCCAGTACGAGCGCATCTTCCCCGCGATCAACGCCAGCCGCATCGGCCAGGTCTCGCTCGAATGCGCCAACTCGAAGGTGCCGCTCTCGGTGCTCGACATGCTGCCCGACAAGGAGGTCATGGTCGGCGTCATCGACGTCGCCTCGCCAGAGGTCGAGACCCCCGAGCAGGTGCTCGCGGTGATCGACGCGGCGCTCGCGCACGTCGACCGCGAGCGCCTGCTGCCCTGCACCAACTGCGGCATGGCGCCCCTGCCGCGCCGCGTGGCCGAGGGCAAGCTCGCGGCGCTGGGCGCCGGCGCCGCGCTGGCGCGCCGCAGGCACGGCGGCTGAGCCGGCCAGGGAGACCCGCCATGCCCGCCCCGACCGCCGCCCCGACCGCCCCGACCGCCGCCCCGCAGTTCCTGGCCCTCTGGCCGACGCTCATCATGCGCCACGCGCTGCCGGGGGCCGTGCAGGCGAACCCGGTGCTCGCCGCCCTGATCGAGGAGATGGACGCCAACGCCGCCGACCTGACCGTGGACTATCTCGGCGTCGACTTCCTCACCCACCGGCACCCGGCGGTCGGCTGGCTGAAGGCCTGTCTCGACCGGGCCGTGCTCGACTACGCGCGCCATGCCGGCATCGACTACCAGCTCGAGTGGCGGCTGCAGGCCTGGCCGAACGTCAACCGCTTCGGCGACTATCATAACCTGCACAACCACCCGCACGCCTGGCTGAGCGGCACCTACTACGTCCGCATGCCGCAGGGGCCGGAGGCCGAGGAGGCGCGCTCCGGCGGCCGCTCGGACCGCACGCCGAACGCCATCAGCTTCTTCGACCCGCGCCCGCAGGCGAACATGCTGGCGATCCGCGGCGACCCGCAGGTGGACCCCGAGCACCGCCTCGTGCCCTCGGCCGGCGAGGTGCTGGTCTGGCCGGCGTTCCTGCACCACCTGGTCCACGTGAACCTCAGCCGCGAGGCGCGCATCTCGGTCTCGTTCAACGTGGTGCTGCGCTGGCGCGACGAGTACCTGCCCTGACGCAGGCGGCGCGCCCCTGTCTCTCACGTCGCCGTGTGCAGGATTGATTTGCGCCCGACGCCCTCCTCCCCCGACGCTGCGCCTGCGGAACGTGGACCAGGCACGCATGGGAGGAGTCACCGATGCACAGGATACTCGGCGCCGTCGCCGCAGCCGCCGCCTTCACCCTCGCCGCCCCGGCCGCCCCGGCCGCCCAGGCTGCCTGCGACCCCGGCACGCCTGGCGCAGAGCTCAGCTACGAGCAGGCCCAGGAGGTCTATGCCTGCCTCAGCGACGAGCTGCACGAGGGCTACATGCAGGGCGACAAGCGGTGGATCCCCGCCGAGTTCGTGCGCGACTACCGCGACTGGACGCCGGTGAGCACGCTCCCGGCCAATCCCGGCTTCCACGGCGGCCGCTTCCTGCTCACCTTCGTCAACGACGCGGGCGCGGAGGAGTACCTGAAGTTCCTCGACGAGCGCGGGCCGATGCCCGCCGGCACGCTGATCGCCAAGGAGTCCTTCTCGGTCAACGATGCGGGCAAGGTCGAGAAGGGGCCTCTCTTCCTGATGCAAAAGGTCGAGGCGGGCGTCTCGCCCGAGACCGGGGACTGGTACTACATGGCGGTCGCCCCGAACGGCACGCCGATGGCGGTCGACGTGATCCCCGCCTGCAATGAGTGCCACCAGGGCAATTTCGGCTACCGCGACGGCCTCGGCTACCCGGTTCCGGAGGTGCGCGCCGGCCCGTAGCCGGCGCCCTCAGCCGACGCCCTCAGCCCCCGCCCTCAGCCCCCGAGCGCCCGCCAGCGCGCCAGGCTCCCGGCCGGCCAGACCTCGCTGCGCCGGTGATGCGATCGTGGCGCGCCTGGCCTCGGCGCTCCCGGCCGACTGATGGCGCATCCCCCGTGGACGCGCTGCCCGGCTCGGGTTATCAGGCTGCCATGGACCGTGACCTGCGCACCGAGTTCCTGACCTTGCACGAGTTCGCCGCCGCCGCGCGGGCCCGGCTCGACGCGAACGGCTGGGCCTACCTCGTCGGCGGCACCGAGACCGAGACCACGCTGAGGCGCAACCGCCTGGCCCTCGACAGCGTGGCGCTGCGCCCCCGCGTGCTGCGCGACGTCAGCGCCGTCGATGCCGGCGCCAGCTGCCTCGGCAAGCTGGTGCGCCTGCCGGTGCTGCTCGCCCCGGTCGGCGGGCTCGAGCTCTTCGACCCCGACGGCGCCCTCGCGGTGGCCCGCGCCGCCGGCGCGTTCGGCGTGCCGGTGATGGTCTCGTCGGTCTCGCCGCGGCCCAAGCCCGAGATCCGCGCCGCCACCGCGGCCCCCGCCCTCTTCCAGCTCTACGTGCGCGGCGGCGGCCGCTTCATCGAGGAGCAGGTCGAGAAAACCATCGCCGCCGGCATGGAGGCGTTCTGCCTCACCGTCGACACCGCCCACTACAGCCGGCGCGAGCGCGACATCGCCGGACGTTTCATGAAGCCGTGGCGCGCCGAGGTCGATGCCGGGGCGCGCCACGCCCAGGCGGCGCTGAGCTGGGCCGACGTGTCGCGCATCCGGCGCGCCTATGACATCCCGCTGATCCTCAAGGGTATCGCCACGCCCGAGGACGCCCGCATCGCCCTCGATCACGGGATCGACGTGATCTACGTCTCGAACCACGGTGGCCGCCAGCTCGACCACGGGCTCGGCGCCCTCGACGTGCTGCCCGGCATCGCCGAGGCGGTGGCGGGGCAGGCCCGGATCTGGGTCGACGGCGGCATCTCGCGCGGCACCGACATCGTCAAGGCCCTCGCGCTGGGCGCCGAAGCGGTCGGCATCGGCCGGCTGCACTGCTACGCCCTGGCGGCGGCCGGCGCGCCCGGCATCGTGCGCCTGCTCGAGATCCTCGAGGAGGAGCTGGTCACCGCGCTGGGCCTGCTCGGCGTCACCCGGCTCGACCAGCTCAATCCATCCTGTGTCCAGCGCGGCGCTCCCGTGGTCACGCCCCCCGGCGCGTTCAGCGCCTTCCCGCTGCTCGGCCCGGAGAACGAGGGGCCGTAGCGCCGCGCCCGGCCTCTGCCCGCCACCGTCGCCCGGCCTGACCGGGCGATCCCGGGGCGATCCCGGGGCGAGCGCGCCAGACCCGCCGGCCCCGGTGTTCACCCCGCCGCGGCGGTGACCATGATCTCGACGTTGTAGCGCTGCGCCGCGAGCCGCGATTCGACGCAGGCGCGCGCCGGCGTGTTGCCCGGCGCCACCCAGGCGTCCCAGACGGCGTTCATCTCGGCGAAGTCGCGCATGTCGGTCAGCCAGATGGTGGCCGAGAGCAGCTTCGACTTGTCGCTCCCGGCCTCGGCCAGCAGCTTGTCGATGCGCCCCAGAATATCGCGGGTCTGCTCGCCGATCGTGCCCCCCGGCGCTCCCTGCGCCACCTGCCCGGCGAGATACGCCGTGCCGCCATGCACCACCGCCTGGCTCATCCGCTTGCCCGTCTCGATCCGCCTGATCGTCATTGTCCGCGTCTCCCTGTCTGCGTTGATGGCCCCGCCGGGTCCGCCGCCCGCATCAAACCGGCGCGGCGCGGCGCGGGCAAGAGGCAATCTCGAGGCGCCGGCCCGCGCCGTCGCCCATCCACCCCATGACAGAGGGAAATCGGATGCTCTCGGCTCGGTCCGCCGCCCTTGTCACCCCATCCGGGCGACTGTATAGACCGGCGCGAATTTCCGGCCCCCCGCGAGCATCCCCCGAGGTCCCCCAGATGCCCAAGATCAACGGAAACGAGATCCGTCCCGGCAAGATCATCGAGCACCAGGGCGGCCTCTGGGTGGCCGTCAAGGCCAGCCACGTCAAGCCCGGCAAGGGCGGCGCCTTCGCCCAGGTCGAGCTCAAGAACGTGCGCGACGGGCGCAAGCTGAACGAGCGGTTTCGCTCCGAGGACAAGGTCGAGCAGGTCCGCCTCGACCAGCGCGACCAGCAGTTCCTCTACGAGCAGGACGGCATGCTGGTGTTCATGGACTCCGAGACCTTCGAGCAGATCGAGCTGCCGACCGACATTCTCGGCGACCGCCGGCCCTTCCTGCAGGACGGCATGACCGTGACCATCGAGTACCACGAGTCCGAGGCGCTCTCGGTGACGCTGCCCGAGAAGGTCACCTGCACCGTCGTCGAGACCGAGCCGGTGGTGAAGGGCCAGACCGCCACCTCGTCCTACAAGCCCGCCATGCTCGACAACGGCGTGCGCACCATGGTGCCGCCCTTCGTCGGCGAGGGCACGCCCATCGTCGTCTCGACCGAGACCGGCGATTATGTCGAGCGGGCCTGAGACCGGTGGCCACGGCTTCCGCCAACCTCAACATCATGATCAAGGCGGCGCGCAAGGCCGCCCGCCGCCTGGTGCGCGACTTCGGCGAGGTCGAGCAGCTCCAGGTTTCGGTCAAGGGTGCGGGCGACTTCGTGAGCGCCGCCGACCGCAAGGCCGAGGAGACCATCCGCGCCGAATTGATGGAGGCACGGCCGAGCTATGGCTGGCTGGGCGAGGAATCCGAGCCCGTGGCGGGCCGCGATCCCACCCGCCGCTGGATCGTCGACCCCCTCGACGGCACGACGAACTTCCTGCACGGCCTGCCGCACTGGGCGGTCTCGATCGGCCTCGAGCACAAGGGCGAGATGGTCGCAGGGGTCATCTTCGACCCGATCAAGGACGAGATGTTCACTGCCGAGAAGGGCGCCGGCGCCTGGCTCAACGACCGCCGCATCAGGGTGTCGGCGCGGCGCGACATGCGCGAGATGATCTTCGCCACCGGCCTGCCCTGGGACGCCGCGGAGGCCATCGAGGCGACGCTCGGCGACATGGCGAAGGTGCTGCCGCGCTCGGCCGGCATCCGCCGCTTCGGCGCCGCCTCGCTCGATCTCGCCTACGTCGCGGCGGGTCGCTATGACGGGTTCTGGGAGCGCGGCCTGAACGCCTGGGACATCGCCGCGGGCCTGTGCATCCTGCGCGAGGCGGGCGGGCTGTGCGGCGCGCTCGGCGGCGGCGACGTGCTCGAGACCGGCGACATCGTCGCGGCCAATGCCGAGGTCTACGAGCGATTCCACAAGCTGTTGACCGAATAGGCAAACCCGGTCGGGCTGGCGGCGCCTATCCCGGCCGGTGCTTGAGCTCGATCTCGACGAAGCGCAACTCGCCCGCCGGACCGTTCACCACGTCGTGCTCGACCCCGGCCGGGCGGTAGTAGGAGGTGCCCGGCTGCACCGTCACGGGCGTGCGGCTGCCGTCGCCCTGCACCATCTCGACGGTGCCGCCGATCACCGGCACGATCACGTAGTCGTAGCCGTGCCGGTGCCAGCCGGTCGCCGCCCCCGGCGCGAAGCGCCACTCGGTGACGCGCACCTCGTCGTTGTCCACATGCACGATGGACTCGGCCTTGCTCATGGCGGTCCCCTAATGGCCCAGCGCCAGCTTGGGCGACAGCACGTTGATCTCGAGCGCCTGGCCCACCGCGTAGTTGGTCAGCTGCCCGGCGTGCACGTTCAGCCCGGCGAGCAGGTGCGGGTCGTCGCGGCAGGCCTCGCGCCAGCCCCTGTCGGCCAGCGCCAGCAGGTAGGGCAGGGTGGCGTTGCCCAGCGCGATGGTCGACGAGCGCGGCACCGCGCCCGGCATGTTGGCGACGCAGTAGTGCACGATGCCGTCGACCAGGTAGATCGGGTCATCGTGGGTGGTGGCGCGCGAGGTCTCGAAGCAGCCACCCTGGTCGATGGCGACATCGACCACCGCCGCCCCGGGGCGCATGTCCGCGAGCTGCCGGCGCGTCACCAGCTTGGGCGCCGCGGCGCCGGGGATCAGCACGGCGCCGATCACCATGTCGGCCTGGACCACCAGCTCCTCGGTCGTGGCCTTCGAGGCGTGATAGCAGCGCACGCGGCCGGCGAACACGTCGTCGAGGTAGCGCAGCCGCTCGAGCGAGCGGTCCAGCACCTTGACGTTGGCGCCCATCCCCGCGGCGATGCGCGCGGCGTTGCTGCCCACCACGCCGCCGCCGATCACCACCACGTCGGCCGGGCCGACGCCGGGCACGCCGCCCATCAGCACGCCGCGCCCGCCATTCGCCTTCTGCAAGGCCCAGGCGCCCATCTGCGGCGCCAGCCGCCCGGCCACCTCGGACATCGGCGCCAGCAACGGCAGGCCGCCGCGCGCGTCGGTCACCGTCTCGTAGGCGATGGCGGTGACGCCCGAGGCCAGCAGGTCGCGGGTCTGATCGGGGTCCGGGGCGAGGTGCAGGTAGGTGAACAGCACCTGGTCCTCGCGCAGCTTCCGGCGCTCGGCCGCCTGCGGCTCCTTGACCTTCACGATGAGCTCGGCCTCGGCGAAGATCGCGTCGGGCCCGTCGCTCAGTCGCGCCCCGGCCGCCTCGTAGTCCCGGTCGGTGAAGCCGGCACCGACCCCGGCGTCCGTCTCGATCAGCACCGCGTGCCCGTGGGTCACCGCCTCGCGCACCGCCGCGGGGGTCATCCCGACCCGGAATTCCTGGGCCTTGATCTCCTTGGGGCAGCCGATGAGCATGAGTTTTTCTCCCGTCTTGACGCCGCAACGCACGATTTCGGGCGGATCTGCGCGCCCGCGCGGCAAGGTAGCCCTAGCGTCCGGCGCGGGAGAGGTCCAGATTCGCCGCGATCCGCAGGCCACAGGCACAGGTTTTTCCATTGCGTCCACCCCAAATCTGGTAGTTGCGGGTGGAATCAGGTGCAAATCTGCGTAAGCTGCGGAAAATGCGTCGTGAGGCAGGCGGATGAATCTGAAGGACGGCCACCAGGTCGAGTTCTCCCAGCCGACCCGGCAGATCGTGATGATGCTCGCCGTGCTCGGTCTGGTCGCGGTCGGCGCGACCGTGCTGGGCCAGCGGATCGAGTCCGTCCTCTACGCCAACGTCTACCTGAACGGCGTGATCATCGGCGTCTTCGTGCTGGGCGTGCTGGCGACCTTCTGGCAGGTCTACCAGCTCATCGTCGCCACCAACTGGCTGAAGAACCTGCAGGCCGGCTACAAGGGGCACGAGTTCGTCCGCCCGCCCTGGATCCTCGCCGCCATGGCGCCGATGATGCGCGAGGGCAGGATCCAGCAGCGCATGGCGGCGTCGTCCACGCGCTCGGTGCTCGACAGCATCTCCGACCGGCTCGACGAGATGCGCGACATCACGCGCTACATCACCAGCCTGCTGATCTTCCTCGGCCTGCTCGGCACCTTCTGGGGCCTGTCGATCACCGTGCCGGCGGTGGTCGACACCATCCGCTCGCTGGCGCCGCAGGAGGGCGCGGAGACCACCGGCGACGTGTTCGAGCGGCTGATGGGCGGGCTCGAGGACCAGCTCGGCGGCATGGGCACCGCCTTCGCCTCTTCGCTGCTGGGCCTCGCCGGCTCGCTGGTGGTGGGGCTGCTCGAGCTGTTCGTCGGGCACGGCCAGAACCGCTTCTACCGCGAGCTGGAGGAGTGGCTGTCGTCGTTCACCCGGCTCGGCCTGATCTCCGAGGGCGAGGGGCCGGAGGGCGGCCTGGTGGCGCTGCTCGAGCGCATCGACGAGGGGCTCGAGATGACCACCGGCTTCGCCAGGCGGGCGGAGGAGGCGCGGCTCGACTCCGAGCAGCGGCTCGGCAAGGCGGCCGACATCGTCGCCGAGATGGCGAGCCAGATCGACAAGGAGCGCTCGCTGGTCGCCCAGCTGGTGCGCGAGATGCGCGAGGCGCGCGAATTGCAGTCGGGCCGCGACCACGCCACGCTGACCGTGCTCAAGCGCATCGAGTCCTCGAGCGAGACCATCGCCTCGACCCAGCAGGCGCTGGCCCAGGCGATCGAGCGCAGCGGCGGCGCGCGCCCGGCGGCAGGCGGCGGCGCCCGGCCCGACGGCGACATGCAGGGGCACCTGCAGAACCTCGACATGCAGCTGCGCGAGATCGCGCATGACCTGACCACCGGGCGGCGCGAGGCCACCGCGGCGCTCAGGGCCGAGATCCGCGCGCTGATCAACCTCATCGACACCCGCACGCGGCCGCCCGGGAGAGGCTGATGGCCTTTTCGCGACGCGCAGGTGGACGGCCCGAAGCGAACACCTGGCCCGGGTTCGTCGACGCGCTGACCGCGCTCCTGCTGATCCTGATGTTCGTGCTTTCGATCTTCATGATCGTCCAGTTCACCATGCACGAGACGATCAGCGGGCAGTCGCGCGAGCTCGACGAGCTGAACCGCCAGCTCTCCGGGCTAGCCAACGAGCTGTCGCTCGAGCGCGACCGCGCCGAGACGCTGGAGGGCGAGGTCGGCGGCCTGCGCGCCACGCTGGCCGAGGAGCGGCGCGAGACCGACCGGCTGAACGCGGCGCTGGCGGCGATGGCGCGCGCGCACGGCGCCGCCCAGGCGCGAGCGGCCGATCTCGAGGACCGGCTGGCCGAGAGCGTCTCCGAGCGCGAGGCGCTGGAGGCGGCGGTGGCCAGCGCGCGCCGCGAGACGGACGCGGCGCAGGAGGCGGCGCGGCTGGCCGCGGCCCGGCGCGAGGCGCTCGAGGCGATGGTCGCCGAGCTCGAGTCCAAGGACCGCCAGCGCGCCGAGGAGATGGCGCAGGTCTCGGCCGAGCGGGCGCGCGCGCTGGCGCTGCTCGACGAGCTGCGCAGCGAGAAGGCCGAGGCCGAGAGCGAGGCCGAGCGGCTGGCCCGCGAGCGCGCCTCGCTGATGGCGCTGGTCGAGGAGATGCGGCTCGACCAGGACCGGATCGACGCCGAGATGGCGCGGCTCGAGACCGAGAACGTCAGCCTCGCCGAGCAGCGGCGCGAGCTCGAGGCGCTGCGCGCCGCCGCCGCGCGCCAGCTCGACGAGACGCAGGCCCGGCTCAGCGCCGAGGAGGAGGCGCGGCTGGCCGAGGTGGCGGCGGCCGAGGCGCTGCGCCGGCGGCTCGAGGAAAGCGACGCCGAGCTCGATGCCATGACGCTGGCGCTTGAGGAGGCGCGCAAGGAGGCGGAAGAGACGCTGACCCTGCTCGCCGCGGCGCGCGCCGCGCAGCAGGAGCTCGCGGGGCGGCTGGACGAGCGGGCCGAGGAGGTGGACCGCGAGGAGGCGCTCCGCCGGCTGGCCGAGAGCGAATTGTCCCGGGCGAAGCAGCAGACGCTGGAGGAGCAGCGGCGCGTGGCGCTGCTCAATGCCCAGCTGCGCGAGCTGCGCGAGCAGCTCGGCAGCCTGCAGGCGCTGCTCGAGGACTACGAGGCGCGCGACACCGAGAGCCAGGTGCAGATCGCCGAGCTGGGCGAGCGGCTGAACCGGGCACTGGCGCAGCGGGTGGGCGAGCTGGCCCGCTACCAGTCGGTGTTCTTCCAGAAGATGGACGAGGTGCTGGGCGGCCGCGACGACATCCAGCGGGTCGGCGACCGCTTCGTCTTCCAGTCCGAGGTGCTGTTCGCGCCGGGCTCGGCCGAGCTCGGGCCCGAGGGCGAGGCCGAGCTCGCCAAGCTCGGCGAGGTGATGTGGGCGATCTCGGGCGAGGTGCCCGACGACCTCGACTGGATCCTCAGGGTCGATGGCCACACCGACAAACGGCCGATCACCCGGGGCGGACGCTACCGCGACAACTGGGAGCTCAGCCAGGCCCGGGCGCTGTCGGTGGTGCGCTACCTGATCGACGTTGAGGGCGTGCCGCCCGAACGACTCGCCGCCGCCGGCTTCGGCGAGCACCAGCCGATTGCCGAGGGCGACCTGGACGAGGAGCTGGCGCGCAACCGGCGCATCGAGTTCAAGTTCACCGAGCGCTGAGCCCCGGCAGATCAGCGCCCGGCGAAATCCGCGATGGCCGCGATCACGCGGTCGAAGGCCTCGGCCGCGCGCCGCGCGGTATGGCGGGCGCGCAGATGGCCATGCGGGAGTTGGGGCTCGACCACGCAGCGGGCCTCGACCCCGGCGGCGCCGAGGCGGCGGGCGTATTCCGGCCCGTCGTCGCGCAGCGGATCGGCCTCGGCCGAGGAAATGAAGCACGGGGCGAGGCCGCTGAAGTCCGCGGCGGCGAAGGGAAAGAAGGTCGGGTCGTCGTGCGGCACCGGTCCGCCGGCGCGGGTGCGCCGGTAGTACTCCATGTCGCGGGTGGTGAGCATGGGGGCCTCGGCGTTCTCCTCGTAGGAGGCCAGGCCGAGGAGGTCGCCTCCGAGCGTGGGGTATATCAGCACCTGCCCGCGGATGCCCCCGTCCTTCAGCGCGAGGCAGACGGCGGCGGCGAGGTTGGCCCCGGCGCTGTCGCCCGCGAGGATCACCGGACCGTGGGCCAGCGCTGCCCGGGTCGCGGCCAGTGCGTCGTCATAGGCCGCCGGGTGGATGTGCTCGGGGCAGAGGCGATAGTCGACCGCGAGCACCGGGCAGCTGGTGCGCGCGGCGATCTCGGCGCTCACGTCGTCATGGCTGTCGAGGCCGCCGAGCACGAAGCCGCCGCCGTGGAAATAGAGAACCGTCACCGGCCCGGGGTCCGGCGGCAGGTAGCGGCGCACGGGGACCGGTCCGGCCGGGCCGGGCACGGTCTCGTCGGTCACCCGCAACGCCTCGGGGCGCGGCCGGCGCAGCGCGGCGGCCATCGCGTCGTACTGGCGGCGGCGCTCGGCGAGCGCGAGGTTGGCCTTGCCCTCGGGGTAGAAGGCGGCGGTGCGCTCGATGAAGGCGAGGATCTCCGGGTCGGTGATCCGCGCGGTGATCTGGATCGACATGGGCGGCCCCCCTGGTGCATGTTCGCCACCGACCATAGGGCGTGTCACCGGAGGGAGAAAGTGGCATGGGCTACACGGTGGAGGAAACGGTCTGGATCGCCATGGCCGACGGCACGCGGCTGGCGGCGCGCATCTGGATGCCGCAAGGCGAGGGAGCCTTCCCGGCGGTGCTGGAATTCCTGCCCTACCGGCGCCGCGACGGCACCTCGCAGCGCGACGAGAGCACCTACCCGGCCTTCGCCGAGGCCGGCATCGCCGGGGTGCGCGTGGACAGCCGCGGCAACGGCGACTCGCAAGGGGTGTTCGACGACGAGTATTCGCCGCAGGAGCTGAGCGACGCGAGCGAGGTGATCGCCTGGATCGCCCAGCAGCCCTGGTCGAACGGGCGGGTCGGCATGATGGGCACCTCCTGGGGCGGCTTCAACGCCCTGCAGGCGGCGGCGCTCAGGCCGCCGGCGCTGAAGGCGGTGATCTCGATCGCCTCGACCGCCGACCGCTTCGACGACGACATCCACTACAAGGGCGGCTGCCTGCTCTCGGCCAACGTGTCGTGGGCGGGCACGATGCTCTCCTACGCCTCGCGCCCGCCCGACCCGGCGGTGGTCGGCGAGGGCTGGCGGGCGCTGTGGCTCGAGCGGCTGCGCGCCGAGCCGTTCCTGCTCGAGACCTGGCTCGCCCACCAGCGGCGCGACGCCTACTGGCGGCACGGCTCGATCTGCGAGGACTGGAGCGCGATCGCGTGCCCGGTGTTCGTGATCGCGGGCTGGGCCGACGGCTATCGCAACACGCCCGCCGCCATCGCCGCCAACGCCACCACGCTGGTCAAGGCGATGACCGGCCCGTGGGTGCACAAGTATCCGCACTTCGCCTGGCCCGAGCCGCGGGCGGATTTCCTCGGCATGGCGATAGCCTGGTGGAAGCGCTGGCTCGCCGACGAGCCGACCGGGGTGGAGGACTGGCCGGCCTACCGGGCCTGGCTCTCCGAGGCGCCGCGGCCCGGCGGCTGGCGGGCCGAGGAGCCGGGGCGCTGGGTCGGGCTGGCGCAGTGGCCGGCCCCGGACGCCACGCAATGCCGGCTGACGCTGGGCGTCAACGGGCATCTGGGCGGCGCCGCGCCGGGCGAGCGGGTGGTGACCTCGCCCCAGCACTGCGGCACCACGGCGGGCAAGTACTTCACCTTGAAGCCCGATGGCGAGCTGGCCGCCGACCAGGGCCTCGACGATGCCATGTCGCTGGTCTGGGAGAGCGACGCGCTCGAGGCGCCGCTCGACATCCTCGGGCGGCCCGAGCTGACGCTGACCGTGGCCATCAACCAGCCGCAGGGAAATCTCGCCGCCCGGCTCGTCGACGTGCACCCGGACGGCGCGGCGAGCCTGATCAGCCGGGGCGTGCTGAACCTGTGCCACCGCGCCGGCAGCGCCGAGCCCGTGGCGATGGTGCCGGGCGACTTCGAGGACGTCACGCTGCGGCTCGACGAGACCGGCTACCGGCTGGCCGAGGGCCACCGGCTGCGCCTTTCGCTCTCGACCGCGTACTGGCCCTACATCCTGCCGAGCCCGGCGCCGGTGCGCGCGCGGGTGCTCGCGGGCAGCGAGGCCGAGCTGGTGCTGCCGCTGCTGGCCCCGGGCGCCGCCGACGCGCCGCCGCCCGAGCCCGCGAACCCGGACCCGCTGCCGCCCTACCCGGTGCACCTGCCCGGCCACTCCGAGCGCCAGGTGGAGCGCGACCTGCAGAGCGGGCGGGTGCGCTACGTGGTCTCCGACGACAGCGGGCTGGTCGAGAACCCGGTGCACGGCATGCTCAAGCGCGAGACGCATGACGAGGTCTGGGAGATCGACCCCGGCGACCCCGAGGGTGCCACCGGCAGCCTGATCTTCACCGCCGAGCGGATGCGCCAGGGCTGGCGCGCCGCGACGCGGGCCGAGATCCGCTTCGCCTGCCTGGCCGGCAGCTACCGGGTGGAGGCCGAGCTGGTCGCCCGCGAGGGCGAGCACGAGCTGTTCCGCAGGAACTGGGTGTTCGAGGTGCCGCGCGACCACATCTGAGGGCGCGCGCGTCCCGGGGCTCACTCGTCCCGGGGCTCGCTTCGGGGCCTTCAGCCGCGCGGGACGCCTCAGAGCCGCTGCCACAGGCTGACGAAGACGCCGATACCGTGCTGGCGGTTGAGCAGGTCGTAACTGACGCCGAGCTGGATCGTGACGGGTTTGCCGGGCTCCTCGCTCGCCTCGCTCGCCTCGCTCGCGTCGCTCTCGGCGCTTTTCTGGCCATCCGCCTCGCCGTCCGGCCAGTAGGTGTAGCCGATCGACGGCGCGATCTTCAGCGAGCGGTCGGTGCCGTCCGCTAGCGGGTAGAGGCCGTGCAGACCGAGCATCCCCATCCAGTCCGGCCAGGGGGCGTAGCCGCCGGTGACCTCGCCGCGGACCTCGGCGGCCAGCCCCTCGCCGCGCCAGTGATAGGCGGCGCCGGTGGAGAGGAAGGCGCTGCCCCAGTCGCCACCCCAGCCGCGGCCGTAGAGCCCGGCGAGGTGCGCCTCGGGCACGGCGCCCGGCTCGGCGAGCTCCATGCCGTTGCCGATGAGCGATTCGATCGGGTGCGCGTAGCCGCCCTGCAGCGAGGCGATGCCGCCGTGGCCGTCCCGCCAGACGCGCTTGCGCAGGAAACCGCCGAACGAGGCGGAGCTTGCCTCGAAGTTCGACGTCGAGATTTCGGAGTAGAACTTGGCGCCGACCGTCAGGCCCTCGATGAGGCCGTATTCGATGTAGAGCTGGGAGCTGTTGGCGTCGCTGTCGGCCACGCCGCCGGCAAGCGCGCCGACCGGCGCGGCGCGGCGCGCCGTGGTGCCGATCACCAGCCCCTCGCCCGGGGCCTGGGTCCAGGCCCCCGCGGCCGCGGGGACGGCGGGCATGAGGAAGAGCGCAATGCCGCAGACGCTCAGGCTGGCCGAACGGCCAAGGCGCTCCATCGCGACCTCCGAGACTGACGCCCGGAGCCTCGGCGACCATAGTTAAGAATGCGTTATCGGCAGCCGCGGGCGCGCCGGGCCAGACGCAAGAATCGAGACTCGGCGGGGGAAATCGGATATGGTGAATGCGAGGGGCAATGGGGCGAGTGCATGCACGATCCTCTGCTGGCACTGTTGCTGATGTTCGGGGGCCTGGGCTGCATCGTCGGCTGGGCGGTCTGCCGGGTGGTGACCGAGCGGCGGGCGCTGCGGCTGCGCCGCGAGGCCGATGCGATCAAGCACCACATCGTGCGCGGCGGCCACCTGCCGGCCGGCCTGCCCTCGGCGCTGGCCGAGGGCTACCTGCAAATCCGCTGGCTCGACATTCTCGCCAACGGATTGCTCGGCGCGGGCGTTGTCGGCGTGGCGCTGGCGACCTTCTTCGTTCTCTGAGGATCCCGATCAGCCGATGCGGCTGGCAGCCCATCGGCCGTGCGCCGATGGCGTCACCGGCACGGCCGGCCTGCCCCGCACCTTCGCCCGGCAGCGACGAGCCGCGCCGGGTCGAGCTCGAGCTGGCCCTCGAACCAGGCCTCGCGCTTCTTCAGGACGTCCGCGCGCTCCTGCTCGCTGGCGTGCGCGGTCTTTTTTTGCGCGTGATCTGGTGGCGCACGAAGAAACGCTGGATCGTGC
>DATKCQ010000087.1:0-21546 GCA_035513135.1 Thermohalobaculum sp.
ATTGCTCTCGCTCGCCTACCCGGACCGGGTCGGGCTCAGGCGGCCCGGCGCGGCGCCGCGCTATCTGCTCTCGGGCGGGCGCGGTGCGGCGCTGGCCGCCGACGACCCGCTGGGTGGCGCGCCGCTGATCGTGGCGGCCGACGTCGAGGACTCCGGGCGCGAGGGCACTATCCGGCTGGCCGCGCCGCTCGCCGAAGCCGACCTGCGGGCCATGCACGGCGACCGCATCGCCTGGCACGCGAGCGTGGCCTGGTCGCGCCGGGCGCGCGCCGTCGAGGCACGGCGGCGCGAGATGTTCGGCGCCCTCGCGCTCGCCGACGAGCCCTGGGCCGAGGCGCCCCCCGAGGCGCTCGGCCGGGCGCTGGCCGAGGGCATCCGGACGCTCGGGCTCGCGGTGCTCGGCTGGTCCGGCGAGGCCGAGAGCCTGCGCCAGCGCGTGGCCTGGCTGCGCGCCCGCGGCGGGGCGCTGGCGGCGCGGCTGCCCGACTGGTCGGAGGCCGGGCTGCTGGCGGGGCTCGACGAATGGCTGACCCCGCATCTGGCGGGCATGCGGCGGATCGACGAGGCGGCACGCCTCGACCTCGCCGCGCTGCTGCGCGCCAGACTCGACCACGCGACGCTGTGCGCCGTCGAGCGCGCCGCGCCGCGCCACTTCGTGACGCCGCTCGGCGACCGGGTGGCGATCGACTATGCGGGCGAGGTGCCGGCGGTCGCGCTGCGCGTGCAGGAGCTGTTCGGGGTGGCGCGCCACCCGGCGGTGGGCGAGCCCCCGGTGGCGCTGCTGCTCGAGCTGCTCTCGCCGGCGCGCCGGCCGGTGCAGACCACACGCGACCTGCCCGGCTTCTGGGCCGCGTCCTACGGGGAGGTCAGGAAGGAGATGCGGGCGCGCTACCCCAAGCACCCCTGGCCCGAGGACCCGCTGGGCGCCGCCCCCACCAAGCGGGCGAAGGCGCGCGGCTGAGCCGGGCGGGCGTGGCGATCCGACCGCGTCGTGGCCCGGCCGCCGGCGGCGACGTGCGCCCGCCGGCCGCTCAGTCCAGGGCGCGGGCGAAGGCGGCGAGGCGGGCGAGCGCGGCGCGCAGCTCGGCCTCGGGCACGGTCAGCGCCACGCGCACATGCCCGGCCGCCGCGCTGCCGAAGCTCTCGCCGGGCATCACGGCGATGCGCTCGGCCTCGAGCAGGCGGTGGGCGAAGGCGTGGCCCGAGAGCCCGGTGGCGCGCAGGTCGAGCATCAGGTACATGCCGCCCATGGGCGGCAGGGCGCGGACGCCGGGCGCGTTGGCGACGGCCTCGAGCGCGGCCTCGGCGCGGCGGCGGTAGCGGGCGGCGATGGCCTGCTCGATCCCGGCGCCCTCGGTCAGCGCGTAGAGCCCGGCGTCCTGGATGTAGCCGGGCAGGCCGTAGGTGGTGGTGGTGGCGAGCTCGCCGATCCGGGCGACGGCCTCGGCCGGGCCGACGATCCAGCCCAGCCGCGACCCGGTCATGGCGTGCGATTTCGACAGCGAGCCGACGACCAGCGTGCGCTCGGCCATGCCGTCGAGGTCGCGCGGGCTGATATGCCTGCCCTGATACACCTGGCTCTCGTAGAGCTCGTCGGAGATCAGCCACAGGTCGCGGCGGCGGCACAGATCGGCCAGCGCCTCGAGCCGGGCCGGCTGGTAGACCGCGCCGGTCGGATTGTTCGGCGTGTTGATCAGGATCGCCCTTGTGTCGGGCGCGAGCGCCCGCTCGATGGCGCCGACATCGGGCTGGAAGCCCTCGTCGGCCGGGGTCGCGACGACGATGGGGTGCCCGGCGGCGGCGCGCACGGTCTGGGCGAAGGTGGCGTAGTAGGGGTCGAGCACCACCGCCGACTGGCCGGGGTCGAGCACCGCGCTGAACCCGGCGAACAGCGCCGCCTGCCCGCCCGCGGTGACCATGACGTTCTCGCGCGCCGCGCCGAGCCGGTGCCGCGCGCCGACGCGCGCGGCGATGGCGTCGCGCAGGGCGTGCGAGCCCATCACCGCCGCGTAGCCGAGATTGCCGGCGGCGAGGCTGGCGCGCATGGCGTCGAGGATGCGGCCGTCGGTGCCGATGTCGTGGTCGCCAATGGTGAGCATGACCACCGGCTCGCCCTGCGCGCGCAGCGCGTGGGCGCGGTAATAGACCGACCAGCCGTCATCGCCCCCCTCGACGATGCCGCGAATGCGCCGCGAAAGCTCCATGTGCTGCCTCCGACAGGAACGGACCGCCCCGCGCGGGACGGTCCGGTGACCTGGTCTCACACGATTGCGCCGCCCGCGCGCGGCCCCGTCCGGCGGGCCCGCGGGCGCCGGGCTCAGCCGCCGATGGCGAGCGGCACGAAGCGCAGGTCCGCGCCGCTCTGGATCAGGAACAGCACCGACTTGCGGCCCGCGGCCACGGCCTCGGCGACCTTGGCCTCGACCTCGGCCGGCGCGCCGACCGGCTCCTGGCCCACTTCGACGATCACGTCGCCGGGGCGCACGCCCTTCTCCGCCGCCGGCCCGCCGCCGGTGACCTCGGTCACCAGCACGCCGTTGACCTCGGCGGCCACGTCGAAGCGCTTACGCCCCTCCTCGGTGAGTTCGACCAGCGTCAGGCCGACATCGGGCAGCGCTAGCGACTCCTCGAGCCCGCCCTGCGGCGTCACAACGGCGAGGTCCTCCGCCTCCTCGAGCAGTGCGATCTTGACCTTGAGCGTCTGGGTCTTGCCCTTGCGGAACACGACCACGCGCACGGTCTTTTCCACCTCGGTGTCGGCCACCAGGCGCGGCAGCTCGCGCATCTCGGTGACGTCCTTGCCGTCGAACTTCAGGATCACGTCGCCGGGCTCGATGCCGGCCTCCTCGGCGGGGCTGCCCGGGTTGACGTCGGCGACCAGCGCGCCGGTCGCCTTCTCCATGCCCAGCGCCTCGGCCATCTCCTCGTTCACCGACTGGATGCGCACGCCGAGCCAGCCGCGCCGGGTGGTGCCGAATTTCTGCAGCTGGTCGATCACCGGCTTGGCCAGGTTCGCCGGCACCGCGAAGCCGATGCCGATCGAGCCGCCGGAGGGCGAGATGATCGCCGTGTTGATGCCGATCACCTGGCCGTCCAGGCCGAACAGCGGCCCGCCCGAGTTGCCGCGGTTGATCGCCGCGTCGGTCTGCAGGAAATCGTCATAGGGCCCGGCCTGGATGTCGCGGTTGCGCGCCGAGACGATGCCGGCCGAGACCGAGCCGCCGAGCCCGAACGGGTTGCCGATCGCCAGCACCCAGTCGCCGACCCGCACCGCGTCGGAGTCGCCGAAACCGACGAAGGGCAGCGGCGACGTCGGCTCGACCTTGAGCAGCGCCAGGTCGGTCTTGGGGTCGGTGCCGACCACGGTGGCCTCGAGCGAGCGGCCGTCGGACAGGTTGACGGTGATCTCGTCGGCCTCCTCGATCACGTGGTTGTTGGTCACCACGTAGCCCTCGGCGCTGATCACGAAGCCCGAGCCGAGCGACTGCACCTGCCGCGGGCCCCGCGGGCGGCCCTGCTCGAAGAAGTCGCGGAACAGGTCCTCGAAGGGGCTGCCCTCGGGGAACGGCAGGCCCTCGCGCTCGGGCAGGTCGACGGTCTGCGCGGTCGAGATGTTGACGACCGCGGGGCTGAGCTTCTCGGCCAGGTCGGCGAAGCTCGGCACGGGTTGCGCCGAGGCCGGGCCGGGGGCGAGGCCGCCCACGCCGAGACCGAGACCAAGCACGAGGACGGCGGCGAAGCGCGGCAGCGCCGCGCCCGGGCGGATGGTGGGTGTCAGCGTCAAGGTCTCTCTCCTCCACTTCGGGCGGAACCGGATCGCCCTTCCTGTCATCGGCCTGTCATCGGCCTGTCATCATCGGCGCGCCGCGCCGGGGCCGGCCGGGATCGCCGGGCGTCACCCGCGGACCAGAAGATAGAGCGCCGCCCCCGACACGGCCATCACAATCCCGACGAGCCGCATCTGCCGCGCCCCGATGCCCTCGAGCACCGCCAGCAGCTGGGGCAGCGACGCGGCTAGGATCATCGCCGCCAGCCCCTCGATCACCAGCACCAGCGCGAGCGCCGCGAGAAGATCCATGGCGCCCGCTGTTCCGTCGGCCTATTCGACCGCCGCGCTGGCGCCGGTGCCAGCGCCGGCCCCGGCTTCGGCAGGAACCGAGTGCGGGTTGGCGCTCTTGAGATACTGGAAGAACTCGCTGTCCGGCGAGATGACCAGGCTCGAGTTGCTTCCCAGGATCGCCCGCTCATAGGCGCGCAGCGAGCGGAAGAAGGCGAAGAACTCCTCGTCCTTGCCGTAGGCGCCGGCATAGATGGCGTTGCGCTCGGCGTCGGCCTCGCCGCGGATGATGTCGGACCGGCGCTGAGCGTCGGAGACCAGCTCGACCGCCTCGCGGTCGGCGGTGGCGCGGATCTCCTGGGCCAGCTCGCGGCCGCGGGCGCGCAGGTCGGCGGCCTCGCGCTGGCGCTCGGCCTCCATGCGCTCGAAGGTGGCCTGCAGGTTCTGCTGCGGCAGGTCGGTGCGGCGGATGCGCACGTCGATGATCTCGACCCCGAGCGAGAGCGCGTCCTGGTGCGCCTGGTCGCGGATGCGGGTCATGATGGGACCGCGCTCGGGACTGATCACGTCGTCCGACGCCACGCCGCCGAGCACCTCGCGAAGCTGCGCTCTGAGGATCGACTGCAGCCGCGGCACGGCCGCCGACTCGGTCCTGACCGCCTGGCGGAACAGCACCGGATCGACGATGCGCCAGCGCGCGAAGCCGTCGACCACGAGACGCCGCTCGTCCAGCGGCGTCACCTCGAGCGAGCCGGTCTCCAGCGGCAGGATGCGGGCCTCGTAGTAGACGACCTCCTGGATGAACGGCAGCTTGAAGCCAAGCCCCGGCTCGGTCTTGATCTGCTTGACCTCGCCGAACTGCAAAACGATCGCTTGCTTGCGCTCGTCGACCACGAACAGCGTGGACATGACGCCGATCACGGCGATGGCGACGATCGCCGCGAGAATGGGAAGAATGCGCATCACTGGTTCTCCCCTGGTGTCTGGGTTTCGTCGCGCGAGCGGCGCAACTCGGTCAGCGGCAGGTAGGGCACGACGCCCTGGCCGCCGCCTTGGCCGTTCATCGCCTCATCGATGATGACCTTGTCGACGTCGCCGAGCACGCGCTCGATGGTCTCGAGATGCAGACGCTTGCGGGTCACGTCCGGGGCGTTGGTGTACTCGATCAGGATCGACTCGAAGCGCGCCGCCTCACCCTTGGCCTGGTTGACCTGCTGGGCGCGGTAGCCCTCGGCCTCCTGCATGATCTGGGCGACTTCGCCGCGTGCGCCGGCGACCTTTTCGCGGGCATAGGCGTCGGCGCGGTTCTGCGCGGTTTCGCGGTCCTGCTCGGCCGCCTGCACGTCGCGGAAGGCGTCGATCACCTCCGCCGGCGGGTCGGCGTCGTCGAAGTTGAAGCGCACGATGTTCACCCCCGACTCGTAGCTGTCGAGGATTTCCTGGATCAGCGCCTGCACCTCCTCGGCGATCACCGCGCGGTCGCGGCTGAGGATCGGCTTGAGCTGGTTGCGCGCGATCACCTCGCGCATCGCCGACTCGGATACCGCCTGGATGGTCCGGTCCGGCTCGGCGAGGTTGAACAGGAACAGGTCCGGGCGCGAGATGTTCCAGACCACCTGGTACTCGACATCGACGATGTTCTCGTCGCCGGTGAGGATCAGGCCCTGCTCGGTGCGCCGCTGTCCGGTGCTCTGCGAGCGGCCGATGTCGATGGTGGTCTCGCGCCGCACCGGCAGGATCTCGTAGGTGATCAGCGGCCAGGGCGCGAAGTTGAGGCCCTCGGTGCCGATCTGGCTGAACTCGCCGAGGAACAGCTCGACCGATTCCTCGCCCGTGTCGACCCGGTAGAACGACTGCATCAGCCAGAAGGCGACCAGCACCGCCGGGATGGCGATGGGCAGAAGCCGCTCGAAGCCGCGTCCGCCGCCGCCCCCGCCACTGCCGCCGCCGCCCTTGCCGCCGCGGCCGCCGAGCACGACGCGGAGCTGCTCGCGCCCCTTGCGCAGAAGATCGTCGAGGTCGGGGCCCTGCTGGCCGCCGTCACCCCCGCCGCCGCCGCCCCACGGCCCCTTGCCGCGGCCACCGCCGCCGCCCCACGGCCCCTTGCCGCGGCCGCCGTTGTCGTTGCTGCTGTAAGGCATGGTCCGTTCAGAACCTCCCTTTCGAGTCCACGTTGCAGGTCCGCATCGCGGTCGCCCGCGTTCGGCGCCTCCTTAGCAGGGTTCCGGGGCCAATTGCCATCCCCGTTCAGGCGGAATCGGCGTGCGCCCCGTGCGCCTCTCAGGGCTCCGCGGGCACTCGCATGGTGACCAGCTCCTCGGCCGCGGTGGGGTGGACGGCGACCGTGCGGTCGAAGTCCTCCTTGGTGGCGCCCATCTTCAGCGCCACCGCGGCGAGCTGGATCATCTCGGCCGCCGCCGGCCCGACGATGTGCACGCCGAGCAGGCGCCGGCTGTCCCTCGCCACGACCAGCTTCACCAGCATCTTCTCCTCGCGCCCGGCAAGAATGTATTGCATCGGGCGGAAGACGGCGCGGTAGACCTCGATCTCCCCCTGCTCGCGGGCCTCGGCCTCGGTCAGCCCGACCGTGGCGGCCTCGGGCTGGGTGAACACGGCGCTGGCGACCAGCGCGTGGTCGGGCCGCGTCGGGATGGCGCCGAACACCGTGTCGGCGAAGGCCGCGCCCTCGCGGATGGCGACGGGGGTGAGCGGCAGCCGGTCGGTCACGTCGCCCACCGCGAAGATCGAGGGCACCGAGGTCTGCGACCACGCGTCAACCATCACCGCGCCGTTCCCGGCCAGCTTGACGCCGAGCTCGCGCAGGCCGAGCCCGGCGGTGTTGGGATTGCGCCCGGTGGCGTACATCACCAGCCCCGCCTCGCGGATCTCGCCCGAGCGGAAATGCACCTCGAGATGGCGCGCCATGTCCTCGATCGCCTCGATGTCGTCCTCGAGCAGCAGGTCGATGCCGCGCCCGCGCATGCCCTCCTGCACGGTCTTGCGGATGTCGTCGTCGAAGCCGCGCAGGATCAGGTCGCGCCGGTAGCACAGGGTGACGTGGCTGCCGAGGCCGTTGAAGATGCCGGCGAACTCGCCGGCGATGTAGCCCCCGCCGACGATCACGATGCGCCGCGGCAGGCGGTCGAGGTCGAACGCTTCGTTCGAGGTGATGGCGAGATGCCCCCCCGCCACCTCCGGCACGAAGGGCGTGGCGCCGGTGGCGATCAGGATATGCCTGGTCGAGACCTCGCGCCCGTCGGCCAGCCTGACCGCGTGCGGGCTGGTCACCGTGGCGCGCTGGTCGAACAGCGTCACGCCCGCCGCCTCGAGGTTTTTGCGGTAGACGCCCTCGAGCCGGGTGATCTCGGCCTCCTTGGCGGCGCGCAGCCTGCTCCAGTCGAACGACGCCTGTCCGACCTCCCAGCCATAGCCCCTGGCGTCGGCGAAGGCCTGGCTGAACGCCGAGGCGTAGACCAGCAGCTTCTTGGGCACGCAGCCGCGGATGACGCAGGTGCCGCCATAGCGGAACTCCTCGGCCAGCCCGACGCGCGCCCCGTGTTCGGCGGACATGCGCGCCGCGCGCACGCCGCCCGAGCCGCCGCCGATGACGAACAGGTCGAAGTCGAAATCGCTCATCCGCGTCTCCGGTCAGGATCGCCCACCAGGAAGGCGTCGCCGTCCGGCTCGCCGACGATCACCGCCGAGCACAGCCCGACGAAGAGCCCGGTCTCGACCACGCCGGGGATGGCGTTGAGCGCCACGTCGAGCCCGCCCGGATCGCCGATGCGGCCGAGCTTCAGGTCCACGATGTAGTGCCCCTCGTCGGTGCGGTAAGCGCCGTCCTTGCCCTCGCGCAGCGTCATCGTGCGCCCGTCCACGTCCTGGCCCTCGATCAGCCGCCCGATCAGGCGCATGGTGGCGCCGGCGCCGAAGCGCACGATCTCGACCGGCAGCGGGTAGCGGCCCAGCGTCACCGCCTCCTTCGAGGGGTCGGCGATCACCACCATGCGCTGGGAGGCGGCGGCGACGATCTTCTCCACGAGCAGCGCGCCGCCGCCGCCCTTGATCAGGTTCAGCTCCTCGTCGAACTCGTCGGCCCCGTCGATGGTCAGGTCCAGCGCCCCGGCCCGGTCGAGGCTCACGACGTTGAGCCCCAGCGCCTCGGCCTGCGCCGCGGTGCGCCGCGAGGTGGCGACGCAGGTGAGCGCCAGCCCCTCCGCCCGCACCCGCTCGGCCAGCAGGTCGACGAACACCTTGGCGGTCGAGCCGGTGCCCAAGCCCAGCTTCATGCCGTCCCCGACCAGCTCCAGCGCCCGCGCGGCGGCGGCGTGCTTGGCGCGGTCGGCGGCGGAGACGATGTCGCTCACGGGCAGGGCTCCCAGCGGCGCTGGCGGGGGGAATCGGCCCCATCATAACGGGCGCGGCGCGTCGCGCCAGCCGGGACAGGCGTCGAGATCAGGCGATACCGGCGCCGGGGCTCACTATATTGAGAGGCGGAACCAAGCATCGGAGCCGCCATGTTCCTCAGCACCTTCGAGATCTTCAAGATCGGCGTCGGCCCGTCGAGCTCGCACACCATGGGGCCGATGGTCGCGGCCGGGCGCTTCCTCGAGACGCTCGCCGCGGGGCGCGACAAGGTCCCCGGCGCCGGGCCGGTGGCGCGGCTCGAGTGCCGGCTCTACGGCTCGCTCGCCTTCACCGGCAGGGGCCACGCCACCGACCGGGCGGTGATCCTCGGGCTGGCCGGGTTCCTGCCCGACTCGCTCGACCCCGAGCGCGCCGAGGCGCTCGAGGCGACGATCCGCACGCAGCGGCGCCTGACGCCCCCGGGCCTGCCCGAGATCGGCTTCGACCCCGACCGCGACGTGGTCTTCGACTACGGCCCGCCGCTGCCCTTGCACGCCAACGGCATGAAGCTCGCGGCCTTCGACGCGGCGGGCAATCTGCACCTCGCCGAGACCTACTACTCGATCGGCGGCGGCTTCGTGAAGACCGAGGCCGAGATGCAGGCCGAGACCGGGATGCAAGGCCCGGACGCCGCCGCGGACGTGCCCTACCCCTTCGCCACCGCCGCCGAGATGCTGGAGATGGCGGCGAAGTCGGGCCTCTCCATCGCCCGGATGAAGCGCGCCAACGAGGAGACCCGGATGGACCGGGCCGAGCTCGACGCACGCATCGACCGGCTGTGGGAGGTGATGAACGCCTGCATCGCGCGCGGCCTCTCGCGCGACGGCATCCTCCCCGGCGGGCTCAAGGTGCGCCGCCGGGCGATGGCGATCCACGACCAGCTCGTCGCCGAGCGCGGCCGCAACCTGGTCCAGCCGCACGTGGCCAACGACTGGCTGTCGGCCTACGCCATGGCGGTGAACGAGGAGAACGCCGCCGGCGGCCAGGTGGTCACCTCGCCGACCAACGGCGCGGCGGGCGTGTTCCCCGCGGTCTGCCGCTACTACGCCGACCAGATCGTCGGGGCGACGCATGAGGGCCTGCGCGACATGTTCCTCACCGGCGCCGCCATCGGCGGCATCGTCAAGCACAACGCCTCGATCTCGGGCGCCGAGTGCGGCTGCCAGGCCGAGGTCGGCTCGGCCTCGGCGATGGCCGCGGCGGGCCTGTGCGCGGCGATGGGCGGCACGCCCGAGCAGGTCGAGAACGCCGCCGAGATCGCGCTCGAGCACCACCTCGGCATGACCTGCGACCCGATCCGCGGCCTCGTGCAGGTGCCCTGCATCGAGCGCAACGGGCTCGGCGCCATCAAGGCGGTCTCGGCCGCCTCGCTGGCGCTCAGGGGCGACGGCAGGCACCTCGTCTCGCTCGACGCCTGCATCAGGACCATGCGCGACACCGGGCGCGACATGATGGACAAGTACAAGGAGACCTCGCTCGGCGGCCTCGCCGTCAACGTGCCCGATTGCTGATCCCCCTGCCGATCGCGGCGGCCAGCGCGCCCAGCGCCTCGCGCTCCAGCATCACCAGCGCGCCGGCGCGGTCGAACGCGAGCTCGATCACCGGCTGGCTCGCCTGGTTCGAGGTGCCGATGCGCCGCCCCGGCGCCAGCTCCAGCCCCTCGACCGGCCAGGTCAGCCCGCGCGAATGCGTCGCCGTCACCGGCAGCAGCGGGTAGATCGAGACCCGGCTGCCCGGCCGCACCGCCACGCGCAGCACCGCGCCCGCGGGCACCAGCGCGCTCACCTCCTCCTCGCCCACCAGCACCACGCGCTTCGCGGAGTAGGCGAGCAGCGCGTGCAGCACCGCCAGCGTGTGGTCGACCCGGCGCCCGGTGAAGCCCACGGCGAGATACAGCGGCGCCTCGGTGGCGTAGAGGCACTTCTCGAAGTCGGTGCTGTCCTGCTCGGCCAGGTGCACGAAGGCGGCCGGTCCGGCGCGCCAGCGCTCGGGCTCGGCCAGCGAGTCCATGTCGCCGATGACCGCCTCGGGCGTCAGCCGCATCGTCGCCAGCCGCTCGGCGCCGCCGTCGGCGGCGACCAGGGCGGGCGCGAGCCGGTGCGCGGCCTCGACCGCCGCCGGGTCCAGCGCACCGGCGCCGACCAGCGTGACAGGCGTCTCGAAGCGCAGCGGAAGCTCGGCCATGGCGCCCTTTTGCGGCGCGCCGGGGCGACGGTCAATCCCGCGCCGGGCCGCGGCGGCGGGCCATGCTTGACCGTTCAGGCGAAATGGGCGACTTTCGGCGCAACCGTCTGTTGTTTGGGCCATTCGGGGAGTGGGGTGCAGATGCCCGCATCCGGCAAGAGGCTAGACCTGCGCTTCGGCGCCTTCGCCTGCTCGGTCCAGGGCTTCGACGACCCGGTGGCGCCGGTGCAGCAGATCCTGCGCGCCATCCAGCACCTGCTCGAGGAAAGCCCCGAGCTGTCCGAGACCGCCATCAACTTCGACGCCGAGGCGATCGAGCAGCTGACCGGCGAGGTGGCACGCCGCGCCGACCTCGACGAGCGCGAGGTCGAGATCGTGCCCGGGCTGGTCATCATCCACCACGGCGGCGGCGCCGGGCGGGAGCGCGACGCCGAAACCGACGCGGCGCCCTGGGCGGCGGCGTTCGGCGCCGACGTGGCGCAGGGCACGCCCGGAGATGACGACGCCGAGCCCTGGCGCGAGAGCGCCGCACCGGGCGACGGGGCCGCCGGCTACGTCAACATCTTCACCCCCGCCGGCGGCGCCGCCGCCGAGGGCGGGGAAACGGGCGGCGAGACGGATGCAGACGCCGGGGCGGAGGGAATGGTCACGCGCCTGCGCCGCATGGCCGGCACCGCGGAAACCGGCGACGGCTGGGACGACACCGACGATATCACCGACGACGACACCGACGATGACACCGACGATGACAGCGGGGCCACCGGGACAGCCGGCGGCGCGGCGGCGGAGCGGCCGGTGAACGTCTTCGCCGGCGCCGGCGATGCGGGCGCGGCCGCGGCTGCCTCGCGCAACCTGTTCACGACCGACGACGCGGCTGACGATGCGGGCGACGCGGGCGACTGGCGGCGGGCTCTGGGCCTCGCCGGCGCCGAGTCGCGGGAGGGCACGGACGGGGACGCAGGGGACGAAGGGGACGAAGGGGACGACGGGGCCGACGCGGACGACGCGGACGAGCTGGACGACGGCTACACCGCCGCCGTGCTCGCCGAGCGGGCCGGGGCCAACGCCGTGCCCGAGATGATCGTCTCGTCCGCGGCCTGGCTGGTGCTGATCAAGGGCCAGACCCAGTTCACCCGGCGCGAGGTGCTCGAGGTCTTCGACGCCATCCCCGGCGAGCACGAGCGCACCCTCGAGGCCCGCATCAAGGGCTTCGGCAAGGCGGTCCGCAACGGCCACCTGGTGCTGATCGAGGAAGGCGTCTTCGGCATCTCCAAGTCCGACCTCGACTACTTCCAGAAGCTGCTCTAAGGCGTTTGCCGTCCCTGCGGAGCCGACTCCCCGCCGCCGTGGCCGCGCGCCCGTAGGGTGCGCATTCATGCGCACCTTTGGCCCGGTCCGGCCGCGCCGGATGGTGCGCATGAATGCGCACCCTACGGACCACCCCGCCTCTTGACCCCCGCGCCCCCGCGTTGTCTCCTGCCCGCCGAACCGGAGCAGGCCGCATGAACCACCTCTACTACGGCGACAATTTGCGGGTGCTGCGCGAGTCGGTGGCGGACGCCTCCGTCGACCTCGTCTATCTCGACCCGGGCCGATGCTGACGCAAGCCGCCGCAGCAAGATTCTGGTCGACTGACTGGGATCAGATACCGCGAGTGCAGATTGCAACGGTCGAGGATTTCTTCCGCGGTCCAGGAATGCCCATCAAGCTGCCGATTCTCAGAACAGAGCCTGGCAAGAAGGCTCAACGTGACGAACGGGCTGGACGGCAGGGCACTCTGGGGCTTTAGCCCGAACCGGCGCACCGAGCGCTGCCTGATCTCGGTCAAGGGCGGAGGCAGCGTCGGGGTAGGCATGGTGCGCGACCTCGTCGGCACCATGGAGCGCGAGCACTCCCCCATGGGCCTGTTCCTGACGCTGACCGAGCCCACCCGCCCGATGCTCACCGAGGCCGCCGCGGCCGGCTTCTGGGAGACCGACTGGGGCCCCGTCCCGCGCCTGCAGATCGTCACCGTCGAGCGGCTGCTGACCTCGCCCGCCCCGCCCGTGCGCATCCCGATGGCGCGCTCGGACGTCTACGCCCGCGCCGCCCGCGAGGATCGCCCCGACCGCCAGGGCAACCCTCGACCTGTAGGGTGGGTGCTCCGCACCCACCATCCGCCCGCAGGGCGGACCGGGCCGGACGGCAAGCGGTGGGTGCAGAGCACCCACCCTACCCGGCCTCCGCGGCGTTGGACCGCGTTAACCATGAAATCCGTCCAAACCGCGTTCCCAATGATTTCAACGAGTTAATATGGCGTCCGAATTTGGACGCCCTCATCTGGCCCCCCGGCGGCGCCGCCGCCCCCTTGCCCCGGCCGCCGACTTCCCCGAATGTCGCGGCCGCAAACGCCACCAACGAGGGCCCCCATGGACTACGGATTCGACACCCTGCAGGTGCATGCCGGCGCCCGGCCCGACCCGGCCACCGGCGCGCGGCAGACGCCGATCTACCAGACCACGGCCTACGTGTTCCGCGACGCCGACCACGCCGCGGCGCTGTTCAACCTGCAGGAGGTCGGGTTCATCTACTCGCGCCTGACCAACCCCACCGTCTCGGTGCTGCAGGAGCGCATCGCCGCGCTCGAGGGCGGCATCGGCGCGGTGGCCTGCGCCTCGGGCCACGCCGCGCAGATCATGGCGCTGTTCCCGCTGATGGGGCCGGGCGACAACATCGTCGTCTCGAACCGGCTTTACGGCGGCTCGGTCACCCAGTTCAGCCACACCATCCGCCGCTTCGGCTGGCAGGCGAAGTTCGTCGACATCGACAGGACGGGCGCGATCTCGAAGGCCTGCGACAAGCGCACCAAGGCGATATTTTGCGAGTCGATCGCCAACCCCGGCGGCCACGTCGCCGACCTGCCCAGGCTCGGCGCGCTGGCGGCGAAGCAGGGCATCCCGCTGATCGTCGACAACACCTCCGCCACGCCCTGGCTGTGCAAGCCCATCGAGATGGGGGCCACGCTGGTCGTGCACTCGACCACCAAGTACCTCTCGGGCACCGGCTCGGTGATGGGCGGCGCGGTGGTCGATTCAGGCAATTTCGACTGGTCCGCCTCGGACAGGTTCCCCAGCCTCAGCCAGCCCGAGCCCGCCTATCACGGCCTGAAGTTCCACGAGACCTTCGGCCCGCTCGCCTTCACCCTGCACGGCCACGCGGTCGGCCTGCGCGACCTCGGCGCCTGCCAGAGCCCGCAGAACGCCTTCATCACGCTCTTGGGCATCGAGACCCTGAGCCTGCGCAGGGCCCGTCACGTGGCGAACGCCGAGAAGGTGGCGAGCTGGCTGGAATCCCACCCGCAGGTGGCCGAGGTCACCTATGCCGGGCTGAAGTCGAGCCCGTGGTACCGCCGCGGCCGCAAGATCTGCCCGCGCGGCGCCGGGGCGATCTTCACCTTCCGGCTCAAGGGGGGCTACGAGGCCTGCATCAGGCTGGTGGACTCGGTCGAGCTGTTCAGCCACGTGGCGAACCTGGGCGACGCCCGCTCGCTGATCATCCACTCGGCCTCGACCACCCACCGCCAGCTCACCCCCGAGCAGCGTGCCGCGGCCGGGGCGGGCGACGACGTGGTGCGCCTCTCGATCGGCATCGAGGACCCGGACGACCTGATCGCCGACCTCGAGCAGGCGCTCGCCAACGCGGCCGTCTGAGCCCTCAGATCGCCGTCTCCCGCGCGTGGGCGAGGTAGATCTCGCGCAGCCGCTTCGCCACCGGGCCGGGGCGGCCGTCGCCGATGGTCGCGCCGTCGATCTCGACCACCGGGCAGACGAAGGTCGAGGCGGCGGTGATGAAGGCCTCGGCCGCCTCCTGCGCCTCGGCGATGGTGAAGGGGCGCTCGACCACCTTCATCTGCGCCTCGGCGGCGAGCCTGAGCACCGAGGCCCGGGTGATCCCGTGTAGGATCTCGGTCGAGAGCTGGCGCGTGACGATGGTGCCGTCGCGGGTCACGATGTAGGCGTTGTTCGAGGTGCCCTCGGTGACGTGGCCGTCCTCGACCAGCCAGGCGTCGTCGGCGCCCTGCGCCTTCGCCTGCATCTTGGCGAAGCTCGAATAGAGCAGCTGCACGGTCTTGATGTCGCGCCGCCCCCAGCGCAGGTCCGGCTGCGAGCGGACCTTGATGCCCCGCTTCGGCCCCTCGGCGTCCTCGAACGCCTTCTCCTGCGTGAACATGACGAGCGAGGGCGCGGCGTCCTCCGGCCAGATGAAATCCCGGTCCGCCGCGCCGCGGGTGACCTGCAGATAGACCATGCCCTCGTCGAGATCGTTGCGCCGGACCAGCTCGCGGTGGATTTCCAGCAATTCCTCGTCGCTCACCGGCGCCGCCATCTGCAACTCGCCGAGCGAGCGGTGCAGCCGCGCCACGTGGCCGGCATAGTCGGCGAGCCTGCCGCCGAGCACGGAGGTCACCTCGTAGACCGCGTCGGCCATGAGAAAGCCGCGGTCGAAGACGGAGATCTTCGCCTCCTCCTCGGGCAGGTAGTCGCCGTTGACGTAGACGGTGCGGCTCATCTCTCGCTCCTCGTTCGGGCGGTCAGCCCCAGAGCGCCGGGCTCGGGGGATGCACGCCCATCTCGTCGTATTTCAAGGGGTTGTCACGGTCGCGCGCCAGCAGCAGCGGCCCGTCGAGATCGACGATCTCGGCGCCCTGCGCCAGCAGCACGGCGGGCGCCATGGCAAGCGAGCTCGCCAGCATGCAGCCGACCATGACGCGCAGGCCCAGGCGCTCGGCCTCGGCCTTGAGGCGGATCGCCTCGCTCAGCCCGCCGGTCTTGTCGAGCTTGATGTTGACCATGTCGTACTTGCCCGCGAGGCCCTCGAGCGAGGCGGTGTCGTGGCAGGCCTCGTCGGCGCAGACCGGCAGCGGGCGCTCGATGCCGGCGAGCGCGCCGTCGTCCCAGGCGGGCAGCGGCTGCTCGACCATGGCGACGCCCAGAGCCAGCAGTTCCGGGGCGAGCTCGGCGTAGGCGTCCGCCGTCCAGCCCTCGTTGGCGTCGACGATGATCTTCGCCTCGGGCGCGCCGGCGCGCACGGCGCGGATGCGCTCGAGGTCGGCCTCGCCGCCGAGCTTGACCTTGAGCAGCGGGCGGTGGGCGTTCTCGGCGGCCTTCGTTCGCATCTTCCCGGGCGTGTCGAGCGAGAGCGAGTAGGCGGTGATGACGGGACCCGGCTCGGGCAGCCCGGCCAGTTCCCACACCCGCCTCCCCGCGAGCTTCGCCCGCAGGTCCCACAGCGCGCAGTCCACCGCGTTGCGCGCGGCGCCGGGGGCCATGATCGCGGCCAGATCGACCGTTTCGGGGTCGTCGCCCAGCTCGCGGGCGGCGGCCTCGATGTCGGCGACCACGCCTCCGGCGAACTCGTCGTAGCGGGCATAGGGGCGGCACTCGCCGCGGCCCACCGCCTCGCCCAGCCGGGCCTCGGCGGTAACCACCTCGACCTCGCTGACCGAGCCGCGCGAGATGGTCCAGGCCCCCGCCGTGGGGAACCGCTCGATCCGGGCGGAGAGCGCGATCCGGCTCACAGCGCGTCCACCAGCCGGCCGGCGCCGTGGCGATAGGGGTCGACGCAGGGCAGGCCGAGGCGCTTTTCCGTCTCGGCGAGGTGGGCCTCCGCCTCGGCCTCGCCCAGCGCCTTGGTGTTGATGGCGCAGCCGACCACCCGGCAGTCGGGGTTGACCATGCGCGCCATGGTCAGCGCCAGCTCGCGCAGCTCCTCGAGCGTCGGCACGGCGTAGTGCGGCAGGCCGCGCAGATGGGTGCGGGTCGGCTCGTGGCACAGCACCAGCGCGTCGGGCTGGCCGCCATGGATCAGCGCCAGCGTCACGCCGGAGTAGGAGGGATGGAACAGCGAGCCCTGACCCTCGATGATGTCCCAGTGCTCGGGGTCGTTCGCCGGCGTCAGCGCCTCGACCGCGCCGGCCATGAAGTCGGCAACCACGGCGTCGAGCGGCACCCCCTCGCCCTCGATGAGGATGCCGGTCTGGCCGGTGGCGCGGAAGTCGGCGTTCATGCCGCGCTCCTGCATGGCGGCCTCGAGCGCGAGCGTCGCGTACATCTTGCCGCACGAGCAGTCGGTGCCGACCGCGAGGAGGCGCTTGCCGGCGCGGCTCTGGCCATCGGCGATCGGGAACTTGCCTTTCGGCACCCGGACGTCGTGCAGCGTGCGGCCGGTGCGGCGGGCGGCCTCGGCGAGATCCGGGTCGGCGTTGAGGTGGGTGTGCAGGCCGGCGGCCACGTCCATGCCGGCCTCGAGCGCCTCGATCATCACCGCCTTCCAGGCGTCGGAGAAGAAGCCTCCACGGTTGGCGACGCCGATCACCAGGGTCCTCGCCCCGGCGGCGGCGCCCTCGGCCACGGTCATGTCGTCGAGCTCCATGTCGGCGCTGCAGCCGGGCAGGCGCAACTGGCCGACGCTGGTGCCCGGCCGCCAGTCGCGGATGCCCTGCGCGACCTTGGCCGCAAGCTGGTCCGGCGCGTCGCCCAGGAACAGGAGGTAGGGCTGCGGTATGGACATGGGCTGGTTCCCCGAATTTGAGCGATTCGTCCCCGGTTCATAACGAACCGGCGCGGCGCGCATGGCGCCAGCCGCGACAATTCAGGGAACCAGCAGCTTCGTCAAGATGCGGCTCAGGCGGCCCTGAGCGGCGGGGTCTCCTGCGCCTCGGGCAGGCGCGCCATCGCCTCGAGGCGCGCGAGCGTCGCGGGCAGCGCCAGCTCGTCGGGGATGGCGCACAGGCGGGCCCGCCCGGCGCGGCGGCCGAGGCGGGGGTCGGCGGTGGCGACCGCGAGCGGGATGGCGAGCATCAGGCCCGCGATCATCGGCGCGGCCCAGGCGAGCGCCCCGGGGTGCGCGCCGAGGCCGATCGCCGCGATGAGCCCGAGCCCGAAGGCGGTCTGCGGCCACAGGCCGCGCGCCGCCTCGACCCAGGAGAGCCGGTAGGCGTCGCGCCGCTGGCCGCCCCAGACCACCGAGCGGCCGAGCACCAGCCCGCCGAGGAACAGCGTCACGCGCAGCGCCACCACCGGCGCCAGCAGGATTGCGAACACCGCCTCGGCCAGCCCGCCGAGCGCGAAGCGCAGCCGGCCGCCGTAGCGCGCCGCGCCGCCCGGCGTCAGCGCGGTGTCGAGGAGCCCCATCAGCTTGGGCACCAGGCTGACCGCGAACATGATGAAGAACATGGCGGCGCCGAAGGCGAGGTTGACGTCGGTCGCATCGCCCTCGGCCAGCTTGGCGGCGGCGGCCAGCGTCATCAGCATCCAGGCCGGGGCGCCCAGGTACATCATGATCGCCGCGACGAGCTGAAAGCGCGAGACCGGGTGCAGGCCGCGCAGCCCGAGGAGCTTCCAGTACTGCATGTTGCCCTGGCACCAGCGCAGGTCGCGCTTGGTGAAGTCCATGAGCGTCGGCGGGTTCTCCTCCCAGCTCTCGCCCTCGACCGGGATCACCCGCACCTCGTAGCCGGCGCGGCGCATCAGCACCGCCTCGACCTGGTCGTGGCTGAGGATGTGCCCGCCCAGCGGCGGCCTGCCCGGCAGCACCGGCAGGCGGCAATGGCGGCGGAACGGCGTCATGCGGATCAGCGCGTTGTGGCCCCAGTAGGGGCCGCAGTCGCCCTGCCACCAGGCCGCCCCGATGGTGTGGCTGCGCATGCCGTGGCGCATGCCGAACTGGAAGATGCGGGCGAAGGCGGAGGTGGCGGGCGCGCCGACCACCAGGCTCTGCAGGATGCCGATGCGCGGGTGCGCCTGCATGGCGCGGACCATGCGCAGGACGGCGGCGGCCGACATCAGGCTGTCGCTGTCGAGCGGCAGGTAGAAGTCGTAGGCCCGGCCCCGGTTCGCCACGAACTCGCGCACGTTGCCGGCCTTGAAGCCCTCGTTCGAGGTGCGGCGGCGATAGTGCGCGCGGGCGCCGCCCAGCACCCGGCGCATGGCATGGAACAGGCGCGCCTCCTCGGCGGCGATGGCCGGGTCGGCGGTGTCCGAGAGGACGTGGATGTCGAACCGGTGCCCCCACGGAGTCGCATCGAGCTCGGCGCGCATCACCGCGAGACGCCGGAGACTGGGCAGCGGCGGCTCGTTCCTCAGCGTCATGGCGATGGCAGTGCGGCTCGCGATGGGCGCCTCCGTCTCGCCGGCGGCCAGGTGCGGCGCGGCCTCGGCCAGCCCGTCGCGCCGCCCGTGCAGCAGCCAGATGCCGATCACCGCGTTCCACAGGCCCATCACGGTCCACGGGCCGCCGATCAGGAAGCAGCCGACGATCACCGTGTCGGTGAACGACCAGCCGCCCTCGCCGAACACCCGCACGAGACTCCAGGTGAGCACCGCCAGCGTGGCGAGGTTGAGCGCCGCGAACTGCACGCGGCGGGTGTTCAGGTCGCGCCGGTCCTGCAGCGCGGCGGGCGTGAGCACGCCCTCGTCGCGCCAGCGCGAGATTGGCACCGGCGCGCTCGCCGGCCCCGTGCGTGCCGTCGCGGTGGTCATGAAGATGCGCCCCCTGTGCAGCGCCGTGGCATCGCGCGTAATGTGCGCTGGCCCCGAACCGATTCAAGGCCCGTGCCCCGGTGAGCGAGACCGCACACGCCCTTTTCTATTCCGCCCCCGGCGCCTGCGAGGTCCGCGAGCTGGCGCTGGCGCCGCTCGCGCCGGGCGAGGTCGAGGTGCGCACGCTGTTCTCGGCGCTGAGCCGGGGCACCGAGCGGCTGGTGTTCGAGGGCCGGGTGCCCGCGAGCGAGCGCACGCGGATGCGCGCGCCCTTCCAGGAGGGTGAGTTTTCCTTCCCGGTGAAATACGGCTACGCCGCGGTCGGCCGGATCGAGGCCGGGCCGGAGGAACTGCTGGGCCGGAATGTCTTTTGCCTGCACCCGCATCAGACCCGCTTCCGCGTGCCGGCCGAGGCGGTGCTGCCGCTGCCCGAGGCGGTGCCGCCCGCCCGCGCCGTGCTGGCGGCGAACGCCGAGACGGCGCTCAACGCCATCTGGGACGCGGAGCTCGCGCCCGGCGATCGGGTGCTGGTTCTGGGGGCGGGGCTTCTCGGCTGTCTCATCGCGGCATTTCTCTCCCGAACGCATGCGCGTTTGTATCTAACGGACAAGCTAGCCGAACGCGTCGCCATGCTGGCTGACTTTCGCGTGAGCGCCGTGTCGGCGCAGACGCTGGCCGACGACTTCGACGTGGTGTTCCACACCACCGGGGCGCCCGAGGGGCTGCAGGCGGCGCTCGACGCGCTGGCCTTCGAGGGGCGGGTGATCGAGCTGAGCTGGTTCGGCGACCGCATGGTGCCGCTGGCGCTCGGCGGCGCCTTCCACGCGCGCAGGCTGACGATCCGGGCAAGCCAGGTCGGCCACGTCGCGCCGGCGCGCCGGGCCACGATCTCAGGGCGCGACCGGCTGGCGCAGGCGCTGGCGTTGCTCGACGACGCGCGGCTCGACCGGCTGATCACGGGCGAGGTGCGGTTCGTTGACCTGCCGCGCGAGATCGGGCGCTTGCTCGCGGCCGACGCGCCGGGTATCGCCACCCGGGTCCGCTACGACTGAGGAGACAGCGATGTATGCCGTCGAGGTTCGCGACCACGTGATGCTGGCCCACTCGCTCGAGGGCGAGGTGTTCGGACCCGCGCAAGCGCTGCACGGCGCGACCTACGTGGTCGACGTGGCCTTCTTTCGCGAGACGCTCGGCGCCGAGGGGATCGTGGTCGATATCGGCCGGGCGCACGCGGCGGTGAAGGCGGCGCTGGCGCCGCTGAACTACGCCAACCTCGACGCCCTGCCCGAGTTCGCGGGCGTCGTCACCACCACCGAGTTCCTCTGCCGCCACATCTTCGGGCGGATCGCCGAGGCGGCGCGGTCCGGCGCGCTGGGGCCGGGCTCCGGGGACATCGCGCGCATCCGCGTGACGCTGAACGAGAGCCACATCGCCCGCGCCTGGTACGAGGCCGCGCCTTGACCGAGGCGGCCTTCGCGGTTCCCGGCGATCTCGCCACGCCGACCGGGGGGTATGCCTACGCGCGCCGGCTCATGGCCGAGGCGGCCGGGGCGGGGCTGGCGCTCACTCGTGTCGCGCTGCCCGCCGGGTTTCCGTCGCCCTCCCTCGCGGAACTGGCAGAAACCGGGCGCAGATTGCACACGCTGCCCGCCGGGGATCCCATCCTGATCGACGGGCTGGCGCTGGGCGTGCTGCCGGCGGAGCTGCTGCGGGCGCTGCCCGGCCCGGCGGTGGGGCTCTGTCATCACCCGCTGGCGCTCGAGACCGGTGTGACGGCCGCGCAGGCCGGGCGGCTGCACGCCAGCGAGCGCGCGGCGCTCGCTTCCTGCGTCCGGGTGATCGCCAGCAGCGAAACGACGGCGCGGACGCTGGCGGGCGACTTCGGGGTGCCCGCGGCGAAGCTCTCAGTCGCGCCGCCCGGCACCGACGCGGCGCCGCGGGCGCGCGGCTCGGGCGGGCAGAAAATGGCCTCCGGGGTGGCGCTCCTCGCGGTCGGCTCGCTGACGCCGCGCAAGGGGCACGACGTGCTGATCGCCGCGCTGGCGGGGCTCATGGGCCTCGACTGGCGACTGAGCATCGTCGGCCCGGCCGACCGCGACGCGGCCCATGCGCGGGCGCTGGCGGCGCAGGTCGAGGAAGCCGGGCTTGCCGGTCGGGTGGCGTTTGCCGGGGCGCTGTCGCCCGGCGCGGTGGCGCGAGCCTACGACCGGGCCGACCTCTTCGTGCTGGCCTCGCGGCACGAAGGGTTCGGCATGGCCTACACGGAGGCGATGGCGCGCGGTCTCGCCACCGTCGGCTGCGACGCGGGCGCCGTGCGCGAGGCGACGCGCGGCGCGGCGCGGCTGGTGCCGCCCGGGGACACGGTCGCGCTCGGGGCGG
>DATKCQ010000088.1:0-54953 GCA_035513135.1 Thermohalobaculum sp.
TGGCCTCGATGCCGAGCGGGAAGATCTTCTTGAAGTAGACCGTGCCAAGCGTGTCGTCAGGGCCGACATCGACCTCCTTCTGGAGCAATATATCGCCTTCGTCGAGGCCGTCGCTGGGCCAGAAATAGGTCAGGCCCGTCCTGGTGGCGCCGGAGATGATGGCCCAGTTGATGGAGCTCGGGCCCCGGTGCCTGGGCAGCAGCGACGGGTGAAAGCAGATCGACCCGAAGCGCGGGATCGTGCGGGCTTCTTCGGGAATGAAGATGATCACGTAGGCCATGACCATGAGATCGGCGTCGAGCGCGCGCATCTGCTCGAGGACCTCAGGGTCCTTGTAGCTCGCCGGCTGGTAGAGCGGGATCCCGTGCTCGATTGCCGCCTCCTTGACCGGATCGGGCGGGCGACCCTCCTTGTCGGGCGCGGTATAGACCGCCACCACCTCGTCGGTACCCTTCTCCAGGATGGCTTCCAGTGCCGCCTTGCCGAAGGCCTGCTGGCCGTTGATGATCAGTCGCATGCGCCCTACTCCGCCGCCGCCGATGCCCTGGCCTTTCCGAGCGCGCCTGAGCGCTGGATCTCGGCCACTTCATCCGATGAGTACCCCAGCACCTTCAACAGGATCTCCTCGTTGTGCTCGCCGAGCAGCGGCGAGCGCTTGACCTCGGCGGGAGAGTCGGAAAGCTTCACCGGCATGCCGACGCTGAGATACTTGCCGCGGGTCGGGTGATCGACCTCGACAACCGTGCCGGTTTCCCGCAGCGAGGGCTCCTCGGCCAGTTCCTTCATCGACAGGATCGGCCCGCACGGGATGTCGAGCGGGTTGCAGGTCTCCATGACCTCCATCTTGTCCTTGGTCATGGTCCATTCCTCGATGGTGTCGAAGATCTCCTTGAGCTTGGGCAGGCGCGCCTCTGGCGTGGCATATTCAGGGTCGGTGGCCCATCCCGGCTTGCCGATCATCTCGCAGATCCTGCCCCACACCGCCGCCTGGGTGATGAAATAGACGTAGGCGTTGTCGTCTGTCTCCCATCCCTTGCACTTGAGGATCCAGCCCGGCTGGCCGCCGCCCGAGGCATTGCCGGAACGCGGCACGGTGTCGCCGAAGGTGCCGTGGGGATACTGCGGATACTCCGTCAACGGCCCGCGGGCGAGGCGCTGCTGGTCGCGCAGCTTCACCCGGCACAGGTTGAGCACGCCGTCCTGCATGGCGGCCAGCACCCGCTGACCCTTGCCGGTCTTCTCGCGCTGGTAGAGCGCCGCGGCGATGCCGAAGGCGAGATGCAGCCCCGTGCCGGAATCGCCGATCTGGGAGCCGGTGACGAGCGGCGGGCCGTCGTCGAAACCGGTGGTAGAGGCCGAGCCGCCGGTGCACTGGGCGACGTTCTCGTAGACCTTGCAGTCCTCGTACGGCCCCGGGCCGAAGCCCTTCACCGAGGCGTAGATGATGCGCGGATTGATCTCGTGCACCCGCTCCCAGCCGAACCCCATGCGGGCGAGCGCGCCGGGGGCGAAGTTCTCCACCAGCACGTCGCAGGTCTCCACCAGGCGGGTGAGAACCTCCTTGCCCTTGTCGCTCTTGGTGTCGAGCGTGAGCGAGCGCTTGTTGTGGTTGAGCATGGTGAAATAGAGCGAGTCGGCGCCGGGCACGTCGACCAGCTGCCCGCGGGTGGGATCGCCGACGCCGGGGCGTTCGACCTTGATCACGTCGGCGCCGAGCCACGCCAGGAGCTGGGTACAGGTCGGGCCGGACTGTACGTGGGTAAAGTCCAGAATCTTGATGCCTTCGAGTGCCTTCATTGCGTCCTCACACGGTTCGCGAAAGGTTGCTTGCGCCAGCCTACTTCTTCTTGGCAAGCGCGCTCTGCGGGTTGAGGTTGCCGATGCGGCCGCTCTCGGTGCCCGCCGTCGGGTCGATGATCGCGTTGACCAGGGTAGGCCGACCTGAGTCCAGCGCCTCGCGCACGGCGCGGGCCAGCTCGTCGGGCGTCGTCGCATGCACGCCAACCCCGCCGAAGGCCCCGATCATCCGGTCGTAGCGGGCGTCGCGCACGAAGACCAGCGGCGCCGGGTCCGGGCCGCCGGTGGGGTTGGCCTCGTCGCCGCGATAGATGCCGTTGTTGTTGAAGACCACGACGCAGACCGGCAGGTCGTAGCGGCAGACCGTCTCGATCTCCATGCCCGAGAAGCCGAAGGCGCTGTCGCCCACGACCGCCAGCACCGGCTTGCCGGTCTCGACCGCGGCGCCGACCGAGTAGCCCATGCCGATGCCCATGACGCCCCAGGTGCCGACGTCGAGGCGCTTCCTGGGTTTGTGCATGTCGATGATGGCGCGGGCGAAGTCGAGCGTGTTGGCGCCCTCGTTCACCAGGATCGTCTCGGGGCGCTCGCGGATGATCTCGCGCAGCGCGCCGAGCGCGCCGTGGAAGTCCATCGGCACGTTGTTGTTCTTCAGCCGCGGCGCCATTTTGGCGATGTTCGCCTCGACCTTCTCGCGCACGGCGCCGGTCCAGTCCTTTGGCGGCTTCGGCCAGTCATCGCCCATGGCCCCGGTGAGCGCCGCGGCGCAGGAGCCGGTGTCGCCGACCACAGGCGCGGCGATCTCGACGTTCGAGTCCATCTCCCTGGGCTCGATGTCGATCTGGATGAACTTCCTGGGCGCGTCGCCCCAGGCCCTGCCCTTGCCGTGGCTGAGCAGCCAGTTGAGCCGCGCCCCGACCAGCATGACGACGTCCGCCTCCTTGAGCGCCAGCGAGCGCGCCGCGCCCGCCGATTGCGGGTGATCGTCGGGCAAGAGCCCCTTGGCCATGCTCATCGGCAGGTAGGGGATGCCGCTCGTCTCGACCAGCGCGCGGATCTCCGCGTCCGCCTGCGCGTAGGCCGCGCCCTTGCCGAGGATGATCAGCGGCCGCCTGGCAGCCTTCAGCAGCTCGAGCGCGCGGGCGACCGCCTCGGGCGCGGGGATCTGGCGCGGCGCCGGGTCGATCACCTTGATCAGCGAACCCGCGCTCTTCTCCTTCTCGATCACCTGCGCCAGCAGCTTGGCCGGCAGGTCGAGATAGACGCCGCCCGGCCGCCCCGAGACCGCGGCGCGGATGGCGCGCGCCACGCCGATGCCGATGTCCGCGGCGTGCAGCACGCGGAACGCCGCCTTGCAGTGCGGGCGGGCGACGCTGAGCTGGTCCATCTCCTCGTAGTCGCCCTGCTGCAGGTCGACGATCTCGCGCTCGGACGAGCCCGAGACCAGGATCATCGGGAAGCAGTTGGTGGTGGCGTTCGCCAGCGCCGTCAGCCCGTTCAGGAAACCGGGCGCCGAGACGGTGAGGCAGATGCCGGGCTTGCGGGTCAGGAACCCCGCGATCGAGGCGGCGTAGCCCGCGTGCTGCTCGTGGCGAAACGAGATGACGCGCATCCCCTCGGCCTGCGCCAGCCGGCACAGATCGGTGATCGGGATGCCGGGCACCGCGTAGATCGTCTCGATGCCGTTGAGCTTCAGCGCGTCGACCACGAGGTGGAAGCCGTCGGTCAGCTCGGGGCCTTGCCCGGCCGCCGCGTCCCTTGCCGGCGTGTCGTCAGAGGTTTGCGAGACCACGTCCGTTTCTCCCTTGGACTTCAGCGTGTCCGTCAGTCCGCGGCGACGTCCGCCGGCGGCACCAGGAACCTCCAGGTCCGGCGCACATAGTCGTGCAGCCGGAAGGTGTGCTCGCGCACCAGCGCCGAGGCCAGGTCGGCGTTGCGCTCCTCGATCGCCTCGATGATGTTCATGTGGTCGACCACCGAGCGGTCGGCGCGCGAGGAATCGCTCATCGCCTTGCGGCGCACGGCCTTGAGGTGGGTGAAGACGCCCCGGGCCAGATCCTGCAGCATGCGGCACTTGGAGAGGCCGAGCACGGTGAGGTGGAACTCGATGTTCGCCTCGGAGTACTCGCTCAGATCCGCCTTGGCCCGGTCCTTGTTGAACGGGCGCGCGATCTCGCGCAGCCGGGCGATCTCGGCATCGCTGGCGCGCGCGCAGGCGAGCCGCGCGGCCATGCTCTCGAGCGCCGCCCACACGGTGATCATCTCGAGGATCTCGTCGAGGCTCTTGCGCTTGATGAACACGCCGCGGCGCGGCTGGATCTCGACGAAACCCTCCTGCTCGAGGCGCATGATCGCCTCGCGAATCGGCGTGCGGCTGATGCCGAGCCGCTCGGCCAGGGTCCGCTCGTCCATGCGCAGGCTGGTGTCCGGGTCGTAGATGTCGAGGTCCATGATGCTCTTCTTGAGCACGTCGTAGATGTGCTCCTTCAGGCTGAACGAGCCGTCCACCGGCTTGAGATCGAGGGTCTTTCCCACGGCGTGCCGTCCTCCCACCGGTCGCGGCTCCCACCGGTCGCGGCTCCCATCGGTCGCGCCCGGCGCGCCGCCCGTGCGGCCGCCGGCGGTTCCGCGCCGATGTATGTGGTATACCATGCACCAAGGACGCGGAGGGCGCAACCGGATTATCCGGGATTCCGTGCCCCGACGCCCGCGAAAAGTTGCGGCCCGCGGAAATTTTCCCAAATCCCGGCGCCCGTGCTATCGAGGCCGCCGGCAGGCGAGGCGATTCCGAATGGCGGCGGGCAGCCGATGAACGACGCGACGGCCATCACCCCGATGATGGCGCAGTATCTCGAGATCAAGGCGGGCCACGCGGACGCCCTGCTGTTCTACCGCATGGGCGATTTCTACGAGCTGTTCTTCGACGACGCGGTGGCCGCGGCCGAGGCGCTCGACATCGCGCTGACGCGCCGCGGCAAGCACCTCGGCGACGACATCCCGATGTGCGGCGTGCCGGTGCACGCGGCCGAGAGCTACCTGCTGACCCTGATCCGCAAGGGCTTCCGGGTGGCGGTGTGCGAGCAGGTCGAGGACCCGGCCGAGGCGCGCAAGCGCGGCGCCAGGGCGGTGGTCCGGCGCGAGGTGGTGCGCCTGGTCACGCCCGGGACGCTGACCGAGGACACGCTGCTCGAGGCGCGCCGCCACAACTTCCTCGCCGCCTGGGCCGAGGTGCGCGGCGAGGCGGCGCTCGCCTGGGTCGACGTCTCGACCGGCGATCTCGCCGTGACGCCGACCGACCGGGCCGGCCTCGGCCCGGCGCTGGCGCGGCTCGGGCCCCGCGAGGTGCTGGTGCTCGACGCCGCTTTCGAGGACCCCGCCCTGCGCGCCCGGATCGAGGAGGCGGGCGCCGTGCTCACCGCGCTGGGCGCCGCGAGCTTCGATTCGCAAGGGGCCGAGGCGCGGCTCAAGGCGCTGTTCCGGGTGGCCGCGCTCGACTCGTTTGGCGCCTTCTCGCGCCCCGAGCTGGCGGCGCTGGGCGCGCTCGCCGACTATATCGAGCTCACGCAGAAGGGCCGCCTGCCGCTGATCCGCCCGCCGCGCCGCGAGGCGCCGGGCGGCAGCATGCGCATCGACGCGGCGACCCGGCGCAACCTGGAGCTGACCCGCTCGCTCTCAGGCGCGCGCGGCGGCGCGCTGCTCGACGCCATCGACCGCACGCTGACCGGCGCCGGGGCGCGGCTGCTGGAAAGCCGGGTCGCGGCCCCGCTGACCGACGTGGCCGCGATCGCCGCGCGGCTCGACTCGGTGGCCTGGCTGGTCGAGGACCGACCCTTGCGCGAGGCGCTGCGCGAGCGGCTGCGCCTTGTGCCGGACATCGAGCGGGCGCTCACGCGGCTCGGCGTCGAGCGCGGCGGCCCGCGCGACCTCGCGGCGATCCGCGCCGGGCTCGCCGCGGCCGGCGCGATCGCCGGCGTGCTGGCGGATGAGCTGGCGGGCACGCCCGACCTGCCCGTCGAGCTGGCCGGGGCCGCTTCGCGCCTCACCGGCCACGAGGCGCTGGTGGCGCTGCTCGAGGCGGCGCTGGTCGCCGAGCCGCCCGTGCTGGCGCGCGACGGCGGCCTGATCGCGGCGGGCCACGACGCCGAGCTCGACGAGGCGCGCAAGCTGCGCGACGAGGGCCGCGGCGTGATCGCCGCCCTGCAGGCCGAGTATGTGCGCGAGACCGGCATCGATGCGCTGAAGATCCGGCACAACAACGTGCTCGGCTACTTCATCGAGGTGACCGCGCGCCACGCCGAGCGGATGCTGGCGCCGCCGCTCTCGGGCAGCTTCATCCACCGCCAAACCTTGGCCAGCGCGGTGCGCTTCACCACCGTGCGGCTGAGCGAGCTGGAGCGCCGCATCGTCAACGCGGGCGCGCGCGCGCTCGAGATCGAGAAGCGCCTGTTCGCGGAGCTGCGCGGCGCGGTGCTCGCGAGGCAGGCCGAGGTGGCGGAGACGGCGCGCGCGCTCGCCGCCCTCGACGTGGCCGCCGCCAACGCCACGCTGGCCGTGGAGGCGCGCTGGTCGCGGCCCGTGGTCGAGGCCGGCCGCGCCTTCGAGGTGGCAGCGGGCCGCCACCCGGTGGTCGAGCGCGCGCTCGCCCGCGACGGCCAGAGCTTCGTCGCCAACGACTGCGACCTCTCGGCCGGGGCGGACGGCCCGGCGCCGATCTGGCTGGTGACCGGGCCGAACATGGCGGGCAAGTCCACGTTCCTGCGCCAGAACGCGCTGATCGCCATCCTCGCCCAGGCGGGCAGCTTCGTGCCGGCCGAGCGCGCGCGGATCGGCGTGGTGGACCAGCTCTTCTCCCGCGTCGGGGCGGCGGACGACCTGGCGCGGGGCCGCTCGACCTTCATGGTCGAGATGGTCGAGACCGCGGCGATCCTGAATCAGGCGGGGCCCAGCGCGCTGGTGATCCTCGACGAGATCGGCCGGGGCACCGCCACCTGGGACGGGCTCTCGATCGCCTGGGCGGCCCTCGAGCACCTGCACGAGGTCAACCGCTGCCGCGGCCTGTTCGCCACGCACTACCACGAGCTGACCGCGCTCGCCGAGCGGCTCGAGCACCTGCACCCCGCGGCGGTCGCGGTGCGCGAGTGGGAGGGCGAGGTGATCTTCCTGCACGAGGTGCGCCCCGGCGCCGCCGACCGCTCCTACGGCGTGCAGGTGGCCCGGCTCGCGGGGCTGCCCGACGCGGTGGTCGCGCGCGCCCGCGAGGTGCTGGAGAAGCTCGAATCCGGCGAGCGCGAGGGCGGCGCGGCCAGCCTGATCGAGGCGCTGCCGCTGTTCAGGACGCGCGCGGCGCAGGCGCCGCCGCCGGCCAGGCCCTCTGCGGTCGAGGCGCGGCTCGGGGACATCGTCCCCGACCGGCTCAGCCCGCGCGAGGCGCTCGATCTGGTCTACGAGCTGAAGGCGCTCGTGGCGTCGGGCGACGAGGGCCACCGGTCATAGGATCGTCCCGGAATTGTGGCGCGGTGGGGTCACGTCGGGGGAGTCACGGCTGGTTGCGACGCCTGGAGGCAGCCGGGGCGTTTTCGGCGCGTCGCCATATCCGCCCCCCGCCATTGTCCGCCGCAGCCCGCTCGGCTATGAGCCGGGGGAGGCGGGCAATGGCGGGGGGCAAGCGAGAGACCGCATGCGCTATCTGAGCACCAGGGGCCGGGCGCCCGCGCTGTCCTTCGAGGCGGCGATGCTGGGCGGGCTGGCCCGCGACGGCGGCCTCTACGTGCCCGAGGCGGTGCCGCGGATGCCGGCGGGCGACATCGCCGCGCTGGCCGGGCTGAGCTACGAGGCGGCGGCGGCGCGGGTGATCCGGCCGTTCCTCGGCGACGGATTCACGGACGCCGAGCTCGACGGCATTCTCGCCCGCGCCTATGCCGGGTTCCGCCACCCGGCGCGCTGCCCGCTGGTGCAGATCGGCGCGAACGAATGGGTGCTCGAGCTGCACCACGGGCCGACGCTCGCCTTCAAGGACATGGCGATGCAGCTCATCGGCCAGATGTTCGAGGCGGTGCTGGCGCGCCGCGGCGAGCGGCTGACCATCGTCGGCGCCACCTCGGGCGACACCGGCTCGGCGGCGATCGAGGCGTTCCGCGGGCTCGACAAGGTGGACGTGTTCATCCTCTACCCGCACGGCCGGGTCTCCGAGGTGCAGCGCCGCCAGATGACCACGCCCACGGAGGGAAACGTCCACGCGCTGGCGGTCGAGGGCGACTTCGACGACTGCCAGGCGCTGGTCAAGGCGATGTTCAACGACCACGCGTTCCGCGACGAGGTGGGGCTGGCGGCGGTGAACTCGATCAACTGGGCACGCGTGCTGGCGCAGACCGTCTATTACTTCACGTCGGCCGTGGCGCTGGGGGCGCCCGCCCGCGCGGTGGCGTTCGCGGTGCCGACCGGCAACTTCGGCGACATCTATGCCGGCCACATCGCCCGGCGCATGGGGCTGCCGGTGGCCGGCCTTGTCATCGCCACGAACGAGAACGATATCCTGCACCGGACCGTGCAAACGGGCGCCTACGCGCGGCGCGGCGTGGTCGCCACCATCGCCCCCTCGATGGACATCCAGGTCAGCTCGAATTTCGAGCGGCTGCTGTTCGAGCTCCTCGACGGCGACGGGAGCGCCGTGGCCCAGCTCATGCAGGAGCTGGCGGGCAGCGGGCGCTTCGCGCTGCCGCAGGGCGCGCTGGGGCGGCTGCGCGAGGGCTTCGTCTCGGCCTCGGTGAACCAGGCCGAGGCCGAGGCCACCATCGCCCGGATCGTGCGCGAGACCGGGATCGTGCTCGACCCGCACACGGCCATCGGCGTGGCGGCCGCCGAGACCTGCCGGGGCGCGCGCGCCGTGCCGATGATCGCGCTGGGCACGGCGCACGCGGCGAAGTTCCCCGACGCCGTCGAGGCGGCCTGCGGCATCCGCCCGGCGCTGCCCGAGCGCATGGCGGACCTCTACGACCGGGCGGAGCGCAGCACCGTGGTCGCCAACGACCTCGCCGCTGTCGAGGCGCTGATCCGCGCCCGGCGCGGCACGCACTGAACAGCAGAAAAGGCCCGCATGACCGTCGAGATCACCACACTCACCAACGGCTTTCGCGTCGTCACCGAGCACATGCCGGGCCGCGCCTCCGCCGCGCTCGGGGTCTGGGTCGACGCCGGCTCGCGCCACGAGACCGCGGCCGAGAACGGCATCGCGCATTTCCTCGAGCACATGGCCTTCAAGGGCACGGCGACGCGCAGCGCGCTCGAGATCGCCGAGGCGATCGAGGACGTGGGCGGCCAACTCAACGCCTACACCTCGCGCGAGCGCACCGCCTATTACGCCCGCGTGCTCTCGGACGACGTGCCGCTGGCCATGGAGCTGATCGCCGACATCCTGCGCGCGCCGCGCTTCCACGACGCCGACATCGAGACCGAGCGCGGCGTCATCCTGCAGGAGATCGGCCAGGCGCTCGACACGCCCGACGACATCATCTTCGACTGGCTGCAGGAGGTCTCCTACCCGGACCAGCCGATCGGCCGCAACATCCTCGGCGCGCCCGAGCGGGTGCGCGCCTTCACCCGCGCCGACCTGACCGGCTTCACCGGGCGGCACTACGCGCCGGGGCGCATGATCCTCGCGGCCGCGGGCGATGTCGAGCACGGCGCGATCGTGCGGCTGGCCGAGCGGCTATATGGCGACCTGGCCCCGGCGCCGGCCGGGCCGCACGACGCGGCGGCCTTCGGCGGCGGCGAGCGGCGCGTGGTCAAGCCGCTCGAGCAGGCGCACATGGCGCTGGCGCTGGCCGGGCCGGCCTTCGCCGAGGCGGACTATCACGCGGCGCTGATCCTGTCGGTGATCCTCGGCGGCGGCATGTCCTCGCGGCTGTTCCAGGAGGCGCGGGAGAAGCGCGGCCTGTGCTATACCATATTCGCCCAGTACGGCGCCTGGTCGGATTCGGGGCTGATGACGGTCTATGCGGGAACGGGAGGGGACGAGCTGGCCGAGCTGGTGGACCTGACGGCGGACCAGATCGCCCGCGTCGCCGGGTCGGTGGGCGCGGCCGAGCTGGCGCGCGCCCGCGCCCAGACCCGCGCCGGGCTGCTCATGGGGCTCGAGAGCGCCTCGGCGCGCGCCGAGCGGCTGGCCGCGCTGCTCTCCACGCTCGGCCGGGTGCCGAGCGTCGAGGAGACGGTCGGGCGGGTCGACGCGGTCGACGCGCCGGCGCTCGCCCGGGTGGCCGGGCGGCTGCTGGCGGCGCCCCCGGCGCTGGTGCTCTACGGGCCGGTCGAGGCGGCGCGGCCCTTCGAGGCCGTCACCGAGCGGCTCGCCATGTCCGGGTCGGCCTGAGCCGATGTTCATGCGCCGCCGCAGCCGCACGGACGTCGAGCTGCAGACCGAGCGGCTGGTCATGCGCCCGCCCGAGATGCGCGACTTCGAGGCGTGGGCCAGGCTCCGGCGCGAGAGCCGCGATTTCCTCGCCCCCTGGGAGCCCGAGTGGGCGCGCGACCACCTGACCAGCCGCTCGTTCCGCAACCGGGTGCTGTGGGCCGAGCGGGCGATCCGCCACGGCGAGGCCTACCCGCTGTTCCTGTTCCGCCTGAAGGACGGCCAGATCGTCGGCGGGCTGACGCTCTCGAACATCCGCCGCCACCCGGCGCAGGCGGGCACGCTGGGCTACTGGGTGGGCGAGCCCTACGCCATGCAGGGCTACATGAGCGAGGCGCTGATCGCGCTGCGCGCGCACGCCTTCACGGCGCTCGATCTCTCGCGGCTCGAGGCCGCCTGCCTGCCCGACAACGTGGCCTCGCGCCGCCTGCTCGAGCGCTGCGGCTTTCGCCACGAAGGCACGGCGCAGGCGTATCTGCGGATCGACGGGCGCTGGCGCGACCACGTGCTCTACGCCGCGCTGCGCGAGGATCGGCAACCGTCGCTCGAGGACTGAGGCTCGACACCTGAGGCTCGACACCTGGGGCTCGACACCTGGGGCTCGACACCTGGGGCCGGCCCGCCCTCAGGCGTGGCCGCCCCACGACGAGAGCATGCCCGGATGCACGCCGATCTTGGCCAGCGCCCGGTCCCACTTGCCATCCGCGTCGTCGCCGAACAGCAGCTCCTCGTCCGGCGCGCAGGCCAGCCAGCCGTTCGCCCGCATCTCGGCCTCGAGCTGGCCCGGCGCCCAGCCGGCATAGCCGAGCGCCACGATGGCCCGGCTCGGGCCGCGGTTCTCGGCCATCGCCTGCAGCACGTCGATGGTGGCGGTCATCGAGGTCGCGGCATCGACCTGCAGCGTCGACTCGCCCGAGCTGTAGTCCGCCGAGTGCAGCACGAAGCCTCGCCCGGTCTCGACCGGCCCGCCGTAGTGCAACGGCGCCAGCGCCATCGGCTCGCCGGTCTCGATGCCGAGCTTCTCGAACAGGTCCCCGAGCTTCAGGTCGTCGGCGTGCTTGTTGACGATCAGGCCCATGGCGCCCTCGTTGGAGTGGGCGCACAGATAGACCAGCGAGCGGCGGAAGCGCGGGTCCGTCATGCCCGGCATGGCGATCAGGACCTGGCCGCCGAGGGTGTCGCCCGATTGTTCCGACTGGGTCTCGGTCATGGCTTCAATGATGGCGCCGTCCGGCCGCGGGCGCAAGAAACCGCGAAAGCGTTATGGAGAGTGCGCCGCGTTTCGCCTATGTAGGGCGGGTGATGTGGTCAGGGAAGACACGCCGCCGGCTCGCCGGCCTCGCCGCGCTCGCGCTCTGGCCCGGGCTGGCGGCGCCGCCCGCGGCGCCGCAGGCGATCGTCTCGACCGGCGAGTCGTTCGTCGAGGCGCGCCTGCTGGCCGGCCGGGCCGCGCCCGGGGGCGCGCGCATCGCCGGGCTGCAGCTCGACCTGGCGCCCGGCTGGAAGACCTACTGGCGAAGCCCGGGCGCGGCGGGCGTGCCGCCCAGCTTCGACTGGGCGGGCTCGCGCAACCTGGCCTCGGCCGAGGTGATGTGGCCGCGGCCGCAGATCTTCGAGAGCTTCGGCTTCGAGACGCGGGGCTATGGCGGGCGCGTGGTGTTGCCGGTGCGCCTGGAGGCCGAGGACCCGGCCCGGCCGATCGGGGTGCGGCTCGAGCTGGCGCTCGGGGTCTGCCGCGAGATCTGCGTCCTCGAGCAGAGCACGCTGAGCGCCGAGATCGCGGCGGATGCGCCCGAGGAGGGCGCGGCCCTGGTCGCGGCGGCGGAGGCGGCGGTGCCCCGGCCCGGCGCCGAGCTGGGGCTGACCGAGGCGAGCTGCCGCATCAGCGGGGCCGGGCGCAAGCGCGCCTTCGGCGCGACGCTGGACTTCGGCCGGCCGCTCGAGGACCCGGTGGTGCTGCTCGAGGGGCCGGACGGCGCCTGGTTCAGCGGCGTCGAGACCGCGGCCGAGCCCGGCAGCGGCAGGCTGCGCGTGGTGGCCGAGGTGGCGTTGCTCGACGAGCAGGCCTGGCTCGGCCGCTCGGACATCCGCATGACCGTGCTGGCCGCCGGCTTTGCCGCCGACATCCGGGGCTGCGCCGCGCCCGCCGGCTGAGGGCGCGTCGCGATCGGCCCGCGATATGCCGTAAGCGGGGCTTGTAACCGGTGAAAGTTATGTGCTTAGCTCCCCTGAATCGCGGCCAATAACGAAAAGCACGTCAGGGAGTGCGTATGACAGCCGGATCCGGCAACGGCGCCTTCGTCGAGTTCGATCGCGTCCAGAAAAGCTACGACGGCGAGACGCTGGTCGTCAAAGACCTGAACCTCGGCATCGGCAAGGGCGAGTTCCTCACCATGCTCGGGCCCTCGGGCTCGGGCAAGACCACCTGCCTGATGATGCTCGCGGGCTTCGAGACCGCCACGCATGGCGAGATCAAGCTCGGCGGCAAGGCCATCAACAACATCCCCCCGCACAAGCGCGGCATCGGCATGGTGTTCCAGAACTACGCCCTGTTCCCGCACATGACCGTCCACGAGAACCTCGCCTTCCCGCTCCAGGTCCGCAAGATGGGCAAGGCGGAGGTCGAGGAGAAGGTCAAGAAGGCGCTCGACATGGTGCAGATGGGCGCCTTCGGCGGGCGCCGCCCGGCGCAGCTCTCGGGCGGCCAGCAGCAGCGCATCGCGCTGGCGCGCGCGCTGGTATTCGAGCCCGAGCTGGTGCTGATGGACGAGCCGCTCGGCGCGCTCGACAAGCAGCTGCGCGAGCACATGCAGTTCGAGATCAAGCACCTGCACGACCGGCTCGGCGTCACCGTGGTCTACGTCACGCACGACCAGTCCGAGGCGCTGACCATGTCGGACCGCATCGCCGTGTTCGACGACGGGCGCATCCAGCAGCTCGCCGACCCGCCGACCCTCTACGAGAAGCCCGAGAACGCCTTCGTCGCCCAGTTCATCGGCGAGAACAACAAGCTGTGGGGCACCGTGAGCGAGGTCGACGGCGACGTCGCCTCGATCGATCTCGGCGGCAACGTCCGGGTGCAGGCCAAGGCGGTGCGCTGCGGCGCGGCGGGCGAGAAGACCATGCTCTCGATCCGCCCCGAGCGCATCATCCTGGGCGACGACTCGGCGCCCAACGTCATGGACGGCAAGGTGGTCGAGCTGATCTACCTGGGCGACCACATCCGCTGCCGCATGGAGGTGGCCGGGACCGACGACTTCATCGTCAAGATCCCCAACAGCCACGCGCACGCGGCGCTCGAGGTGGGCATCACCACGCAGATCGGCTGGGTCACCGAGGATTGCCGCGCCCTTGACGCGAAGTGAGAGATGCGCACCGCAATGCGAGCGGTGCCAGAGTTGACCGGAGCGCGCCCCGCGGCGCGTCGCCGGTTCCGCAGGTCCCGGGGCAGACACGTCCCGCGGGCCGAAAGCAGGGCCGGGGGCACCCGGCAGTGAGTAAGGGAGAGAAGAACATGATGACACGTTTATGTGCGGCCCTTGGCGGCGTGGCGGCGGCGGCGTTGCTGTCGGCCGGCGCGGCCCAGGCGCAGGATCCCCCGAACTGTCCCGAGGGCGACTTCGAGCTGACCATCGTCTCGTGGGGCGGCGCCTATGAGGACAGCCAGCGCAAGGCCTACTACGAGCCCTACATGGCGGCCTGCCCGAACGTGACGATCGTGCAGGAGTCGGCCTCGAACGAGGGCGTCGCCAAGATGCGCGCCCAGGCCGAGGCGGGCAACGTCACCTGGGACGTGGTCGACCTGGTCGCGGCCGACGCCATCCGCGTCTGCGACGAGGGCCTGGCCATGGAGATCGACCACGACGAGTGGCTGCGGCCGGCGCCCGACGGCACCCCGGCCTCGGAGGACATGGGCGACCTGATCGTCTCGGCCTGCTTCATCCCCGAGATCGTCTACTCGACCACCTTCGGCTATCGCTCGGACGTCGCCGAGTGGGGCGGCAAGGAGCCGAGCCAGATCTGCGACGTGTTCGACCTCGAGACCTTCCCGGGCAAGCGCAGCCTGGAGAAGCGCATCATCAACAACGCCGAGTGGGCGCTGCTCTGCGACGGCGTTGACCCGGACGACGTCTATGACGTGCTGGCCACGCCCGAGGGCGTCGACCGGGCGCTGGCCAAGCTCGACACCATCAAGGACCAGGTGATCTGGTGGGCCGCCGGCGCCGAGACGCCGCAGCGGCTGGCCGACGGCGAGGTGGTGATGGGCTCGACCTACAACGGCCGCCTGTTCTCGGTCATCGAGGAGCAGGACCAGCCGGTGAAGATGCTCTGGGACTGGCAGGTGTTCGACCTCGACGGCTGGGTGATCCCCGCCGGCGTCAGCGAGGACGAGCTGCCGGCGATCCGCTCGTTCCTCGAGTTCGCCACCGACACCCAGCGTCTGGCCGACCAGGCCGCCTACATCTCCTACGGCCCGGCGCGCGCGTCGTCGGCGTCGCTCGTCGGCAAGCACGCCGATCTCGGCATCGACATGGCGCCGCACATGCCGACCGACCCGGAGAACTCGAAGAACACGCTGGTCTACAACTACTTCTTCTGGGCCGACTACCGCGATGACCTGGACGCCAAGTTCCAGGCCTGGCTGGCCCAGTAGGCCGAGCCTTGCCGGGGGCGGCACTGCCGCCCCCGGAGCCTTCGACGACGAGCGGGGCCGGTGAGGGGACCGATGGCCGAAGCGACACTCCAGGACGGCTACAACACCGGGTCGCAGACGGAGTCCGGGTCCGGGCCGATGCTCGCGGCCGACGGCACGCCGCTCAAGGTCAGCCTGGCCCGCGCCATGCGCCGCCAGAAGCTGCGCGCGCTTATGCTGGTGGCGCCGCTGTTCCTGTTCATCGTGCTGACCTTCATCGGCCCGATCGCCGACATGCTGTTCCGCTCGGTCGAGAACTCGCTGGTGCCCGACACCCTGCCGCGCACGGTCGAGGCGCTGGAGAGCTGGGATCCGGACTCGGGCGAGCTGCCCGGCGAGGAGGTCTACGCCGCGCTGGCCGCCGACATGTCCGAGGCGTTCGAGGCCAAGATGCACACCCGGCTCGGCTCGCGGCTGAACTACGAGTACTCGGGCGCCTCCTCGGTCTTCCGCGCCTCGGGGCGCCAGGCGACCCAGATGGAGGGCGGGAACTACAAGGAGCAGTTCCTCGAGATCAACCCCGGCTGGGGCGACATCGGGCTGTGGAAGACGATCTACCAGTTCTCCGGCCACTACACGCCCGGCTACTTCCTGAACGCGGCCGACGCCCAGCTCACCGTCGACGGCATCAAGCTCAAGCCCGACGGCGAGCGCATCTATCTCTACCTGTTCTGGCGCACGTTGCTCCTGTCGATGACCATCACGGCGACCTGCATCCTGCTGGGCTACCCGATCGCCTGGCTGCTGGCGAACCTGCCGCTCAGGACCTCGAACCTCCTGCTGATCCTGGTGCTGCTGCCGTTCTGGACCTCGCTGCTGGTGCGCACCTCGTCCTGGATCGTGCTGCTCCAGCAGAACGGGGTGATCAACGACCTGCTGGTCTATAGCGGCATCCTGAGCGACCAGAACCGGCTGCAGATGATGTTCAACCAGACCGGCACCATCGTCGCCATGACCCACATCCTGCTGCCGTTCATGGTGCTGCCGCTCTACTCGGTGATGAAGACCATCCCGCCCGCTTACGTGCGCGCCGCCAAGTCGCTGGGCGCCACCGACTGGACGGCGTTCTGGCGGGTCTACTTCCCCAACACCGTGCCGGGGATCGGGGCGGGCTCGATCCTCGTCTTCATCCTCTCGATCGGCTACTACATCACGCCCGAGCTGGTCGGCGGCACGGACGGCATCTTCATCTCGAACCGGATCGCCTACCACATCTCGTCCTCGCTGAACTGGGGGCTGGCGGCGGCGCTGGGCGTGATCCTGCTGGTGGTCGTGCTCGGGCTCTACTGGTGCTACGACAAGATCGTCGGCATCGACAACGTGAAGCTGGGGTGATCCTATGGCGCTTCCTGCATATGCCTCGACCGGCCAGCGGATCTGGTACTACGGCTTCCGGGTCATCTGCGGGCTGATCTTCTTCTTCCTGATCGCGCCGATCCTGGTGATCATCCCCTTGAGCTTCAACGCCGAGGACTTCTTCACCTTCACCAAGGAGATGATCGCCTTCAACCCCGAGGGCTACTCGCTCAAGCACTACCGCGACTTCTTCACCAGCGCCAACTGGCAGCAGGCGCTGTGGAACTCGGTGACCATCGCGCCGATGGCGACGCTGCTCTCCACCTCGCTGGGCACGCTGGCGGCGATCGGGCTGAGCCAGAGCGACATCCCGTTCCGCCGGGCGATCATGGCGGTGATGATCTCGCCGATGATCGTGCCGCTGATCATCTCGGCCGCCGGCATGTACTTCTTCTACTCGCGCATCGGCCTGCAGGGCACCTACTGGGGCGTGGTGCTGGCGCATGCGGCGCTGGGCACGCCCTTCGTCATCATCACGGTGACCGCGACGCTGGTGGGCTTCGACCGCTCGCTGGTGCGCGCGGCGGCGAACCTCGGCGCCGGGCCGGTGACCACGTTCTTCCGTGTGCAGATGCCGCTGATCATCCCGGGCGTGGTGTCGGGGGCGCTGTTCGCCTTCATCACCTCGTTCGACGAGGTGGTGGTGGTGCTGTTCGTCGGCTCGGCCTCGCAAAAGACCCTGCCCTGGCAGATGTTCACGGGGCTCAGGGAGCAGATCTCGCCCACCATCCTGGCGGTGGCGACGATCATGGTGACGATCTCGATCATCCTGCTCACCGTGCTCGAGCTGCTGCGCCGCCGCTCCGAGCGGATCCGGGGGATGTCGCCGGGATGATCCCACGCCTGGCGGCGCTGGCGCTTGCGCTGACACTTGCCGCCCGCCCGGCTGCGGCCTGCCCGGACGCGGGCGGGGGGCTGCTGTTCCACAGCTGCTGGGGCGAGGCGCGGGCCGAGCTGGTGCTGCTGCCCGAGGATCTGCCCCTGCCCGTGCCGCCCGCCGAGGGACTGCGGCTGGTGGTGACCGGCGCCTACACCGGCACGGATCTCCGCGGCGAGGGGCTGCCCAAGCCGGTCGGCCTGTTCCTGCGCCGCGGCGCGGTGGTCAACCGCAATCTCGGGCGCATGGACGGCGTGCTGCTGGTCGACCCCGAGGGCGGCCGGCCCGCGTTCCAGCACCGTGAGGCGGTGCGGCTGGACGGCCGGGACTACGACCTGCGCGACCTCGACCAGCGCGCCGGCTTTATCCGCGCCGCCGCCGAGCAGGGCCTCTCGGTGATGCAGAGCCACCTGCTGATCGACCGCGGCGAGCTCGACGTGCGGCCCCAGGACGGCGCGCCGGTCTATGTGCGCCGCTTCCTGTTCGCGGACGCGCACGGCTTCGGGGTTTGGCAGACGCAGGGCGCGATGACGCTGCACGACGCGGCGATGGCGGTGGCCGAGGCGCTGGCCCCGCAGATGGTGATGAACCTCGACATGGGCTCCTACGACTACTGCCGCCGGGCCGAGGGCGGGATCGAGTCCGGTTGCGGCGGACTGGCGTCCGAGGGGGTGGGGAAGCTGTCGAACCTGCTGGTGCTCACGGTGCGCTGAGGGCGGCGGCGTTTGCGCCGGGCGGGCCGCGGCCCTACATTCGGGGCCGAGGAGGGTCGGGAATGTTTCTCGTGGTGATGCGACTCGCGCTGCTGCTCGCCGTGCTGGTGGCGATCCATTTCGCGCTCGACTGGTGGATGCGGCGCCAGCAGGCGCGCCGCCTCGCGCGTGAGCACGCCGAGGGCTATGGCGGCCGGCTGAGCCGCGAGGACTACCTGGCGCGCGGGATTGCCAGCTACGAGCGCTCGTGGGGACGGCGGCTGCTGGCCGGCATCTACGTGGTGCCGGCGCTGATCGCGCTGGGCCTCGCGCTGCTGGCGAACCACGGCTGAACGGCATGACGATCGCCCGGCTGAAGCTCGCCATCCTGATCGTCGCCTTCGCCGCGCTGACGGCGTTCCTGCACTACAGCCTGCCGCAGCGCGACGTGGTGCGCGTCGTCGGCACCGACGTGGTGCGGCAGGACGCCGAGACCACCGATGCCGAGGGCAACTCAGTGATTCGCACCCGCGACGTGCGGTTCATCTACACCAAGACGCCCGGAGGCGGGGACCGGGTCTACCGCAACGAGGACACCGGCTGGGGCTGGCCGCCCTATTTCAAGTTCGACACGGCGAACCTGGCGACGCAGGCGAGCGACCTGGTCTCGAGAGCCGACGACCCGAAATGGGTGGTGGTGCGGCATTACGGCTGGCGCATCCCGCTGCTCTCGATGTTCCCCAACGCCGTCTCGGTCCGGCCCGCCACGGGCCCGGACGAGGAGCTGTTCCCCTGGCTCAACCTGGTGCTGATCGTCCTGCTGCTACTGGCCATGCTGCTCGTGCGGCGGCTGCTGGTCATGGCGCTGCGCAGCCATGCCGACCCGGCGGTGGAGCAGATCGAGCGCGAGACGGACGCGCGCACGGGGCCGGTTCGCCGCGGGCTCCGGCGCACCCGGCGCTGGCTCAGGCACCACCTCGGCGTGTGAGCGCGGCGTAGTCGCCCGCGCACTGGCGCAGCTGGCCGCGGTAGCGCACCGCCTGGTCGGCCACCCGGGTGGCGACCTGCTGCAGGGCGGGCTTGCCCCGCCAGTCGCCGCGGCGGTAGCCGGTGTGGCCCTCGTGGTAGTTGAGGTAGTGGCTGAAGGCGTCGAACATCTGCACGCCGTTCATCGCGGCGGTCTTGGCCATGTACCAGCCGACGAAATCGGCCGCGTCGGCGAAGTTGTCGCGGTCGGCGCCGCGGTTGCCGGTGTCGCGCCGGTACCACTCCCAGGTGCCGTCGATCGCCTGCGGATAGCCGTAGGCCGAGGACAGCCGCCCCGCCGGGATGACGCCCATCGCATAGCGCTTGGGCGGTTTGGCCGTGGCCCGGAAGCGCGACTCGTGCCACATGATGGCCATCTGCACCTCGACCGGCGCGCCCCAGCGCAGCGCCGAGGCCATCATCGCGTCGCGCCAGCCCGGCCGTTCGGCGAAGATGGAGCACAGGTCGTTGAGCGCGCGCGGCGGTTGCTTGGGCGTGGACGAGCACGACCCGACGATCAGCGCCAGCACCAGGGCGCCGGCCACCGACCGCTGCGCGGAGATCCACTTCCCGATCGTTCTCACTGCCTCGACTTTGCCTGCCTGCCTGATCTTGCCTGCTTGTTTGTTTCCAGAAGGATAACAGAAAAAGCTCGGGCAGGGGAGCAAAATCCGCCGCTAAAGCAGGATGGCGAGCGCCACCGGCACGGCGATCGCGGCGACCAGGGTGGAGACGACCACCGCGCCGGCGATGCGGTCGGGCCCGGCGCGGTAGCGCTCGGCGAGCAGGTAGCTGGTCACCGCCACCGGCATGATGATCTGCAGGATCAGGCTGCCGCGCGCCGCGCCCTGGAGCCCGAAGGCCCAGGCGACGGCGACCGCCACGGCGGCCGCGGCGGCGAGTTTCAGCAGCGAGAGCAGGGTGGCCCGCCCGACCTCGCCGACCGAGAGATTGGCGATCGACACGCCGAGCGTCAGCAGCATCGCCGGGATGGCGATCTGCCCGGCGAGATCGAGCGAGTTGAGGGCCCAGGCGGGGATCTCCCAGCCCTCGAAGGCGAACAGCCCGCCGAGCACCGAGGCATAGACCAGCGGCTGCCGCAGGACCTGCAGCACGCTGCCGCTGCCGGCCACGATGTAGATCCCCACGGTGAACTGGAGAATCGCCATGATGGCGAAGATCACGATGGCGAAGGCCAGCCCCGGCTCGCCATAGGCGAACAGCGCCACCGGCAGCCCGATATTGCCGGTGTTGCCGAAGGTGCCGGGTACCAGGTAGGTGCGCACGCTCCAGCCTGCGGCGCGCAGGGCCAGCCAGAGCACGAGGCCGAGCCCGGCATAGGCCGCCAGCGCCGCCAGCGCCATGTCGCGGACGGCGCGCGGCTCGATCTCGACCTTCACCAGCACGGCGAAGATCAGGCAGGGCATGGAGAAGTTGACGGCCAGCCGGGTGATGAACTCGAGGTCGAAGTTGAGCTTCAGCCGGCCCCAGACATAGCCGGCGAACGCCAGCAGGAACACCGGTGCGACGATCTGGAGGACCTGGAGGAACTGCTGGACCATGCGGCACCGGGACTCCGCGGCGAAATCGCGCTGTGGCGCAATATGGACAGTGTGCTATCTTCGCGATAGTAGGCACGGTCATGAAATACCGAACGAGAGGTTACCCAGACGTGCTGCGTGCACAGGCCAAGTTCAGGATCGGGCAGATCGTCCGGCACCGGGTTCACCCGTTCCGCGGGGTGATCGTCGACGTCGATCCGCAGTTCGCCAACACCGAGGAGTGGTGGCTGTCGATCCCCGAGGAGGTGCGCCCGCGCAAGGACCAGCCGTTCTACCACTTGCTGGCCGAGAACGAGACCAGCTACTACATGGCCTATGTTTCCGAGCAGAACCTCGAGGCCGACCAGTCGGGCGAGCCGGTCGAGCACCCCGACCTGCCCGACTACTTCATCGAGCTCGAGGGCGACCAGTACACCCTGCCGCCCGAGCGGCACCACTGAGGCCGGCGCGCGCCGGGGTCCGGGCACGGCATGCGCCGGCCGGCCCTGCGCCGGGCTTTGGCGTAGCAGTGCGGGGTCCCGGCCGGGCGCAGATCATGCTTGCATTCGACGCATGCGCGGTGTCATCCTCGGGCCATGAGCTTCGAGCGGATCTTCCCGAGCCTCGGCGGTGCACGCTCCGCCGAGGTGGCGTTCGATCGCCGCGAGCTGGCACTGATCCTCGATGTCTACGGCCGCATGGTCGCGGCGGGCGAGTGCCGCGACTACGCCATCGACCATGGCAGCGAGCGGGCGGTGTTCTCGATCCTGCGCGGCTCGGCCGAGCACCCGGTCTACCGGGTCGAGAAGGCGCGCGGCGAGGCGGCGCTGCCGGGCTACGCGGTGATCGGCATGGACGGGCGGATCCTCGAGCGCGGGCGCGACCTGCGCCGCGTGCTGCGGGTGCTCGAGCGCAAGCTGATCCGGGTGGTGCAGTAGGACGCGCCGGCCGGCGTGCCGGGTTGGCGCCATGAGGGGCAGGGCTCGAGGCACCATCTCCCGGCTGGTCTGGCTGCTGGCAGGCGGCGCCTGGCTGGCCGCCTGCGCCGCGCAGGCTCCCCCCTCATCGCGTGACAGCGCCCCGCGCCCCGACGACATGCGGGCCGTGGCTCACGTGGTCAGCAACGGCTGGCACACGGCGATCGTCGTGCCCCGCGCCGAGGCGGCCGCGAGCGGCCTGCTGCCCGAGGCGGCGCACTTTCCCGACGCGGCGTTCCTCGAGTTCGGCTGGGGCGACCGCGACTACTACCCGGCGCGGCGGGCGACGCTCGGCGTGACGCTGCGCGCCGCGCTGGCGCCGACCCCCGCCATCATGCACGTGGCCGGCCGCAGCCGCGTGCCGGAGCCGGCCGACGGCCGCGAGGTGGCGCGGGTGGCGCTGACCGGGCCGGGGTTGCACGCGGTGCTGCGCGCCATCGCCGAGACCTTCGAGCGCCAGGACGGCGTGGCCGCCGAGCCGGTGGCGCCCGGCCTCTATCCGGGGAGCCGGTTCTACCACGCGCGCGGGCGCTTCCACCTGTTCAATACCTGCAACACCTGGACCGTGCGGATGCTGCGCGCCGGCGGGGTGGCGGTGTCGCCTGCCGGGGTCGTCACCGCAGATCAGGCGATGGCGCAGTTGCGGGCCGCCATCGCCGCGCCCCGCCGGGTGCGGCGACGCCGGCCAGGTCCCGCGCGACTCCGTGACCGGCATGGACGGCGGCATCCTCGACCGCGGCCGCGACCTCAGGCGCGTCCCGCGCGTGCTCGAACGCAAGCTGATCCGGGGGGTGCGGTGGTCAGGGCCTATGCGGCGCGCGGCCGCGGTCCCGCACGTGCGGCGCATTCCGCCTCGTTCTGGGCGAGGGCACGAGCCAGCACGAACGGCCCGACCAACGCCACGCGGGGATCGCGGATCGGCAGGCCCTGCGCCGCCTGGGCGCGGATTGCCTCGGCCACGGCCTCGGCCTCGGGCAGCGCGGCCAGCTGGCGCTGGATCTCGGAAAGGTCGACCACGGCGGAGGCTGCGGGCGAGGCCGAGACGCGCTGCGCCTCGGCGATCAGGGCCTCCCGGTTCACCGCAAGATCGTAAAGCAAGGTGGGAGACGGATTGAGTTTCGTCGGTCGCTTCACGATCTCCTGCGGCAAAAGATCGGCGACTGCCGTGCGGAACAGCGCCCGGCGCATGCCGCCGTGGAGTTGCAGGCGGGCCGGCAGGCCGGCGGCGAACTCGAGCAGGCGCCAGTCGAGCAACGGGAAGACGTAGCGCAGGCCGTGCCGCGCGGCCTGCCAGGCCTGCATTTCGAGCCGGTGGTGGAACCCGGCGTTCGCCAGACGGGCCTGCTGCATGTGGGCCGGACCGATCATGGGCCGCCATCTCGGCGGCGGGCGGAAGCCGGGCCTGAGCAGCTTGGTGCGCAGCGGCTCGGACGACTTCGCCCCGCCCGCGGCCTGGCGCAGACGGCTTTCCAGGCCGGACGGAAGCAGCCCGGCGGCCTCCCGCGCCAGCGCGCGCCAGAGCGGCTGGGAAAGCTCGCGCGCCGTGCGGTGAAGCACGCGCCAGCGGAGCGTCAGAAAATCGGCGAGCACCGCGCCTTCCCCAGTGTAGCTGACCACCTCGTCGCCGCCGAAGCCGCAGAGGAGCCGGTCCGACCCCCTGGCCGCCGCGTGGGCAACGATGCGGTCGTATGCATGATCCGGGCTGTCGGCGGTGAAAAAGGTGCGGGACAGTGGGCCGAACAGCCCATCCCTGACCATGTCGTACGGAAAGGTCACCAGCGTCACGCCCGCCTGCCGGGCAACTGCCCGCGCGGTCGGTTCCTCGTCGATGCCGCCCAACGCGCGGCCGTCCTCGGGCATCGTCACGCAGCAGGCGGTCACATCGGCCGGCGCTCCGCCGGCGAGATCGGCGGCCAGCGCCGTGATGCCCCCGCTGTCGAGACCGCCGCTGAGGAGCGTCGACACGGGCCCATGCGAAGGCAGCGCGCGCCGCACCGAGCTCTCGAGCGCCGATCGAAGCGCATCGGCGGCGGCGGCATGGTCTTCGGGCCCATGGCCAGGCCCCTGGCTCCAACGAGCGACCGGATGACGCCAATAGCGGCGGAGATGCTCGCGCTGCGGCGTGATGGTCATGACGTGCCCGGGCACGAGCCGCCGCACGCCCTCGATCCAGGTCCCGGCGCGGACCGGTTGGAAAGCCGTATGCAGCTCGGCGAATTCCCTGGGCAGAAACCGGCCTTCCACGACGCCGCCGTCGATCAGCGCGTCCGGAAAGGAGGCAAAGGCGATGCCCCCGTCACGCGTAGCCGCGAGGAAGAGAGGCCGGATGCCGAGGCGGTCGCGCGCCAGGATCAGCGCGTTGCGCGCGCCGTCCCAGATGGCCAGGGCGAAGTCCCCGTCGAGCGAGTCGGGGAAGGTGCCGGCGTCGAGGGCCTGGAACACCGCATTGTGCGCGGTGTCGTCCTCGGGCCGATCGGGCAGCCGCAGATCGGCGCTTATTGCAAAGGGCCCGCGCCGATGAACACCAGCCTCGGCCGCCCGTTTGCCGGACGCGACCTTCACGCGGCCAAGCGCTACCGGCCCTTCTGCCCATACGTCAAATGCAGCACGGCGGCCGAATGCGAGACTCGCCGCCATGCTGTGCACAATTTTTACCGGATCGCGGCCGCCGCCTCTCTCCGGAACCTCTGAGCGCTCCAGATACCCGCAGATCAGCTCGGCCACACGTGTTCAGCCGAGGCCGGGCTCAGGACAGGCCGCCCTGGTCAAACTGCGCTTCTTTGAGGCTCGGATCCCCGCCGCCGGCCGTGGACGCCATCTCGAGCGCCTCGAGCGTCGGGCTGGTCCAGCTCTTCTTGGGTGCGTTGTCGTCGTTCATAGTCTCCACCATACGTTCACGCTCCGGGAATCAGGATCAGCGGGGCTTTTCCTGAGTCCTGATTAACATCAAATTGCCCCGACCGCAACCATTGTGCCTTTGCCGACAGCCTGGAGAGGCTAGCCCTTGCGCCGCGCTTTTCTGGCTGTTTTGGCCCGGGCGACGCGCTCGCGCGTCAGTTTGCGCTTCGGAGTCCCCTTGGATACCCCCTTGGATGCCCCCTTGGATGGCCCCTTGCCGCCGCGCCGGCCCTTCGCATGGTGCGGCGCGCCCTCGATGCCCGTCAGCTCGAAGATCACGCCGCCGGTGACCGGGGCGGCCTCGACGAGGCGCACGCTGACGCGCTGGCCGAGGCCCAGCACCAGGCCGGTCTGCTCGCCGCGCAGGGTCTGGCGCTCGGCGTCGTGGCGGAAGAACTCGGCGCCGAGCGTGGAGATCGGGATCAGGCCGTCCGCGCCGGTCTCGTCGAGCTTCACGAACAGGCCGAAGCGCGTGACGCCACTGATGCGCCCCTCGAACTCGGCGCCGGCGTGATCGGCCAGGTAGCGCGCGACGTAGCGGTCCACCGTGTCGCGCTCGGCCTCCATGGAGCGGCGCTCGGTCATCGAGACGTGCTCGGCGGTCTCCTCGAGGCGGTCCACCTCCTCGGGAGCCAGCCCGCCCTCGCCGAGCCTGCACGCGCGGATCAGCGCGCGGTGCACGACCAGGTCGGCATAGCGCCGGATCGGCGAGGTGAAATGCGCGTAGCGGCGCAGGTGCAGGCCGAAATGGCCGAAGTTCCCGGGCGCGTAGTAGGCCTGCATCATGGCGCGCAGCACCGACATCTGCACCATCTCCGAGACCTCGGTCTGGCGCGCCTTGCGCAGCAGGTCGTTGAGGTGGCGGGTGGTGAGAACCTGCCCCTTGGCGAGGCTCAGCCCCACGGTCTCCACCAGCTCGCGCAGCGCGTCGAGCTTCTCGGGGTCGGGCTCCTCGTGCACCCGGTAGAGCAGCGGCGTGCGGCGCTTTTCCAGCGTCTCGGCGGCGGCCACGTTGGCGAGGATCATGAACTCCTCGATCAGCCGGTGCGCGTCGAGCCGCTCGCGCGTGCGGATGGCGGCGACGTTGCCCTCGGCGTCGAGCTCGATCCGGCGCTCGGGCAGGTCGAGGTCGAGCGGCTGGCGCTGCTCGCGGGCATTGGCCGCGGCGCGGTAGGCCGAGAACAGCGGGCGGATGGCCGCGTCGAGCAGGGGCCCGGCGGCATCGTCCGGCCGCCCGTCCTCGGCGTCCTGCACCTGGGCATAGGTCAGCGAGGCGCGCGAGCGCATCATGCCGCGCGTGAACCGGTGCCCGACCAGCTTGCCGCCCGAGTTCAGCACCATGCGCGCGGCGATCACCGGGCGCTCGACCCCCTCGTGCAGCGAGCACAGCCCGGCCGAGAGCGCCTCGGGCAGCATCGGCGCCACCCGGTCGGGAAAGTAGGTCGAGTTGCCGCGCCGGCGCGCCTCGCGGTCGAGCGCCGTGCCGGGGCGGACGTAGTGGGCGACGTCGGCGATGGCGACCCAGACGATCCAGCCGCCCTGGTTCGCGGGGTCGTCGTCGGGAATGGCGGCCACCGCGTCGTCGTGGTCGCGCGCATCCGCCGGGTCGATGGTGAGCAGCGGCAGGTGCGTCAGGTCCTCGCCATGCGGCGCGGCGACCGGGGCCATCGCCTCGGCCTCGTCGATCAGCGCCTCGGCGAAGGCGTAGGGGATGCCGTGCTCGTGCATGGCGATGAGCGAGACCTGGCGCGGCGCGCCGGGGTCGCCGAGCCGCGCCGCGATGCGCCCGTGCGGCAGGCCCATGCGCTGCCCGCCGGTGGCCTCGGACTCGACCAACTCGCCGTCGCGCGCGCCCTCGGTGGCGCCGGCGGGGACCAGCCACTCGCTGTCGGCGCGCTTGTCCACCGGCACCACGCGGCCACCCTGCGCGGTCGCGCGGAAGATGCCGAGCAGGCGCTTCGGCCCGCCCCTCAGCCGCTTGATGAGCCGCGCCTCGTAGCTCAGCGCGCCGTCCCCGTGCGAGGGGTCATGCACCGGGTGCAGCCTGGCGAGGAAGCGGTCGCCCTCGCCGAGGCCCGGATCGCTCTGCTTCGGCACGTAGAGGATGCGCGGCGGCGCGTGCGCGCCCGACCAGTCGAGCGGCCGCGCGAAGATGTCGCCGTCGGCGTCCGGGCCGGCGGCGATCAGCACGCCGACGGGGGGCAGGTGGCCCGGCTCGCGCAGGCGCTTGCGGGCGCGCACCAGGTGGCCCTCGTCCTCGAGCTCGCGCAGCAGGCGCTTGAGCTCGACCCGACCGCCGCCCTTGATGCCGAAGGCGCGCGCGATCTCGCGCTTGCCGGACTGGCCCGGGTTGTCGCGGATCCAGTCGAGGATCTCGTGCTTGGTGGGGAAATGCTTCATGGGCCGCCACCAATATGGGGGCGGCGGGGAGAAATCAAACCGTCTCGCAAATCAAACGCTCATCGCGCCGATTGCTCGCGGAAGAACGCCTCGATCTCGAAGGTGGCCGAGATGTCGCGGCTGGTGGTGCCCAGCCGCCGCGCGACCCAGGCGCTGACCCGGTTGCCGGGCCAGGTGTGCCCGCCGCCCTCGATGACGTAGTGGCGCAGGGGCGCGGTGCAGCCGCGATAGGCGTGCAGCGTCACGCGGGTGCCGTCGCCGGGGTCGTGGTCGGTGATGGCGATCTCGTCGAAATGCCCGCAGCCGTTCAGCCGGGCGAGCCGCGCCGCGGTCTCGCGGGCCGGGAGGACGCGGCCGCCCGCGGCCTCGCCGCCCGCGAAGGGCACCACCGGGTCGGCGGTGCCGTTGACGAGCAGGAGCGGCACCGGCCGCGCGCCCGCGCAGTCGAGGTCCTCGGGCATGGTCATCGAGACGACCGCGGCCCCGGCGGCGAGCCCGGGTGCCTCGCACAGCAGGCGCAGAACCATGGCGCCGCCGTCCGAGGCCCCGGCGAAGTGGACGCCGGTCGGGTCGATCAGCCCCTCCGCCGCCAGCCGCTCGATCAGGACGCGCAGGAAGCCGAGATCGCTCGCCGCGCGCCAGTGGTCGCCCAGCGCCACCGGGTAGATCTCGGCCCAGCCCTTCTCGTGCAGGGTGAAGTGGGCGATCCGGCGCATCCGGCTGGGCACCGTGACGCCGCCGTGCAGCACGACGATGGCGGGGGCGGGGCGGGCGCCGCGCGGCGGCTCGAGGTAGTAGTGCCGGGTCTCGCCGCCGTGCTGCATCGCCTGCTGGGCGGCGGCCGGCAGCGCCGTGACGGCAAGCAGCAGCGCGGCGAGGATCAGGCGCATCTCGGTCTCCGTTGCCGCGCTCCGGATTCAGCGCGCGAGCGGCTTGCGCTACTGGGGCTTGGCGCTGGCGCCGGGGGCCGCTGCGGCTTTGCCGGCTTTCGGCCTGGCGGTCTTGGCCTTGCCCGCCTTCGCCTTGGCGGGTTTGGCCTTGGCGGGTTTGGCCTTGGCAGGTTTGGCCTTGGCGGTCTTGGCCTTGCCGCCCTTGCCCTTGCCCGTCTTGCGTTTGGCCTCGACCAGCTCGATCGCCTGCTCGCGGGTCAGGCTTTCGGGCTCGGTGCCCTTGGGCAGGGTGGCGTTGGTGCCGTTCCACTTGACGTAAGGCCCGTAGCGGCCGGGCATCAGGTTCAGCGCGCCGCCCTCGGGGTGCTCGCCCAGCTCGCGCAGCGGCTTGGCCCCGCCGGCCCCGCCGGCCCCGCCCCGGCGCGCCGCCTTCTGCGCCAGCAGCTCGACGGCGCGGTTCATGCCGATCTTCAGCACGTCGTCGCCGCGCGTCAGGCTGGCGAAGGTGCGGCCGTGCCTGACATATGGCCCGTAGCGCCCGACGCCGGCCTCGACGGGCTCGCCGTCCTCGGGGTGCCGGCCGATCTCGCGCGGCAGCGACAGCAGCGCGATGGCCGAGTCGAGGTCGATGTCCATGCCCTTCGGCACCGAGACCCGCTTCGGCTTCTCGTCCGCGCCGTCGGCCTGCGCGCCGAGCTGCACGTAGGGCCCGAACGGGCCGCTGCGCAGGGTCACCGGCTGGCCCTCGTGCTGGCCCAGCAGCCGGGTCTCGCCATTGCCCTCGGCGTCGGCTGCCAGCGGCCGCGTGTAGCGGCACTCGGGGTAGCTCGAGCAGCCGATGAAGGCACCGCCCTGCCGCGACGTGCGCAGGCTGAGCCGCCCGCCGCCGCATTCGGGGCAGGCGCGCGGGTTCGAGCCGTCGCCCGGGTCGGGGAACAGGTGCGGCGCCAGCGCCTCGTCGATCGTCTCGAGCACCTCGGAGATGCGCAGGCCCGTGGTTTCCTCGACGGCGGCCGAGAACTCCCCCCAGAACTCGCCGAGCACCCCGCGCCAGTCGACCCGGCCGCCGGAGATCTCGTCGAGCTGGTCCTCCATGTTGGCGGTGAAGTCGTAGGAGACGTAGCGCGCGAAGTAGTTGGCGAGGAAGGCCGTCACCAGCCGGCCCTTGTCCTCGGGGTGCAGCCGGCCCTTCTCCTTGCGCACGTAGCCGCGGTCCTGCACCGTGCCGATGATCGAGGCGTAGGTCGAGGGCCGACCGATGCCCAGCTCCTCGAGCCGCTTGATCAGGGTGGCCTCGGTGTAGCGGGGCGGGGCTTGGGTGAAATGCTGCTCGGGGACGACCTCGCGCTGGGCGAGGTCGGTGCCCTGCGCGACCGCGGGCAGGCGCCGGCTCTCCTCGTCCCCGGCATCGTCGTCGCGGCCCTCCTCGTAGACGCGCAGGAAGCCGTCGAACACCGGCACCTGGCCGGTGGCGCGCAGGCCCACGCGGCCGGCGCCGTCGCCGATTTCCACCGTGGTGCGCTCGAAGCGGGCGGCGGCCATCTGGCTCGCCAGCGTACGCTGCCAGATCAGCTCGTAGAGCCGCGCCTCGTCGCCCGCCAGCCGCACATCGCCGGGGGCGGCGTCCATCCGGGTCGGCCGGATGCACTCGTGCGCCTCCTGGGCGTTGCGGGTCTTCGACTTGTAGAAGCGCGGCTTCTCGGGCAGGTAGCGCGCGCCGAAGCGGCTGCCGATGGCGTCGCGCGCCGCGTGCACCGCCTCGGGCGCCATGTCGAGCCCGTCGGTGCGCATGTAGGTGATGTGGCCCGCCTCGTAGAGCCGCTGCGCCGTGCGCATGGTCTGCTCGGGGCCCATCGCGAACTTGCGCGAGGCCTCCTGCTGGAGCGTCGAGGTCATGAAGGGCGGGTAGGGGTTGCGCGTGACCGGCTTCGCCTCGACCGAGAGGGCGCGCAGGGCCGCGCCGGCGATGGCGGCGGCGGCGCGCCTGGCGGATGCCTCGTCGGCGAGGTCGAAGCGGTCGAGCTTGCTGCCGTCGAGCGCGACCAGGCGGGCCTCGAAGGTCTCGCCCTCGGGCGTGACGAGGATCGCCCTGACGCTCCAGTACTCGCGCGGCCGGAACGCCTCGATCTCCATCTCGCGCTCGACGATGAGGCGGAGCGCGACCGACTGCACGCGCCCGGCCGATTTGGCGCCGGGCAGCTTGCGCCACAGCACGGGCGAGAGCGTGAAGCCCACCAGGTAGTCGAGCGCGCGCCGGGCCAGATAGGCCTCGACGAGCGGCATGTCGATCTGGCGCGGGTGCTCCATCGCCTCGGTCACCGCCGAGCGGGTGATGGCGTTGAACACCACGCGGTCGACCTGCGTGTCCTTTTTCAGCGCCCGGCGGCGGCGCAGCGCCTCGACCAGATGCCACGAGATCGCCTCGCCCTCGCGGTCGGGGTCGGTGGCGAGGATCAGGCGGTTGTCTTCGGCCAGCGCGTCGGCGATGGCGCGCAGGTGCGGCTGGGCCCTGGAATCGACCTCCCAGACCATCTCGAAGCCGTGCTCGGGGTCGACCGAGCCGTCCTTGGCGGGCAGGTCGCGGACATGGCCGTAGGAGGCGAGGACCGTGTAGTCCTTGCCCAGATAGCCGTTGATCGTCCGGGCCTTGGCCGGGGACTCGACGACGACGACGGCCATGAAGGTCCTCCTCACCCCGCGCCGGTCTGGCGCGGGGCGTGAACATGGGTGCATCGCCTGCCCCTGTCAACAAGGCCCGGTGACGATGGCGGGTGGCGGATCAGTCGAGGGTCGAGCGGGCGATGGTGCCGCCGGGTAGCAGCTCGACCCGGCCGGCGAGGTCGAGCTCGAGCACGGCGAGCGAGATCTCGGCCGGCGCGGCGCCGCACAGGCGGGCGAGCTCGTCGAGCTCGACCGGGTGGGTGCCGATCAGCCGCATGATCTGCCCGGTGAGCGCGGCCTCGCGGGCCGAGCCGGCCTCGAGATCCTCGAGGTCGTCGGGGTCCGGCTCGTCGATCTCGGCGTCGAAGAAGTCCTCGTCGAACAGGAAGGTGCCGCCGGGCTCCGCGAGCGCGAGGGTGCGCGGCGCGGCGAGCGCCTCGAGCACGTCGTCCACGGAGCGGATCAGGGCGGCGCCCTCGCGGATCAGCTGGTTGGCGCCGCCGGCGCGCGGGTCCTCGGGCCCGCCCGGGCAGGCCATCGCCTCGCGGCCCTGCTCGAGCGCGCAGCGCGCGGTGATCAGGCTGCCCGAGCGCACCGCCGCCTCGATCACCAGGACGCCGCGGGCGAGGCCGGAGACCAGCCGGTTGCGCCGCGGAAAGTGGCGCGCTGTCGGCTCCGTGCCCATCGGACACTCGGAGACCAGCGCGCCCGCGGCGGCGATGCGTGCGGCCAGTCCCGCGTTCTCGGGCGGGTAGACGCGGTCGATGCCGCCGGCGAGCACCGCGACGGTGCCGCTGGCGAGCGCCGCCTCGTGCGCCGCGGCGTCGATGCCGCGGGCGAGGCCCGAGACCACCACGTGCCCCGCCGCGCCCAGCCCCCGGGCGAGGTTGCGCGCGGCGCGCAGGCCGAGCGCCGAGGCGTTGCGCGCGCCGACGATGGCGATGGCGGGACGCCGGAAGACCCCGGCGTCGCCGATCAGCCAGAGCACCGGGGGCGGCTGGTCGATCTCGGCCAGCAGCGGCGGGTAGTCCGGCTCGCCGAGAATCGCCAGCCGCGCCCCGGCGGCGGCGCCGGCGGCGAGCTCGGCCTGCGCCTCGGCCTCGGGGCAGGCGGTGTAGCCCGCCCGCCCGCCCGTGGCGGCGAGGGAGGGCAGGGCCTCCAGCGCGCGCCGGGCGCTGGCGAAGCGCCGCATCAGATGGGCGTAGGTGCGCGGGCCGACATTGCTGCTGCGGGCGAGGCGCAGGCGGGCCATGCGCTCGGCCTCGGGCAGCGCGGCGGGCCGGGTCTCGGGCCGGGTGTCGGGCTGGGTATCGGGTTCGATCTGGGCGGCGACGGGCATCTCGGGGGTCCTCCGGGCTCTCGCGTCAGAAGAGGCCCCCCGTGGTTAATGGCAGGTTAAACGGTGAATTCGGTGTTTACCGCTCTCCGGCATCGGTCTTGCCGTGGCCGGGCTTGTTCTGGCCGATGCGCGGCTCCTCGCCGCGGATCAGGCGGCGCAGGTTGGCGTGGTGGCGCAGCCAGATCAGCGCGGCGAGGAGGCTGGCGAACAGCACCGCCTCCCAGCGCCCGAACAGCATCAGCCACAGCGGCGCCGAGGCCGCGGTCGCCAGTGCGCCGACCGACGAGATGCGGCTGATGGCCGCGGCGCCGAGCCAGGTGGCGCACAGCGCCGCGAAGGTCAGCCAGTGCAGCCCCAGCATGATGCCGAGGAAGGTCGCCACGCCCTTGCCGCCGCGAAAGCCCAGCCAGACCGGCAGGCAGTGGCCGAGAAAGGCGCCGAGCCCCGCCGCCTGCGCCGCCAGGTCGCCCCAGCCGAGAAACAGCGCCACCGGCACGGCGCCCTTGGCCGCGTCGAGCGCGAGCGTCAGCGCCGCGGCCACCCTGTTGCCGGTGCGCAGCACGTTGGTGGCGCCGATGTTGCCCGAGCCGATCCGGCGCAGATCGCCGAGCCCGAACACCCGCGCCACCAGCACGCCGAACGGGATCGAGCCGGCGAGATAGCCCGCCGCCAGCGCCAGCAGGAGCCAGGGCAGCGCCCGCTCGATGCCGAGGATGTCGTGAAACATCGCTAGCCCTCGTGGAGGCGCGCGCCGCCGACCCAGCAGCCGAGCACCCGGCCCTCGAGGCGCTGGCGGTCGAAGGGCGTGTTCTTCGACTTCGAGCGCAGCGCGAAGCGGTCGAGCCGCCAGGGCGCGTCCGGGTCGAACAGCACGAGATCCGCCGGCGCGCCGGCGGCCAGCCGCCCGGTCGGCAGGCCGAGCAGGCGCGAGGGCGCCAGCGAGGCGGCCTCGAACAGGCGCACGAGCGAAAGCTGCCCGGCATGCACCAGCCGCAGGCAGGCGGGCAGGAAGGTCTCGAGCCCGACGGCGCCGGTGGCGGCCTCCTCGAAGGGCAGGCGCTTGGCCTCCTCGTCCCAGGGCAGGTGCGAGGAGACGATCACGTCGATCAGCCCCCCGGCCAGCGCCGCGACGGTGGCCTCGCGGTCCGTCTCGGCGCGCAGCGGCGGGTCGAGCTTGAAGAAGGTGCGGTAGTCGGCGATGTCGAACTCGTTGAGCGTCAGATGGTGGATCGAGACGCCCGCGCTGACGCGCAGCCCCGCCTCGCGCGCCCGCGCCAGCGGCCCCAGCGCGCCCGCCGTCGAGAGCATGTCGGCGTGGTAGCGGCAGCCGGTCGCCTCGGCCAGCGCCAGGTCGCGCTCGAGCCCGATGCGCTCGGCGATGGCCGGCACCGCCGGCAGCCCGAGCCGCGAGGCGAACTCGCCCGAGGTGGCGCAGGCCCCGGCGCTCAGCGCCGCCTCCTGCGGGTGGTGCACGACCAATGCGTCGAGCCCGGTCGCATAGGCCATGCAGGCGCGCATCAGCCGCGCATCCGCCATCACCTGGTCGGCGTCCGTCAGCGCCACCGCCCCGGCGGCGAGCAGGAACTGCTGCTCGGTCATCTCGGCGCCCCTGAGCCCGCGCGTCAGCGCGCCCATGGCGTGCACCCGCACCGGGGCGACCTCGCGGGCGCGGTTCAGCGCGAACTGCACCAGCGCCGGGTCGTCGAGCGGCGGGTCGGTGGCGGGCTGGGCGACGAAGGTCGTGACCCCGCCCGCGGCCGCGGCCGCGCCCGCCGTGCGGAAGCTCTCGCGGTGGCGCGCGCCGGGCTCGCCGACGAAGACGCGCAGGTCGACGATGCCGGGCGCCAGCGGCTTCCCGCCGCAGTCGATCACCGTGCCCTCGCCAGGGCTGGGCGCGGCGCCGCGGTGCACCTCCTCGATCGCGCCACCCGCGACGCGCAGCGCGCCGGGGCCGTCATAGCCGGTCGCGGGGTCGATCAGCCGGGCGTTGACGAAGTGGACGGGCGCCGCCATCAACCGCCCTCCCCGAGATTGCCGGCCAGGAGCTCGAGCACCGCCATGCGCACGGCGACGCCCATCTCCACCTGCTCCTGGATCACCGAGCGGTTGATGTCGTCGGCCACCTCGGCGTCGATCTCGACGCCCCGGTTCATCGGGCCGGGATGCATGACGATGGCGTCGTCCTTGGCGGCGGCCAGCTTATCGGCCGTCAGCCCCCAGCGGTGGAAGTACTCGCGCGTCGAGGGGATCGCGGCGCCCGCCAGCCGCTCGTTCTGCACGCGCAGCATCATCACCACGTCGCAGCCCTTCAGGCCCGCCTCGAGATCGGTGAACACCTCCACCCCGAAGCGCTCGATGCCGGCGGGCAAGAGGGTGGGCGGCGCGATCACCCGCACCCGGTTCTCCAGCGCGTTCAGGCACAGGATGTTCGAGCGCGCCACGCGGGAGTTGGCGATGTCGCCGCAGATCGCCACCGTGAGGCGCTGCAGCCTGCCCTTCCTGCGCCGGATGGTCAGCGCGTCGAGTAGCGCCTGGGTCGGGTGCTCGTGGCGCCCGTCGCCGGCGTTGACCACGGCGCAGTTGACCTTCTCGGCGAGCAGCGCCACGGCGCCCGAGGCCTGGTGGCGCACCACGAGGAGATCCGGGTGCATGGCGTTCAGCGTCAGCGCCGTGTCGATCAGCGTCTCGCCCTTCCTGACCGAGGAGGCCAGCACCGCCATGTTCATCACGTCGGCGCCGAGCCGCTTGCCGGCCAGCTCGAAGCTCGCCTGGGTGCGCGTCGAGGCCTCGAAGAACAGGTTGACCTGGGTCAGCCCGCGCAGCTTCTCGACGTGCTTGTCGCGCTGGCGGTTGAGCTCGACGTAAGAATCGGCGAGGTCGAGGATTTCCACAATGTCCGCCGCCGAGAGCTGTTCGATGCCTAAGAGGTGGCGGTGGCCGAACATGCAAATCCCCCTGCGCGCTGCGCCGCGTTATAGGGGGCGCGGCGGCGGCGGGCAAGCAGGCTTGGCGCGCGCGCCAAGGCGGCCTAGGTTCCCCGGCGAACACCAGCCAGGGAGCCCGCCATGAGCCTGCCCGAGCCCGTCCGCCTCTACGGCCATCCGCGCGCGCCGAACCCGCGCCGGGTCGACATCTTCCTCGCCGAGAAGGGTCTCGAGATCCCCCGCACCGAGCTCAACCTGATGGAGCTCGAGCAGCGCCGGCCCGACTACCTGGGCAAGGCCGGCGTGGCGCAGGTGCCGGCGCTCGAGCTCTCGGACGGCACCGTGCTGGTCGAGTCGGTGGCGATCTGCCGCTATCTCGAGGCGCTGGTGCCCGAGCCCGACATGATGGGCCGCGAGGTCATGGAGGCCGTGCGCATCGAGATGTGGCAGCGCCGCGTCGAGCTCGGCCTGTTCAGCGCCGTCGCCCACTGCTTTCGCCACACCAACCCGCACATGGCCGTGATGGAGGAGCAGTGCCCGGACTGGGGCGAGGCGAACCGGGGCCGGATCGCGGCGCGGCTCGCCGAGCTCGACGCGCGGCTCGACGGGCGCGAGTGGATCGCCGCCGACCGGCTGACCATCGCCGACATCACCGCGCTGGTCGCGGTCGATTTCCTGCGCGTCATCAAGTACCCGGTGCCCGAGGAGCACGCGGCCCTGCGCGCCTGGCACGAGCGGATGCGCGCGCGCCCCTCGACCGCGCTGCCGGGGCGCTGATGGGCAATCCCCTGCTGGAGTCGCCGGAGACCTGGGAGGCGCCGTTCGGGCTGCCGCCCTTCGCGCGCATCGAGACGGCGCACTTCGCGCCCGCCTTCGAGGCGGCCATGGGCGGGCACCGGGCCGAGGTCGAGGCCGTCGCCACCGACCCGGCGCCGGCCGATTTCGCCAACACGCTCGAGGCGATGGAGCGGGCGGGGCGGGCGCTCGAGCGGGTCTCGGCGGTGTTCCACAACCTGTGCGTCGCGCACACGGATGCGGCGCTGCAGGCGGTCGAGCGCGCGATGGCGCCGAAGCTCGCGGCGCACCGCAGCGCCATCCTGATGGACCCGCGCCTGCTCGCGCGCGTCGAGGCGGTGGCCGGGCAGGCGCTCGACCCCGAGCCCGCGCGGGTCGCCGAGCTCTACCGGCGCATGTTCGTCAAGGCGGGGGCGCAGCTTGAGGGCGCGGCGCGCGCGCGCATGGCGGAAATCATGCAGCGGCTGGCCGAGCTCGGCACCGCCTTCGGCCAGAACGTGCTGGCCGACGAGCGCGACTGGGCGCTGATCCTCGGGCGCGACGAGCTGGCGGGCCTGCCCGCGTTCCTCGTCGAGGCCGCGGCGCGCGAGGCGCAGGCGCGCGGCCACGAGGGCGAATACGCGATCACGCTGGCGCGCTCCTCGGTCGAGCCGTTCCTGGCCTTCTCGGCCCGGCGCGATCTGCGCGAGCGGGCCTGGCGGGCCTGGGCGAGCCGGGGCGAGGCGAGCAACTGGCCGCTGGTCGAGGAGATCGTGCGGCTCAGGGCCGAGCGGGCGCGGCTGCTCGGCTTCGCCAGCTTCGCCGAGCTGCGCCTGCACGACCAGATGGCGAGGACGCCCGGGCGGGTGCGCGCGCTGCTCGACGCCGTGTGGGGCCCGGCGCAGCGACGGGCGGGTGAGGAGGCCGGGGCGCTGGAAGCGCTGGCCGCCGGGGAGGGCGCCGACATCGCGCTCGCGCCCTGGGACTGGCGTTACTACGCCGAGAAGCTGCGCCAGCGCCGCCACCGCACCGGCGAGGGCGAGGTCGAGCCCTACCTCGCGCTCGACAATGTGATCGCCGCGGCGTTCGACGTGGCGGGGCGGCTCTTCGGCCTGTCGTTCCGCGCCGTCGAGGGGCTGGCCCTGCACCACCCGGACGCGCGGGCCTGGGAGGTGGCGGGGCCGGACGGCCGGCACCTCGGCCTCTTCATCGGCGATTATTTCGCCCGGCCGTCCAAGCGGTCGGGGGCCTGGGCGAGCGGCTTCCGCCGCCAGCAGAAGCTGTGGGAGCCGGGGCGGCCCGTGGTCGTCAACACGCTCAACATCGCGCCGGGCGACCCGCCGCTGCTCGGCTGGGACGACGCGCGCACGCTGTTCCACGAGTTCGGCCACGCGCTGCACGCGCTGATGTCGGACGTGACCTATCCGCTGATCGCCGGGACCTCGGTGGAGCGCGACTTCGTCGAGCTGCCGAGCCAGCTTTTCGAGCACTGGCTCATGGTGCCGGAAATTCTTGCCGCCCATGCCCGCCACCACCGCAGCGGCGCGCCGATGCCCGGCGATCTGATCGAGCGGCTGAAGACGGCGGAGACCTTCAACCAGGGGTTCGCCACGGTCGAGTATCTCGCCTCGGCACGGGTCGATCTGGAGATGCACGCGCTGGAGGCCCCCGACGCCCCCGACGCCCCCGACGGCTTCGACGCCAGGGCGTTCGAGGCCGGGGTGCTGGCGCGGATCGGCATGCCGACGGCCATCGCCATGCGCCACCGCACGCCGCACTTCCAGCACGTCTTCGCCGGCGGGGGCTATGCCGCGGGCTATTACAGCTATCTGTGGGCCGACGTGCTGGTGGCAGACGCCTGGCGGGCCTTCGCGGAGGCCGGCGACCCGTTCGACGCCGCGACCGCGGCCGCCCTCGCGGCGCAAATCCTCAGCGCCGGCGGCCGGCAGGAGCCCGAGGATGCCTACACCGCCTTCCGCGGCCGGCTGCCCGGGGTCGGCCCGCTGCTCGAGGAGCGCGGGCTGGCGCAGACGAGCGCCTAAGCGGCGGGTCCTATCGCGGGCCCGGCGGGGTCACTCGATCGCCCTGACGATCTGCTCGGTCATCTTCTTGGCGTCGCCGAGCAGCATCATCGTGTTGTCCATGTAGAACAGCGGGTTGTCGATGCCGGCATAGCCCGCGCCGAGCGAGCGCTTGACGAACAGCACGGTCTTGGCCTTCTCGACGTCGAGCACCGGCATGCCGGCGATCGGCGAGGTCGGGTCGGTCTTGGCGATCGGGTTGGTCACGTCGTTGGCGCCGATCACATAGGCCACGTCCGTCTGCTGGAAGGCGGAGTTGATGTCCTCGAGCTCGAACACGTCGTCATAGGGCACCTGCGCCTCGGCCAGCAGCACGTTCATGTGGCCGGGCATGCGGCCCGCCACCGGGTGGATGGCGAACTTCACCTCGACCCCGTGGCCCTTGAGCTTCTCGGCCAGCTCGTGCACCGCGTGCTGGGCCTGCGCCACCGCCATGCCATAGCCGGGCACGAAGATCACCGAGCCGGCGTTCTGCATGACGAAGGCGGCGTCCTCGGCCGAGCCGAGCTTGACCGGCTTCTGCTCGCCCTCCTCCTTCGCCACCTGCTCGGCGCCGCCGAAGCCGCCGAGGATCACCGAGACGAACGAGCGGTTCATGCCCTTGCACATGATGTAGCTGAGGATCGCGCCCGACGAGCCGACCAGCGCGCCGGTGACGATCAGCGCGGTGTTGCCGAGCGTGAAGCCGATGCCCGCCGCGGCCCAGCCCGAATAGGAGTTCAGCATCGAGATCACCACCGGCATGTCGGCGCCGCCGATCGGGATGATCAGCAGCGCGCCGAGCGCCAGCGCGGCGAGCGTGATCAGCCAGAACCAGCCGGTCCACTGGGTGGCGATCAGCAGCACGCACATCACGACCACGGCGGCGCCCAGCCCGAGATTGATCACGTGCCGCGCCGGCAGCAGGATCGGCGCCCCGGACATGCGCCCGTCGAGCTTGGCGAAGGCGATCACCGAGCCGGTGAAGGTGACCGCGCCGATCGCCACGCCGATCGACATCTCGATGATCGAGGCGGTGTACACCGCGCCCGGCACCCCGATATGGAACGCCTCGGGCGAGTGGAGCGCGCCGGCGGCGACCAGCACCGCGGCGAGGCCGACCAGCGAGTGAAAGGCGGCGACGAGCTGCGGCATCGCCGTCATCGGCACGCGCCGGGCGATCTGCGCGCCCGCCGTGCCGCCGGCGCCGAGCCCGATCAGGATCAGCAGGCCGCCGAGGAAGCCGGTGGGCGGCGCCACGATCACCAGCGTGGTCAGGATCGCCAGCGCCATGCCGATCATGCCGAAGCGGTTGCCCTGCCGGCTGGTCGACGGGTGCGACAGCCCGCGCAGCGCCAGGATGAACAGGATGCCCGAGACGAGGTAGAGGAGGGCGGCGAGGTTCTGCATCGGTCCGCCCCCTATTTCTGCTTCGGCTTGTACATGGCGAGCATGCGCTCGGTGACGAGAAAGCCGCCGAAGATGTTCACCGCCACCAGGATCACCGCGAGAAAGCCGAACACGCGGGTCGCGGCGCTGGCGCCCTCGCCGGTGTCGACGCCCGCGGCGATCAGCGCGCCGACCACGATCACCGAGGAGATCGCGTTGGTCACCGACATCAGCGGCGTGTGCAGCGCCGGGGTCACCGACCAGACCACGTAGTAGCCGACGAAGATCGCCAGCACGAAGATCGAGAGCTGGAACACGAACGGGTCGATCCCGCTCGCCGCGGCGGCGCCGTGGCCCGCGGCCTCGGCGGCGGCGGGGGCGGTCTCGGCCGCCTCCTGCGCGATGCGGGCGAACTCGGCCGCGGCCTCGGCCGCGCGCTCGGCGGCCTCGCGGAACGTTTGCATGAGCGAGAACGTCGTAGCCATTGGGTCAGCCCTCCTTCCCGGCGAAGTTCGGATGCACCACCTGGCCCTCGCGCGTCAGCCGGATGCCCTTGACGACCTCGTCCTCCTCGTCGAAGGCGAGCTTGCCCTCCTCGATGAAGGGCGTGAGGAAGTTCAGCAGGTTGCGGGCGTAGAGCGACGAGGCGTCCGCCGCCAGCCTGCCCGCCATGTTGGCGTAGCCGATGATCTTCACGCCGTTCTCGCTCACCACCACCTTGTCGAGCTCGGCGCCCTCGACGTTGCCGCCCTGCTCGATGGCGAGATCGACGATCACCGCGCCGGTCTTCATCGAGGCGACCATGTCCGCGGTGACCAGCACCGGCGCCTTGCGGCCGGGGATCTGCGCCGTGGTGACCACCACCTCCTGCTTGGCGATGTGCTCGGCGATCAGCTCGGCCTGCTGGCGCTTGTAGCCGTCCGACATTTCCTTGGCGTAGCCGCCCGAGGTCTGCGCCTTCTCGAACTCCTCGTTCTTCACCGCGACGAACTTGGCGCCGAGCGACTGGACCTGCTCCTCGGTGTCGGGGCGCACGTCGGTGGCGGTGACCACCGCGCCGAGGCGGCGCGCCGTGGCGATGGCCTGCAGCCCGGCGACGCCGACGCCCATGACGAAGACCCTGGCGGGGGCCACCGTGCCGGCCGCCGTCATCATCTGCGGAAAGGCGCGGCCATAGGCGCTGGCGGCCTCGATCACCGCCTTGTAGCCGGCGAGGTTGGCCTGGCTCGAGAGCACGTCCATCGACTGCGCCCGGCTGATGCGCGGCATCAGCTCCATGGCGAAGGCGTCGACGCCGGCGCTGGCGCAGGCCTCGACGGTGTCGCGGTCGGCGTGCGGCGCCATCATGCACACGAGCACCTGGCCCTCGGCGAGGCTCTTCAGCTCGGCCCTGGTCGGGCGCAGCACCTTGAGCACCACGTCGGCGCCCTGCACGGTCGCGGCGAAGTCCTTGGCGATGGAGGCGCCGGCCGCCTCGTAGGCGGCGTCGGTGAAGACCCCGGCGGCGCCGGCGCCGGTCTCGACGACCACCTCGGCGCCGAGGTCGGCGAACTTCTTCACCGTGCCCGGGGTGGCGGCGACCCGCGTCTCGTGCTCGCGCGTCTCCTTGGGAACTCCGATCTTCATGCGAATTCTCCGCTCTGGGCTTCGGCCATTCAGGTCCGCGCCGGGCCGGCGCGGGGCGCCCTCAGGTGCCGACGAAGGCGAGGAAGATCAGGATCAGGATGATGTGGACAACCACCAGGGCGGCGATCTTCAGGAAACCGACAAAGGTCCGCTCCTGCTCGGTCGTGTCCATCGAGCCGTGCTCGTACTCAGCCATCTCGGTTCCCTCCGCGAATTGCGTGCGCTGCACTGCCGCCTTTATAGCGGCAAGCGTCGGCGAGGCGAAGCCGGTTCTTCGCGGCTCCGGCTTCCGGCTGGCGGAAAAGTCGGCGCAAGGGCGCGGACACCGGCGGCAGCTGCGCCGGCCTCAGGCGCCGAGCCTTGCGGCGCCTATGGCGTAGAGCGGCGCGGCCCCGGCCGTGGCGGCGCGGGCCAGCGCCGCCGTTTGCGGCGCGATCTGCGCGACGAAGAAGCGGGCGAGCGCCAGGCGGGCGGCAGCGTCGGCGGTGCCATGCGCCGCCAGGGCGCCGCGCCCCAGATAGTGCGCGCCGAGCGCCAGCGCCAGCAGCCGCAGATAGGGCGTGGCGCCGGCGTTGCGATCGTTCGGCTCGGACGCCGCGAGCATCCATTCGGTGGCGCGCCGGGCGGCCTCGGCCGCCTCGAGCACGCCGTCGGCGAGCGTCGCCGGCGCGCCGCCGGCCTGGGCGAGCGCGGCCCCGGTGCCGGCGATCTCGGCGAGCATGGAGCGCGCCATGGCGCCGCGGTCGACCGAGAGCTTGCGGCCCACCAGGTCCATCGCCTGGATGCCGTTGGTGCCCTCGTAGATCGCGGTGACGCGCACGTCGCGCAGCAGCTGGGCGATGCCGGTCTCCTCGATGTAGCCCATGCCGCCATGCACCTGGACGGCGAGGTTCGCCACCTCGATGCCGGTGTCGGTGCCGAACGCCTTGGCGATCGGGGTGAGGAACGCGGCGCGGCGCGCGTGCGTCTCGCGCGCGTCGTCCGAGCCGGCGGCGCGGGCCATGTCGAGCGAGAAGGCGCAGTCGTGGCAGATCGCCCGCGCCGCATTGGTCAGCGTACGCATGGTCAGCAGCATGCGGCGCACGTCGGCGTGCCCGGCGATGCCGGGCGAGTTGTCCGGCGTGCGGCCCTGGCGGCGCTCGAGCGCGAAGGCGACGGCCTTCTGGGTGGCGAGCTCGGCGATGGCGAGCCCCTCGACGCCGACGCCGAGACGGGCGTTGTTCATCATGGTGAACATCGCCGCCATGCCGCCGTGCTCGGCGCCGATCAGCCAGCCGGTGGCGCGGTCGTATTCCATCACCGCGGTGGGCGAGCCGTGCAGGCCGAGCTTGTGCTCGAGGCTGACGGGCCTGAGCGCGTTGGCGACGCCGGGGCTGCCGGCCCCGTCGCCCTCGTCGCCCCCGTCGGGTATGTATTTCGGCACCAGAAAGAGCGAGAGGCCCCTCGTGCCCGGCGCCGCGTCCGGCAGCCGCGCCAGCACCAGGTGGCAGATGTTCTCGGCCAGGTCGTGGTCGCCCCAGGAGATGAAAATCTTCTGCCCGGTGATGGCGTGGCTGCCGTCGCCGTTCGGCTCGGCCCGGCTGGTCGAGGCGCCGACGTCCGAGCCGGCCTGCGATTCGGTCAGGTTCATCGTGCCGGTCCAGGTGCCGGCGTTGAGCGCGGGCAGGTAGCGCGCCTTGATCTCGGCCGAGGCGTGGCGCTCCAGCGCCTCGATGGCGCCCATGGTCAGCATCGGGTTGAGCGAGAGCGCCAGCGAGGCCGAGGCCATCATCTCGTTGACGCAGGTGGCGAGCGAGAGCGGCAGCCCCATGCCGCCCCATTCGGGGTCGCCGATCATGCCGACCCAGCCGCCCCGGGCGATGGCCCGATACGCCTCGCCAAAGCCGGGCGCGCAGCGGACCACGCCGTTCTCGAGCCGCGCCGGGTGCAGGTCGCCGGCGCGGTTCAGCGGCGCCAGCACGTCCTCGCACAGCTTCGCCGCCTCCTCGAGGATCGCGGCGCGGGTGTCGGGGGTGGCTTCGGCGAAGCGCGCGGTCGCGGCCAGGCGGTCCTGGCCGACGATCCGCCCGGCGCAGAAGGCCATCTCGGCGAGGGGGGCGCGGTAGCTCATGGCGGCGTCTCCGGCGGCCTGCCCGCCGCCGGTTGCCTGTTGCCCGGGCGGCGGGGTAAGCGGGGGTCGCACCCTCGTTAGGCCAAAGCCGGGAGAGCGGGCAAGAGTGGAGACGACCGAGACCCTCGCGGCGGACGCGGGCGGCATCGCCCGCGCCGCCGGGCTGCTGCGCGCGGGGCGTCTGGTCGCCTTCCCGACCGAGACGGTCTACGGGCTGGGCGCCGACGCGGGCGACGGCCGGGCGGTGGCGGGCATCTTCGCCGCCAAGGGCCGGCCGCGCTTCAACCCGCTGATCGTGCATGTCACGGACCTCGCGGCGGCCGCGCGGCTGGTCGTCCTGCCCGCGCCGGCGCGGCGGCTGGCCGAGGCGTTCTGGCCCGGGCCGCTGACCCTGGTGGCCCCGATGCGCGACGGCGCCGGCGTCGCCGGGCTGGTCACCGCCGGCCTGCCGACGCTGGCGGTGCGGGTGCCGGCGCACCCGCTGGCGCAGGCGCTGCTCGCGGCCTTCGGCGGGCCGGTGGCGGCGCCGTCGGCGAACCGCTCGGGACAGCTCAGCCCGACCACGGCGGCGCACGTGATCGCGGCGTTGGGCGGGCGCATCGCCGCGGTGCTCGACGGCGGGCCGTGCCCGGTCGGGCTCGAGTCCAGCATCATCGGGTTCGCGGGCGAGCGCGCGGTGCTGCTGCGCCCCGGCGGCCTGCCGGTCGAGGCGCTGGAGGGCGCGCTCGGGGTGCCGCTCGGGGTGCCCGTCGGTGCGGCCGAGGGCGGGCCGGTCAGCGCCCCGGGGCAGCTCGCCAGCCATTACGCCCCCGGCGCCGGGCTGCGGCTGGACGCCGGGCGGCCGGCGCCGGGCGAGGCCTGGCTCGGCTTCGGCGCCGATCCGGCGGAGATCGCCGGCCCGGCGCTGAACCTCTCGCCCGGCGGCGACCTCGCGGAGGCGGCGGCCAATCTTTTCGCGCATCTGCGCGCGCTCGACGCGCGGCTCGGCGGGGCGGGCACGATCGCCGTGGCGCCGATCCCGCTCCACGGGCTCGGCCGCGCCATCAACGACCGGCTGGCGCGGGCGGCGGCGCCGCGCTAGAGCCGTTTCGGGGGTTCGGGAACCAGCGAAACGAGGTTCGAGCTATGAGCACCTTGTCCGAGCCGACCGGCGAGCAACTGGCCGAGCTGGCGTCCTGCGTCGGCGAGGGCGGCACGCTGGACCCGGGCTCGGAGGCGGGCCAGGCGTATCTGGTCGAGCCGCGCGGGCTGCTGCGCGGGCGGGCGGCGGCGATCCTGCGGCCGGCCGCGACCGATGCGGTCGCGGCGGTTCTCGGGCTGTGCAACCGCCACCGGATCGGGGTGGTGCCCTATGGCGGCGGCACCGGGCTGGTCGGCGGGCAGGTGATGCCCGAGGGGCCGCGCCCGGTGGTGCTCTCGCTCGAGCGCATGGACCGGGTGCGCGCCATCCTCCCCGAGGACGGCGTGATCGTGGCCGAGGCGGGCGTGGTGCTCGCCGATCTGCAGGCCGCCGCCGAGCGGGCCGGGCGGCTGTTCCCGCTGTCGCTCGCGGCCGAGGGCTCGTGCCGCATCGGCGGCAACCTCGCCACCAATGCCGGGGGCGTGCAGGTGCTGCGCTACGGCAACGCCCGCGAGCTGTGCCTCGGCATCGAGGCGGTGCTGGCGGACGGCTCGGTCGTCTCGGGGGTCTCGGGGCTGCGCCCGCTGCGCAAGGACAACACGGGCTATGACCTGAAGAGCCTGCTGATCGGCTCGGAGGGCACGCTCGGGGTGATCACGGCGGCCGCGCTGAAGCTGTTCCCGCTGCCCGGCGAGACGGTGACGGCGATGCTGAGCGTGGCCGATCCGCAGGCGGCGCTGGCGCTGTTCCAGCGCCTGCGCGAGCGGCTCGACGACGCGCTCTCGGGCTTCGAGCTGATCAGCGGGCAGGGCATCGCCTGGCTCGCCGAATTCCATCCGGACAAGCCCGACCCGCTGGCCGGCGCGCCCGCCTGGCGGGTGCTGCTCGAGGCGACCGGACCCGCCGGCAGCGGGCTGGGCGAGCGCGTCGAGGCGGCGCTCGGCGCGATGCTCGAGGCCGGCCTCGCCAGCGACGGGGCGGTGGCGGCCAGCGAGGCCCAGCGCGCCCACATGTGGTGGCAGCGCGAAACGCTGCCCGAGGCCAACCGGCGGGTCGGCGCGGTCTCGGCGCACGACATCTCGCTGCCGCTGAGCGCCATCGCGCGCTTCATCGAGCAGGCGGGCGCGGCGGTCGCCGCCATCGACCCCGGGCTGCGCGTCAACTGCTTCGGGCATCTGGGCGACGGCAACCTGCACTACAACGTGTTCCCGCCCGAGGGGCGCCGCGCCGCCGAGTGCCGCGCGCTGGCCGGGCCGGCGCGGCGCGCGGTGCACGATCTGGTGGACGCGCTCGGCGGCTCGATCAGCGCCGAGCACGGCATCGGCCGCATGAAGAGGCAGGACCTGGCGCGCTACGGCGACCCGGCGAAGCTCGCGGCGATGCGGGCGATCAAGGCGGCGCTGGACCCGCGCGGCATCCTCAACCCCGGCGCGGTGCTCCAGGGCTGAGCGATCCGTTCAGAACACGAACACCTGCCGCTGCTGCCGCCCGCCCGCGATCGTCACCCGGCGCGACTTGGTCTCGCCCTTGAAGCTCGCGGTGACCTGGTAGGTGCCGTCGGGCAGGTCCACCAGCACCCACGGGCCGGGGCAGCGGACGTTGACCAGCTCGCCTTGGGGCCCCGCGATCCGGGTCTCGATGCTGCCCAGGTAGTTTCCGTTGGGCTGGGCATAGACCAGGCGCAGGGTGTGCGGGACGTTCTCGGCCTCCGCACGTTCCTCCATGCCGATGCCGGAGCACTGGTGGGTGACGTCCGCCCTGGCGGGCAGCGCGAGGGCGGATATTGCCAGGGCGGCGGCCACCGTGAACGTTGTCGTCTTCATGGTCGTCTTCATGGTCGGGGTCCTCCTGCGATTGAGCGGTCACCTGGTTGACCTCGAGGCTCGCGGAGAATGTAGGGCGTCAGCCGGGCGGCGAGAAGGCCCGGGCGTTGGCGAGGCTCGGGATCTTCGCCCGCGCCTCGGCCACCCGGTCGAGGTCGAGGGTCACCCGGGTCACGCCGACGCCCTCGCCGGCATCGGCCAGCACCCGGCCCCAGGGATCGACGGCGAGCGAGTGGCCGTAGGTCTCGCGCGCGCGCCCGCGGCTGGCCCGGTGCCGGCCCCACTGGGCGGCGGCGAGCACGAAGGCGCCGGTCTCGATGGCGCGGGCGCGCAGCAGCACCTCCCAGTGCGCCCGGCCGGTCGGCACGGTGAAGGCCGAGGGCACGGTGAGGATCGCCGCGCCAGCCTCGGCGAGCGCGCGGTAGAGGGCGGGAAAGCGCATGTCGTAGCACACGGTGAGGCCGATCTTCCCCCAGGGCGTGTCGGCGGCGACGGCCCGGTCGCCGGGGCGGTAGCCCCTGGACTCGCGGTAGCTCTCGCCCTCGCCGAGCTCCACGTCGAACATGTGGATCTTGTCGTAGCGGGCACGCGCACGGCCGTCCGGGCCGATCAGGAACGAGCGGTTGGCGAAGCGCCCGTCCGCATCGCCCGACTTGAGCGCCAGCGAGCCGAGCGAGAGCCAGATGCCGAGCTCGGCCGCCACCTCGCCGAGCCGCGCCAGCGTGATGTCGTCGGCCTCGCGCGCCAGGCGCTGGTCCTGCACGGCGCGGCTGGCCGAGACGATGTTGCTGACCTCGGGGGTCAGGACGAGCTCGGCGCCGCCGGCGGCGGCCTCGCGCACCAGCCGCTCGGTGTCGGGCAGGTTCGCCTGCGGGTCGTCGGAGGCGTTGAGCTGGATCAGCGCGGCGCGCAGCTGCATGGCGTCACCCGTTCAGGAGGGGGTCGAGCCGGCCCGCCCGCTCGAGCGCGTAGAGCTCGTCGCAGCCGCCCACATGCGTCTCGCCTATGAAGATCTGCGGCACGGTGCGCCGGCCGCCGGCGCGCTCGCTCATGGCGCCGCGCAGGGCGGGGTCGGCCGAGACGTCGAGCTCGGTGAAGGCGACGCCCTTCTGGTCGAGCAGGTGCTTGGCCATGCGGCAGAACCCGCAAAAGGGCGTGGTGTAGATCTCGACGGGCTGCATCGCGCGGACTGTCTCCGGGCCGGGGGCCGGTCGTCAGGTGCCGGCCCACTCGGCGCTGCGCAGGTAGGGCGCCTCGTCGAAGCTGACAAGGGCGAGCGCCAGGATGTCAACCCCGGCCGCCCCGGCCTCGCGGCAGGCGGCGGCGCAGGCGTCGAAGGTGGCGCCGGTGGTCAGCACGTCGTCGACGATCAGCACGCGGCGGCCCTCGAGTTGCGCCGCGGCGCCGGGGGCGAGGGCGATGGCGCCGCGCAGGTTCTCGGCGCGCGCGGCGCGGTTGCGCCCGTCCTGGCTGGCGGTGCGGCGCTGGCGCCGGAGCAGGCGGGGCGCGAGGGCATCGGCCCGCCCGGCGGCGCGGCACAGCGCGCGCGCCAGCTCCTCGGACTGGTTGAAGCGGCGCTTCAGCCGGCGGGTCCAGTGCATCGGCACCGGCACCACGAGATCGGCCTCGGCGACCAGGCGGCGGCCGGCGCGCGCCATCCAGGGGCCGAGCATGGCGAGCATGTCGAGCCGGTCGCCGTGCTTGAGCGCCAGCACCAGCCGGCGCCCGGCGCCCTCGTAGGCGAAGACCGAGGCGCCCCGGTCCCAGCCGGGCGGGTGCGCCTGGCAGGTGTCGCACAGGAAGCCCGGCCCGGGGGCGGCGAGGCCCGGCACGTCGCGCCCACAGGCCGAGCAGCCTCGGCCCGAGAGGAACAGGGTCCCGGCCCAGCACTCGGCGCACAGGCTGGCGGCCGAGGCGGTCTCGCCCCGGCAGGCGGGGCAGGCGGGCGGGAACAGCGCCTCGACCAGCGTGCGCCGGATGCCGGAGACGGATGCGGGCAGCGCGAGGCGCGTGAACGGCGGTATGAAGCTCATCGCGCCATCGCGCCCTTGGTGGCGCGCATGATCACCCCTCCGGTCGCTTCCCTGGCCCCCTCGTGTTCCGGTCGGCCGGCCGCTATATGCAGGGGCGGGAGGCGTGAAGAATGCGTGAAGAGGCCGGGGGGATGTTCGATTTTCCGGCGCTGGCCGGGCGGCGGGACCGGGCCATGCGGCTCGGCTTCGCCGGCGGCGCCGACTTCCTGCACCGCGAGGTGGCGGCGCTGATCGCCGAGCGCCTCGGCGAGATCAACCGCGCGTTCCGCCGCGTGGCGCTGATCGGCACCGGCGCGGGCGCGGTCGCCGCGGCGCTCGGGCGCAGCGGCGCCGCGCTCAGGCAGCTCGACCCGTCGCCGGCGATGGCGCGGGCGGCCGGGGCGGAGGTGCTCGCGGGCGAGGTCCTGCCGCTCGCGGAGGGGGCACATGACCTGGTCGTCTCGACCCTGCTGCTGCACGCGATGAACGACCCCGTGGGCCAGCTCATCCAGATGCGCCGGGCGCTCGCGCCGGACGGGCTGATGCTGGCGGCGCTGTTCGGCGGGCGGACCCTGGCCGAGCTGCGCGCCAGCCTGGCCGAGGCCGAGGCCGAGGTCGAGGGCGGCCTGAGCCTGCGCGTCGCGCCGATGGCCGAGATCCGCGACCTCGGCGGGCTGCTGCAACGGGCGGGCTACGCCATGCCGGTGGCCGATTCGCAGACACTGACGGTGACCTATGCGACGCCCCTGCACCTGATGCGCGAGCTGCGCGCCATGGGCGAGACCAACATCGTCCGCGCCCGGCGCCGCCAGCCGATGCGGCGCGCCACGCTGATGCGCGCCTGCGAGATCTATGCGCGGCATTTCGGCGCGCCGGACGGCCGGGTGCGCGCGACCTTCGAGATCGTGTTCCTGACCGGCTGGGCGCCGGGGCCGGACCAGCCGCAGCCGCTGCGGCCCGGCTCGGCCAGGGCGCGGCTGGCCGACGCGCTCGGCACCAACGAGATCGGCAGCGGGATCAAAACGGGGATCAAACCGGGTATCAAACCGGGGAGATGACGCCGCAGGCCCGTTGAAACCGGCCCGCCGGGCAATAGCTGCCGCGTGGGCAACGCGAAAGGGCACCACCTCCATGCTGGATCACACGGGCAAGGACCGGCCGGGCCGGGGCCGGCTGGCGCAGGCGCCGCCCGACCATCCGGCCATCGCGCCGGCGAAGGTCGGCGTGCTGATCGCCAATCTCGGCACGCCGGACGGCACCGACTACTGGTCGATGCGCCGCTATCTGGGCGAGTTCCTGTCGGACCGGCGGGTGATCGACTACTCGCCTTTTCTCTGGCAGCCGATCCTGCAGCTCATCGTGCTGAGCAGGCGCCCGTTCTCCTCGGGTGCCGCCTATCGCGGCATCTGGAACGAGGCCGAGGACGAGAGCCCGCTGCTCACCACCACCCGCAACCAGGCGGCGAAGGTGCGCCAGCGGCTCGAGGCGCGGCACGGGGCCCGCGTGGTGGTCGATTTCTGCATGCGCTACGGCAATCCCTCGACCGACGCGGCGATCCGTCGGCTGCAGGCCGAGGGCTGCGAGCGCATCCTGTTCCTGCCGCTCTACCCGCAATATGCCGGGGCGACCACGGCGACGGCGAGCGACCACGCATTCCGCACGCTGATGCGCATGAAGTGGCAGCCGGCGGTGCGCACGGCGCCGCCCTATCACGACCATCGGCTCTATATCGCGGCGCTCGCCGCCTCGGTGGAGCGCGGCTATGCGGCGCTGGAGCAGCGCCCGGACGCGCTGGTGACCTCGTATCACGGCCTGCCCGAGCGGTATCTGACCGAGGGCGATCCCTATCACTGCCACTGCCAAAAGACCTCGCGGCTTCTGCGCGAGCGGCTGGGGTTGGGCGCGGACGAGGTGGTGGTCGCGTTCCAGTCGCGCTTCGGCCCCGAGGAGTGGCTGAAGCCCTACACGGTCGAGGAGGTGGCCCGGCTGGCCCGCGCCGGCAGGAAGCGCATCGCGGTGATCGCGCCGGCCTTCGCGTCCGACTGCGTCGAGACGCTCGAGGAGATCAACGAGGAGATCCGCGAGAGTTTTCTCGAGGCCGGCGGTGAAGAGTTTACCTACATTCCCTGCCTCAACGACGACGAGGCGCACATCGACCTGATCGAGGCGCTGGTCGAGCGCGAGGCGTCCGGCTGGCTGTGAGCCCCGGATCTCCCCGAGGTTTGCACGACACGGCCGGCGCCTGACGGCGCCGGCCGCTTTCGCGCGGCGGCCCCACCCCCACCCCCGGACGCCCCCTTGCACCGCCGCGCGGCCTGACGGCCGCGGGCGGCGTGCGGGGTCGGCGGGAATGCGGGTGCCACGCAAGCCTGCCGAGATTGCCGATTTCCCGCCATCGGCGGTGTTGCTAGAAATGTGCGGGAGGCCAGGGGATCGCCGCGATGGAGACAGTCCGCACGGTTGACGAATTGCGCGCCCGCGTGCGCGGCTGGCGCGGGCGGGGCGCGCGCGTCGGCCTGGTGCCCACCATGGGCGCGCTGCACGAGGGGCATCTGGAGCTGGTGCGCCTGGCCGCGCGCCGCGCCGGGCGGGTGGTGACGACGATCTTCGTCAACCCGACCCAGTTCGGGCCGGGCGAGGATCTGGCCGCCTATCCGCGCGACGAGGCGCGCGATGGGGCGATGCTCGAGGGTGCCGGCTGCGACCTGCTGTTCGCGCCCCCGGCGGCCGAGATGTACCCCGAGGGCTTCGCCACCAGGGTCCGGGTCGAGCGGCTGACCGAATGCCTGTGCGGGCCGCTGCGGCCGGGCCATTTCGAGGGCGTGGCGCTGGTGGTGACCAAGCTGCTCAACCAGGCGCAGGCCGACATGGCGGTGTTCGGCGAGAAGGACTGGCAGCAGCTCGTGGTGATCCGGCGGCTGGCGCGCGACCTCGACATCGCCACGGAGATCGTCGGCGCGCCGGTGGTGCGCGAGCCGGACGGCCTCGCCATGTCGTCGCGCAACCGCTATCTCGCCCGGGCCGAGCGGGCCGTGGCGGGGCGGCTCAACGAGGTGCTGTTCGCCGCGGCGGAGCGCATCGCGCGGGGAGCATTGGCGGGGGCCGAAGCGGCCGCCGCGGCCGGGGCGCTGCGCGGGGCGGGCTTCGACGCGGTCGACTACGTCGAGTGCCGCGCGGCTGGGACCCTCGAGCCCGTCGAGCGATTCGACCCCGCCCGCCCGGCGCGCCTGTTCGCCGCCGCCCGGATCGGACGCACCCGGCTGATCGACAACGTGCCCGTGCAAGCGCCGGCGTGAGCATCGTCGCCCGCCTCAACCTGCCGCCGGTGTGGCTGGCGCTGTTCATTGCGCTCGCCTGGGGGTTCGCGCAGGTCTCGGCGCCGCTCGGCGGGCGGCTGGCCTGGGCGGGCTGGGCGCTGGTGGCGCTGGCGCTCGGCCTCGTCGTCTGGGCGGCGCTCGCCTTCCGCCGCGCCGGCACCTCCATCGTGCCGCGCGAGCCGCCGAGCGCGCTGGTCGAGAGCGGCCCCTACCGCTGGTCGCGCAACCCGATCTATCTGGCCGACCTGATGATCCTGGCCGGCGCGGCGCTGATCCTGGGCGCGCCGCTGGCGCTGGTCCTGCTCGTGCCGTTCCGCGAGGCGCTGCTGCGGCTAATCATCCTGCCCGAGGAGGCGATGCTCGAGCGCGACCTCGGCCAGCCCTACCGCGACTACTCGGCGCGGGTGCGGCGCTGGCTCTGAGCCGGGTCAATCGCCGCCAAGCCGCGCCTCGAGCCAGTCGAGCGCGCCGCGCGACCGTGAGCGGCCTCAGCGGCCCGTCCACACCGGGTCGCGCTTCTCGGCGAAGGCGCGCGCGCCCTCGAGCTGGTCCTCCGACGCGTAGAGCGCGTCGATCGTGCGGAACTGGCGCCTGGTGATGCGGTTGAGCGCGTCTTGGAACTTCAGGTCCTCGGCCTCGCGCACCACCTCCTTGATCGCCGCGTAGACCAGCGGCGGGCCGGATTCGAGCAGCCGCGCCAGCTCCCAGGCCTTCGCGCGCAGCTCCTCGGGCCTGGTGACCTCGCGGATCAGGCCCCAGCGCATCGCCTCGTGCACGTCGAACCAGCGGCCGGTGAGCAGCAGGTCCATGGCCACGTGGTAGGGGATGCGCTTGGGCAGTTTCAGCGAGGCGGCGTCGGCGATGGTGCCCGAGCGGATCTCGGGCAATGCGAAGGTCGCACTCTCGGAGGCGAGGATCAGGTCGCAGGAGAGGGCGAGCTCGAGCCCGCCGCCGCAAGCGATGCCGTTCACGGCGCAGATGATCGGCTTGTCGAGATGCGGCAGCTCCTGGATGCCGCCGAAGCCGCCCACGCCGTAGTCGCCGTCGACCGCCTCGCCCGCGGCGGCGGCCTTGAGGTCCCAGCCGGGGCAGAAGAACTTGCTCCCCGCGGCGCCCAGGATGGCGACGCGCAGGCCGGGGTCGTCGCGGAAGGCGCGGAAGGTCTCGCCCATCAGGCGCGAGGTGGCGAGGTCGATGGCGTTGGCCTTCGGCCGGTCGAGGGTCACCTCGAGGATGCCGCCCTCGCGGCGGGTCTTGATCGGGTTCTTGGTCATTTGGGGTCCTCTCTCAGCCGGATCAGCGCGTCCGCCGCCACGGCGCCGTGCGGCGTGACGATCAGCGGGTTGATGTCGAGCTCCTCGAGCCGGCCCTCCATTTCGGTGACGCAGGACTGGAGCGACAGGCAGGCGGCGATCACGGCGTCGAGGTCCGCCGGGCTGCGGCCGCGGTAGCCGGTGAGCAGCGGCGCGGTCCTGAGACCGGTGATCGCGGCGCGGATGTCCTCGGGCGCGGCCGGGATCATCAGCGTCGCCGTGTCGGCGAGCAGCTCGGTGAGGATGCCGCCCGCCCCGATGGTCAGCGTGTAGCCGTGCGCCGGGTCGCGCAGGACGCCGAGGATCAGCTCGGCGACGCCGCCCTCGACCATGCGCTCGACCAGCCAGCCCGAGGTGGAGTCCATGCCGCTTGCGGCCGCCGCGACCGCCTCGGCCGAGCGCAGGCCGAGGCGCACCGCCCCGGCCTCGGTCTTGTGCGCCACGCCGCGGCCCTTGAGCACGACGGGAAAGCCGATGCGGGCGGCGAGGGCGGCGGCCTGGTCGGGTGTGGCGGCGACCGCGCCGTGGGGGATGGGCAGGCCGCAGCGGCCAAGCGCCGCCTTGGCCTCGGCCTCGTCGAGCAGGCGTGACGGGCCTGCGCCATCGCCGCCGAGCAGGACCGGCGCGGGGAAGGGCCGGGCCCAGCCCTCGGGGATGGCGGCGGCGGCCTCGGCGGCGGCCAGCGCCTCGTCGAAGCCCGCCATCGGGGCGAGGCCCGAAGCCATCAGCTCGCTGGCGCGCGCCTCGGGCATGTTCTCGGGCAGCGAGGCGACCACGGCGACGTTGGCCCCCGTCGCGGCCCTGGCGGCGGCGATGGCGCGCACCGCGCCGCCCCAGCTCGCGTCCGAGCAGCGGTCGAGGCGCGGGAAGTCGAGCACGAGGAACGAGAGGTCGAAGCCGCAGCCGATCATGGCCGCGAAGGTGGCGGTCATCGCCGGCTCGTTGTCCCAGATGAAGGTGTGGTAATCCAAGGGGTTGGCCACCGTGACCAGCTCGCCCAACCTCGCCTTGACGCGCCCCCGCTCCTCGGCGCTCAGCGCCCGGAAGCCGACATTGCGGCCGACCGCGGCGTCGGCCATCAGGCTGGCCTCGCCGCCCGAGCAGGAAATCGAGGCGAGGCTGCGGCCGGGCAGCGGCCCGGTGACGTGCAGAAGCTTCAGTGTCTCGAGGAACTCGGGAATCGAGCGCAGAAGGGGGATGTTCAGCCGCGCGAGGAAGGCCCGCGCCGCGGCTTCGCCCCCCGTCAGCGAGGCGGTGTGCGAGACGGTGGCGATCTTCGCCTGCTCCGAGCGGCCGACCTTCATCGCCACCACGGGTTTTTTCATTTCGCGGGCCCGCGCCGCCATGGCCTCGAAGGCGCGCACGTCGCCCACCCCCTCGATGTGCAGGCCGACGGCGCTGACGCGCGGGTCGTCCATCACCGCCATCGCCATCTCGGCGAGGCTCGTTTGCGCCTGGTTGCCGGCGGCCACCACGTAGGCGACGGGCAGGCCGCGGCGCTGCATGGTCATGTTGATCAGGATGTTCGAGGACTGGGCGAGGATGGCGACGCCGGAATCCACGCGCGCGCCGCCGTGCTGGTCGGGCCAGAGCAGGGCGCCGTCGAGATAGTTGATCAGGCCGTAGCAGTTCGGCCCGAGGATCGGCATCGCGCCCGCCGCCGCGACCAGGGCCGCCTGCAGGCCGGCGCCGCCGGCGGCCTCGCCCTCGGCCTCCTTGAAGCCGGAGGCGAAGCAGACCGCGCCCCCCGCGCCGCGCCGCGCCAGTTGCCCGACGATCTCGATGGTCTGCCGCCGGTTCACCGCGATGAAGCTGGCGTCGGGGGCGTCGGGCAGGTCGTCGGCGCTTGGGTGGCAGGGCACCCCGTGCATCAGGTCCCGCGTCGGGTGGACCGGCCAGATGGCGCCCTCGAAGCCCATCTTGAGGCACTGCTCCACCGCGTTCGGCCCCCATGCCCCGCCGCCGAACACGGCGATCGAGCGCGGGCGGAACAGCCGCGAGAGGTCGCGCGTCATCGGAGTCCCCGCCGGCGGGTGCGCGTGTTCTCATGCCGCACCTCGCGGGGCGGGGCGCCGGCTGCACCGGAGCGGCAGGCTCCCTCCCCCCCTGTGGGCTTCGCAGGGGACCCTGGCCCCGGTTGGGCCAGGCAAGCCCCGGAGAAGGGGTGGGGAGGGGGGGCGGCCGCGACTTCGCGGCCGATCCGGTCCATGACGCCCTCGAGGTTTCCCAGAACCTCGTTGTTCCAGAACCGCAGGACCCTGTAGCCCTCGCGGGCCATCCACTCGTCGCGCCGGGTATCGCGCGCCGAGCTGGAATGCTGCCCGCCATCCACCTCGATCACCAGCTTCAAGTGGTGGCTGACAAAGTCGGCGATGTAAGGCCCGAGCGGAGCCTGCCGGCGGAATCCGATGCCCCGGAACCGATGCGCGCGCAGCGCACGCCAGAGCTTTCTCTCCGCCACGGTCATTTCGTGGCGCAGGCGGCGCGCGGTCTGGCGCTGCCAGTCCGGAATGTCGCTGCGCGCCATTCCCCCCTCCCTAACCCTCCGGGGGAGGGAACACACCGCGCCCGGGCGGTCGATGCCGCGCAAACAGCCATCCGGATCAGGCCCCGAGCGGCCGCAGGAGCTCGCGGCCGATGATGTGGCGCTGGATCTCGCTCGTTCCGTCCCAGATGCGCTCGACCCGGGCGTCGCGCCAGAAGCGGGCGAGCGGCAGGTCGTCCATCAGGCCCATGCCGCCGTGGATCTGGATCGCCGCGTCGGTGACGCGGGCCAGCATCTCCGAGGCGTAAAGCTTGGCCGAGGCGATCTCGCGGTTCGCCGGCAGGCCCTGGTCGAGGCGCCAGGCCGCGGCCAGGGTGAGAAAATCCGCCGCGTCGATCTCGGTGATCATGTCGGCGAGCTGGAAGCTCACGCCCTGGAAGCGGCCGATC
>DATKCQ010000089.1:0-3215 GCA_035513135.1 Thermohalobaculum sp.
ATCAATTTCGGCGTGATCTACGGCATCTCGGCCTTCGGCCTGTCGAACCAGCTGCGCATCCCGCGCGAGGCGGCCAGGGCCTTCATCGACGCGTATTTCGAGCGCTTCCCCGGCATCCGCGACTACATGGAGGCGACCAAGGCGCACGCCCGCGCGAAGGGCTATGTGGAGACGCTGTTCGGGCGGCGCATCCACACCCCCGAGATCAACGCCAGGGGCCCGCGCACCGGCTTCGCCGAGCGCGCCGCGATCAACGCGCCGATCCAGGGCACCGCGGCCGACGTGATCCGCCGCGCCATGATCCGCATCCCGGCAGCGATGGACGCGGCGGGGCTGACGGGCCGGATGCTGCTGCAAGTCCACGACGAGCTGTTGTTCGAGGTGCCCGAGGCCGAGGCCGAGGCCACCATCGAGACGGTCCGCGCCGTCATGGAGCACGCCCCGGCGCCGGCGGTCCATCTCGACGTACCGCTCGTCGTCGACGCCGGCCAGGGCGCAAGCTGGGCCGAGGCGCACTGAGGCGCCCCCCGTCGTCCCCGCGCAGGCGGGGACCTCTCGGCCTCTCGCGAGATTCCCGCCTGCGCGGGAATGACGGCCTCGATATCATCGCACGGCTTCCGCCATTCCGCCGAGGCCTTTCACGCGCGCCCCATTTCGAAATGGACGTGAATTCAACATCTTGATCCCGGTTTCACGCGTGAAACGCCCGTCACGGCGCCGTCTCCGAGAACGCGAACCCCGCCGCCGCCAGCACCGCGCGCAGCTCGCCCGCCGCGCTGGCCAGCGCCTTTGCGTCGGTGGCGCGCAGCACCAGGTTGGCCCCCGGCCGGGTGCGGAAATACGGGTAGCTGCCCATCGACACGTCCGGGTAGCGCTCGGACAGCGCGCGCAGCGGCCCGGCCACGTCGCCCTCGGGCGCCTCCACCTGGAAGCTGTGGCTGAGCACCGGCGGGCCGCCGGTGAGGCTCGGCCGCAGCCCCTCGAGCATGGCGCGGAAGATCTCCGGCACCCCGGCCATGACGTGGACGTTGCCGAGCCGGAAGCCGGGCGCGTGGCTGACCGGGTTCTCGATCAGCTCGGCCCCCTCGGGGATGCGCGCCATCCTGAGCCGCGCCGCGTTGAGCTCGCGCCCGGTCGCGCCGTAATAGGCCTCGAGGATGGCGCGGGCGTCCTCACGCACCCCGACCGGCACGCCGAAGGCCGCGGCGACCGCGTCCGCCGTGATGTCGTCATGCGTCGGCCCGATGCCGCCCGAGGTGAAGAGATAATCCACCCGCGCGCGCAGCGCGTTCACCGCCCGCGCGATCGCCTGCGCCTCGTCGGGCACCACGCGGATCTCCACGAGCCGCACGCCGATCTCGCTCATCACGCCCGCCAGGTGGTGCGCGTTGGCGTCGCGCGTGCGCCCCGAGAGGATCTCGTCCCCGATCACCAGCATCGCCGCGGTCGGCGTCTCGGCCATGTCCTGCCCCCTTGCTCCGGCCCGCCCGGTGACTACCTTGCGCGCCCATGGAATTCGCGCGCCCGCTCGTCCCCGGCCGGCTCGTCCGCCGGTATAAACGCTTTCTCGCCGATATCGAACTGGCGAGCGGCGAGACCGTCACCGCGCACTGCGCCAACCCCGGCGCGATGACCGGACTGAACGCGCCGGGCAGCCGCGTCTGGGTCGAGCCCAACGACGATCCCAAACGCAGCCTGCGCTACGCTTGGCGGCTGGTCGAGCTCGGGGACCACTGGGCCGGCATCGACACCGCCGCGCCCAACCGCATCGTCGCCGAGGCGCTGGCCGCGCGGCGCATCCCCGAGCTCGCTGACTACAGCGAGATCCGTCCGGAGGTCCGCTACGGCACGAAAAGCCGCGTCGATTTCCTCTTGAGCGGCGCCGGCCTGCCGCCCGCCTATGTCGAGGTGAAGAACGTCCACCTGATGCGCGCGCCCGGCCTCGCCGAGTTTCCCGATTCGGTCACGGCGCGCGGCGCGCGCCACCTCGACGACCTCGCCGGCATGGTGCGGGCGGGCAACCGCGCGGTCATGCTCTACTGCATCCAGCGCACCGACTGCGACCGGCTGGCGCTTGCGGCGGACATCGATCCGGCCTACGCGGCGGCGTATCAGCGGGCGCGCGCGGCGGGGGTGGAGGCGCTCGCCTGGGCCTGCGCCATCAGCCGGGAGGGAATCACCCTTGATCGGGCGGTGCCGATCCAGCACTAAGGGGCGGGGGAGACGTTGCAGGGGACACCGGCAATCATGCGCACCGGCGGCGAGCGGCGCACCAGCGAGGGCATCCGGCTCTACGACTGGGAGGACTTCGAGGGCATGCGCCGCGCCGGACGGCTGGCGGCCGAGTGCCTCGACATGATCGGCGAGCACGTCGAGCCCGGCGTCAGGACCGAGGACCTCGATGCGCTGTGCCACGCGTTCGTCACGGCGCGCCGCGCACGCCCGGCCCCGCTCGGCTACCGCGGCTACCCGAAATCGGTGTGCATCTCGACCAACCACGTGGTGTGTCACGGCATCCCCGGCCCCAAGGCGCTGAAGCCCGGCGACATCCTCAACATCGACGTCACCGTGGTGCTCGACGGCTGGCACGGCGACACCTCGCGCATGTTCGTGGCGGGGCGCGCCGCGCGCCGCGCGGCGCGGCTGATCGAGGTGACCCACGAGGCGCTGATGCGCGGCGTCAACGCGGTGCGCCCGGGCGGGCATTTCGGCGACATCGGCCACGCCATCCAGTCATATGTGGAGGCCGAGCGCTGCTCGGTGGTGCGCGACTTCTGCGGGCACGGGCTCGGGCTGGTGTTCCACGACGCGCCCAACGTGCTGCATTACGGCCGCCCCGGCGAGGGGCCGGAGCTGCAGCCGGGCATGTTCTTCACCATCGAGCCGATGGTGAACCTCGGCGCGCCGCAGACCAAGACGCTGGCGGACGGCTGGACCGCGGTGACGCGCGACCGCTCGCTCTCGGCCCAGTTCGAGCACTCGGTCGGCGTCACTGACGAGGGCTGCGAGATCTTCACCCTCTCGCCCGCGGGCAGGTTCTTCCCGCAGCTCTGAGTCAGCGCCGGAACGCCGCGACCAGCTCGACATGCGGGCTCCAGCGGAACTGGTCGACGGGCTGCACCCACTCCAGCCGCCAGCCGCCGTCGATGAGGGTGCGCGCGTCGCGCGCGAAGGTCGCCGGGTTGCAGCTGACGCTGGCGATGCGCGGCAGCTGC
>DATKCQ010000090.1:0-8949 GCA_035513135.1 Thermohalobaculum sp.
ACCCCGCCATTCTCGCGCCAACCATCAGAGTTCGAGCGCCGTCCCGAGCCGCGCTGACAATGCCTCCAGCACTTCGCGCGCCTCGTCACCCCACGCCGCCGCGCGGCTCAGGCACAGATGCGCCTCCGAGCGCAGGATCAGCCCGTCCGCCAGCACGCGGAGCTGGTTGGCGCGCAGCGTCTCGCCGCTCGAGGTGATGTCGGCGATCGCCTCGGCGCTGAGGTTCTTGGGCGCCGCCTCGGTGGCGCCCTGGCTGTCGGTCAGACGGTAGTCGGCCACCCCCTTCGCCTGGAAGAAGGCGCGCACCAGGTTGCGGTATTTCGTCGCCACGCGCAGCCCGTGGCCGTGCCGGGCGCGGAACGCCTCGGCCACCTCGTCGAGGTCGGCCATGCTCTCCACGTCCACCCAGAAGGCGGGCACGGCGACCACCAGGTCGGCATGGCCGAAACCGAGCGGCGCGGCCAGCGCCACGCGGCGCTGCCAGTCCGAGATGCGCTCGCGCACCAGGTCCTCGCCGGTGACGCCGAGGTGCAGGCGGCCGCGCGCCAGCTCGCGCGGGATCTCGGTGGCCGAGAGCAGCACGATCTCGAGGCCGTTGATGCCGCGGGCCTCGGCGGCGTATTGCCTTGCGTCGCCGGTGCGGGCGATCTCGACGCCGCGCGCGGCGAACCAGGCCACCGTCTCGTCCTGCAGGCGGCCCTTGGAGGGGAGACCGAGGGCGAGCGTCATCGCGTGGCCTCGGGTCGGGTGTCCGGGGGGGCGTCCGGTGTGGCGTCCGGGGGCGTGTCCTTGGCGGCGAGCACCGCCTCGGGGCGGATCATGGCGCCGACGGCGGGAACCGGCCCGGCGGCGCCCAGCCGCCGGGTCATCACGTCGTAGCGCCCGCCGCCGGCCAGCGGGGGGCTGTCGGGGCGGCCCTCGGCGGCGATCTCGAAGACGAAGCCCTCGTAGTATTCGAGGTTGCGCCCGAAGGCGGCGTCGAAGGCGAGCGCCGCGGCGTCGATGCCGGCGCGATCGAGCGCGGCGAGCCGGGCCTCGAAGCGGTCGAGCGCCGGGGCGATGCTGACCCCGGCCCCGGCGGTCAGCGCGCGCAGGCGGGCGAGCGCGTTGGCCGCGGGGCCCCTGATCGCGAGGGCGGCCTCGATCAGCTCGGCCTCGGCGCGCGGCATCGGCGGGTCGCCCGCGGCCTCGGCCAGCGCCAGCGCGCGGGCGACGATCTCGTCGATCTCGCGCAGGCCCACCGGCTCGCCCGCCTCGGTGGCGAGGCTGGCGATGGCATCGGCAGGGGCCGCGCCGCTTGCCGCTTCCAGCAGCCTCGCGCGCGACGGCGTGGACGCGGCGGGGCCGGCGACGGCCTCCTCGATCAGCGCGTGGAAGCGGCGCGGGCGCCAGAAGTGGCGGCGCAGCTGGTGGCGGCGGCGCCCGGGCATGGGCAGCGCGTCGAGCAGCGCGAAGGCGATGCCGAGATCGCCGGTGGTGACGGCGAGCTTCCCGGCGCCGAGCGCCGCCAGCCCGCGCAGGATCAGGCCGAGGACCTGCGCGTCGGCCTCGGCCCGGTCGGGGTTGCCGAGATCCTCGATGCCGGCCTGCACGTACTCGCTGGACCGCGTCGAGCCCGGCGGCTGGCGGCGGAACACCGGGCCCTGGTAGGCGTAGCGGGCGCGCCGCCCCCAGCCCCCCGCCCCGTGCGCGCGCACCACCGGCACCGTGAAGTCGGGGCGCAGGCACAGCTCGCCGCCGCCGCCCGAGCCGGGGATGAGGAAGGCGCGGGCGCGGATGTCCTCGCCGTAGAGGTCGATCAGCGCCTCGGCCTCGAACAGGTGGACCGCGGTGACCGGCGCGAAGCCCGCATCCGCGAAGTGCCCGGCCAGCGTGGCCAGCGCCGCCTCCAGCGCGCTGTGCTCGGCGCCCGCGCGGACCGGCGTCATGGCGCCGGCCAGGCGAGCATCCTGCGCACCTCGGCAACGAGGTCGGCGCGCGGCACGGTGCGCTGGGCGGGCTGGGCCGTCCACGCCTCGCGCGTCTCGATCTCGGCGGCGAGCCGCGCGCCGAGCGCCAGGTCCTTGAGCGTGACGGCGCCTTGCGCGAGCTCGTCGGCGCCCTCGATGACGGCGACCGGGGCGCCGCGGCGGTCGGCGTATTTGAGCTGCCTGCCCATGTTGCCGCCGCCGAGGAAGACCTCGGCGCGCATGCCGGCCTGGCGCAGCTCGGCGCACATGGCCTGGCAGGCGGCCATGCGCGCGCGGTCCATGACCAGGATCACCACCGGGCCCTGCGCCTCGGCGGCCCCGGCGCGGCCGATGGCGCCGAGCGCGGCGAGCAGCCGGTCGACGCCGATCGAGACGCCGGTCGCGGGCACCGCCTGCCCGGTGAAGCGCTTGACCAGGTCGTCGTAGCGCCCGCCGCCGGCGACCGAGCCGAACTGGCGGCGCTGGCCGTCCTCGCCGGTGATCTCGAAGGTCAGCTCGGCCTCGTAGACCGGGCCGGTGTAGTAGCCCAGGCCCCGCACCACCGAGGGGTCGATCAGGGCCCGGGCCGCGTAGCCCTGGGCCTCCAGCAGCTCGGCAATGGTCTCGAGCTCGGCCACGCCCTCGCCGCCGGTGGCGGAGCCCTCGACCAGCTCGCGCAGCCGCGCGCAGGTGGCGGCCGCCGTGTCGCGGCGCGCCGAGACGAAGCCCATCACGCGGTCGGCCTGCTCGGGCGAGAGGCGGGCGCCCTTCGTGTAATCGCCCGACTCGTCCTTGCGGCCCTCGCCGAGCAGGGCGCGCACGCCGGGCTCGCCGAGCCGGTCGAGCTTGTCGATGGCGCGCAGCACGGTGCCGCGGGTGGCGGCGTGGGCCCCGGGCTCGGCCGGGTCGTAGAGGCCGATCGCCTGCATCACCCCGTTCAGCACCTTGCGGTCGTTGATGCGGATCACGAGGTCGTCGCGGGCGATGCCGATGGCCTCGAAGGCGTCGGCCAGCATCATGCAGATCTCGGCGTCGGCGGCGACGGTGGGGGTGCCCACGGTGTCGGCGTCGCACTGGTAGAACTGGCGAAAACGCCCCGGCCCCGGCTTCTCGTTGCGCCACACCGGCCCGACCGCGTAGCGGCGGTAGGGCGTGGGGAGCGAAAGCCGGTGCTGCGCGACGTAGCGCGCCAGCGGCGCGGTCAGATCGTAGCGCAGGCCGAGCCAGGTGTCGTCGTCGTCCTGCCAGGCGAAGATGCCCTCGTTCGGCTGGTCGATGTCGGGCAGGAAGCTGCCGAGCGCCGCGACGGTCTCGACGGCCGGGGTCTCGAGCGGGTCGAAGCCGTAGGCGTGGTAGACCGCGCAGATGCGCTCGAGCATGCGCTGGCGCGCGGTCACATCGGCGCCGGCATAGTCGCGAAAGCCGCGCGGGGTCTCGGCCCGCGGGCGCGGGGTCTTGCTCGCCTTGTCCTTTGCCATGGGCCTGGGTCCGCCTTGGGTCGCTGGCGCGAGGTCGAGGCGTTCCCTAGCGGATCGGACCACACGGGGCAAGCGGCGGGGCAGGCCGCATGACGGCCCGGGGACGCGTTGACAGCGCCCCGCGCCCGGCGGAGAGTCGCGGCCGTCCAAAGTCAGGAGAGGCGATGCCCTACCCGGTGCCCGCGAACGAGGCCGAACGCAACGCTGCGGTGCGTTCCTACCGCATCATGGACACGCCGCCGGAGATCGCCTTCGACGAGATCAGCGACCTGGCGGCGCGCATTTGCGGCTGTCCCGTCGCCTATGTCAGTTTCATCGAGAACGACCGCCAGTCCTTCAAGAGCAAGTACGGCCTGCCCGACGACTTCGAGTCCTGTCCGCGCGAGATTTCCTTCTGCCAGGTGAGCGTGTGCGGCGCCGACATCCTGCTGGCCCCGGACCTCGCCACCGACGAGCGCTTTCGCGAATTCCACTTTGTCGTCAACGAGCCGCATTTCCGCTTCTACGCCTCGATGCCGCTGATCAATGCCGAGGGCTACGCGCTGGGCACCATCTGCGTCATGGACTTCGAGCCGCGCGAGCTGAGCTTCGAGCAGCAGGAGACGCTGCGGAGGCTGGCGCACCAGGTGGTCGGGCTGCTCGAGCACCGCCGCCGCATGATCGAGCTGGGCGAGGCGATGCAGGGGCTCGACGAGGCGCACGCGGCACTGGCCGAGGAAAAGGCGCGCAGCGAGGAGCTGCTCGCCCGCATCCTGCCCGAGCCGGTCGCCGCCGAGATCAAGGCGCGCGGCAAGGTGCAGCCGCGGTTCTTCCCCTCCGCCACGGTGCTGCTCGCCGACATCAAGGGATTTACCGCCTTCACCCGGCAGGCCGAGCCCGCCAGCCTGATCGAATTGCTCGACCGCTACTTCGCGCGCTTCGACGACGTCATGGAGCACTGGGGGCTGGAGAAGCTCAAGACCGTGGGCGACGCCTACCTCGCGGTGGCGGGCGCGCCCGAGCCGGACCGGCAGCACGTGCTCAACGCCTGCCTGGCGGCGCTCGAGATGCAGGGCACGGTGGCGGCGCTGGGGGTCGAGCGGGCGAAGCTGCACCTGCCAGCCTTCGAGCTGCGCATCGGGCTGCACACCGGGCCGCTGATCGCCGGGGTGGTGGGCCGCCGGCGCTTCACCTACGACGTCTGGGGCGACGCGGTGAACATCGCCAAGGTCATGGAGGCGCGCGGCGAGCCGGGCCGGATCAACGTCTCGGACGCCGTGCGCCAGCACGTCGCGGCGCATTTCGAGTTCACCGCGCGCGAGCCGGCCCCGGCCAAGTATGGCGGCGAGCTGGCGATGCATTTCCTCGACCGGCTGAAACCCGAGTTCGCGCAGGACGCCGGGGGCCAGGAGCCGAACGGGCGGATGCTGGCGGCGGCGGGGCGGGCGTCCGGCGGGGCCGGGGGCGACTGGCACCGGAACCTGCCGGGGGCATGAGGGGGCGTCCAAATCTGGACGCCTGGTCAAGTCGTTGATATCCTTGGATTCGCCCCGTGGACGGATTTCATGGTTAACGGGACGGGGCGGCGCGCGGGGTCGGGCGGGGCGAACCCGGCCCTACTGCAGCGCGGCCATGGCGTCGGCGTAGCTCGAGCGCTCGGCGGCGTGCTCGAGACCGACGGTCTCGAAATCGTCGAACAGCGTCGCCAGCACGTCGCGGCGGCCCAGCCGCACCGCCGAATCGGCGAGGAGCTGGAAGAACAGGTCGCGCTGGGCGTGGCTGCCGCCCATCTGCCACAGGTTGCGCCGCGCCGGGAACAGCACGTCGATCACCCGCTGGTGCTCGCCGCGGCGGTGGGCGAGCGCGGCCTCGCTGGCGGGCAGCGCGGCCAGCGCGTAGCGCGGCGCAAGCGCGCATCGGTTCTCCGCGATGAAGCCGCGCATCTCGCGGATCAGCGCCTCGGCCTCGGCCTCGCGGCCGGCGGCGGCCAGCGCCAGGGCGCAGTGCGCGCTGGTGAACGGGCTCTCGTGGTTGCCGATGCGCGGCGCCGCCAGCTCGCCGACCGGGCCCCAGCGCTCGCCCACGGGTACGCCGCGCAGCTCGAGCCGCTCGAGGAGCGCCACGTCGTTCTGGATGTCCACGTAGAAATCCGGCACCGCCTGCATCAGCGGCGAGTCGAGGTCGCGCAGCCGGCCGTCGTAGATCTCCAGCGCCGCCTCGTAGTCGCGCTTCTCCACGTGGAACAGCGCCAGGTGCCACCAGTTGTGGTGCCGGATGTGGTTGGCCTGGTCCCAGTTGCCGGTGAGGCCCTGCATCCAGTCGATGCCGTCCCTGAGCCGCGCCTGCATGACGAGCACATGGGCGACCGCGTGGGCGCCCCAGCAGTCGGCCGGGTCGCGGGCGACCGCTTCCCGCCCGCAGGTCTCGGCCGAAAGGTAGGCGCCGGTCTCCTCGAGCCCGAAGGCGCGGATCGAGAGGTAGGCGGCGTAGCCCGGCACGTCGGCCGACCAGTGCGGCGCGGCGCGCTCGGAGATGTCGCGCATCCAGGCGACCTCGCCGATCCAGAACAGCTCGAACTGCGCCAGCCGCAGGGCGAACAAATCGTGCGGCGCCTCGCGCGCGATCGCCTCGTACTGGCTGGCCGCGGCGGTGACATGGCCGCCGATGGCCGCCTCGAGCGCCGCGATGTAGCGCCGCTCGCGCTCGGTCTCGGGCGGGCGCGCGCCGCGGGCCTTCTCCAGCAGCGCCTCGGCTTTCGGCTTCAGCTCGGGCTTGCGCAGGCCGAGCATCAGGATGCCCTTGGCGGCGTGGGGCAGCGCGAAGTCCGGATCGGCGGCGCTGGCGGCGCCGATGTGGTCCATCACGTCCGTGCGCCAGCCGACATAGGATCCGATGGCCCGGTCCATGGCCGCCGCCGCCTCGGGGCTCGGCGTGGTCAGGCGGTGGCCCCACTGGTCGTGCTGCATGTCGGTGCTCCCCCTGCTCTCCCCCGGGCGGTTCAGGCGAGTTTCGCCTTCACCCGGCTGCCGGCATCGGCGAAGTTCATCTGGCCGGGGTGGCGCGCCTTCAGCAGGCCCATCACCTTGCCCATGTCGCGGATCGAGCCGGCGCCGGCATCTTCGATGGCGCGGCTGACCGCGGCGTCGACCTCGGCCCCGGTCAGGGGCTTGGGCAGGAACTCCTGGATCACGCCGATCTCGGCGCGCTCGGCCTCGGCCAGCTCCATGCGGCCGCCGGTCTCGTAGGCCGCCGCCGACTCCTCGCGCTGCTTCACCATGCGCGCGAGCAGCGCCATGATCTCGGCCTCGTCGAGCTCGGCCGCGCCCTCCTCGCTGCGCCGGGCGATGTCGCGGTCGCGGATGGCCGCCAGCATCAGGCGCAGCGTGTTGGTCCTGAGCTTGTCCCGGGCGAGCATCGCCTCCTTCAGGCCGGCTTTGATGCGGTCGCGCATAAGCTCCTCGTGCGCTCCTCGTGCGCTGCTCGTGGGCTCCTCGTGTGCACCCCGGGCGGCTGCGCCGCACGCGCCGGCCGGAGAGTGCGAGCCTACACCAGCGCAGCCGCTGCGGCAACAAGACGCTCGACACCTAACACATTGATATAAAATACATATATTATTTCCACAGGCGCTTGACGGGCCATCGGCGCGGCACTAGCTTCCGCTCCCGGGCGGCAGGCCCGAGGGAGACGGCGGTGTCTTCGGCGATGGTGTCCTCGGCGATGGTGTCTTCGGCGATCCAGCCCGAGCAGGCGGAATTCTTCGGCGCCGGCGCCATTGCCGGGCGGCCGACGGCCTGCATCGCGCTGGCGGACGGCACGCTGATCTGGGGCCAGGGCTTCGGCGCCACCGGAACGGCGGTGGGCGAGCTGTGCTTCAACACGGCGATGACCGGCTACCAGGAGATCATGACCGATCCCTCCTATGCCGGCCAGGTCATCACCTTCACCTTCCCGCACATCGGCAATGTCGGCACCAACCCCGAGGACGACGAGGCGGCCGGGCCGTTCGCGCTCGGCATGGTGGTGAAGTGGGAGCTGACCGGGCCGGCCAGCTGGCGCGCCGCCGAGCACCTCTCGGCCTGGCTGGCGCGGCGCGGGCGGATCGGCGTGGCGGGCGTGGACACGCGGCGGCTGACCCGGCGCATCCGCGACCTCGGCATGCCGCACGTGGCGCTGGCGCACGCGGCGGACGGGGTGTTCGACACGGACGCGCTGGTGGCGAAGGCGCGGGCCTTCCCCGGCCTCGAGGGCGCCGACCTGGCGCGCGACGTGACCTGCGCCCAGTCCTACCGGTGGCGCGAGACGCGCTGGGCCTGGGGCCAGGGCTTCGGCCGGCTCGAGGAGCCGCGCTTTCGGGTCGTGGCGGTCGACTACGGCACCAAGCGCAACATCCTGCGCTGCCTTGCCTCGGCGGGCGCCGAGGTCGTGGTGCTGCCCGCCACCGCCAGCGCCGAGGAGGTGCTGGCGCACGACCCCGACGGGGTGTTCCTGTCGAACGGCCCGGGCGATCCGGCGGCGACCGGGGCGTACGCCGTGCCGATGATCCGGGGCGTCATGGAGGCCGGGCGGCCGCTCTTCGGCATCTGCCTCGGCCACCAGATGATGGGGCTGGCGCTGGGCGCGAAGACTGTCAAGATGAAGTTCGGGCATCACGGCGCCAACCATCCCGTCAAGGACCTCGAGACCGGCAAGGTCGAGATCACCTCGATGAACCACGGCTTCGCGGTGGACGGCGCCACGCTGCCCGCGGGCGTGAAGGAGACCCACGTCTCGCTGTTCGACGGCTCGAACTGCGGGCTCAGGGTCGAGGGGCTGCCCGCCTTCTCGGTGCAGTTCCACCCCGAGGCGAGCCCCGGTCCGCAGGACAGCTACTACCTGTTCGAGCGCTTCGCCGCCGCCATGCAGGCGCACAGGGGCGCAGGGGGCGCGGGGGGCGCAGGGGGCGCGCGCGGCGCGCGCGGCGCTTAAGGTCTTCTTAACCGGTTAACCACTACGCAGGAGTCCTCTGCACCGGGCTGAGGGCATGGCCTTGCGTGATTTCGGGAGAAGGCGTCACGTCCGTGATGCGCCTGCGCGGCACCGGGTTGTGGCATGAACCGGGTCGTCCAGTTCGACCGCCGGGGCGGCGCCGGGGGGCGGCCGCTGCTCGGCGAAATCCTGGTGCGGCGCCGGGCGCTCGAGACCGGCCGGCTGAGCGAGGCGCTGGCGCGCCAGCCCGACTCGGGGCGCCGCCTCGGCGCGCTGCTGGTGGCGCAGGGCTGGGCCAGCGGCGGCGCGGTGGCCGGGGCGCTGGCCGAGCAGTGGGGCGCCGAGTTCGTCGACCTCGAAACCGAACCGGTCGACGGCGGCCTGATCGATCCCGAGCTCGCCGAGATCTACCTGGCCCACCGCATCCTGCCCTGGCGCCGCTTCGCCGGCGACACCGTGCACGTCACCGACCGGCCCGAGCAGGCCGCCGCGGCGCTGGCGGCGCTGGGCGAGGCGCCCGCGGCGGTCGCGGTGGCGCCCTCGCGCCAGCTCGACGCGGCACTGGGGCGGGCGCTCGG
>DATKCQ010000091.1:0-35949 GCA_035513135.1 Thermohalobaculum sp.
ACCACCAGCGCCCGGTTCGGCCCATCGTACTCGAAACGCATCCGGCCGGGTCGGCGCAGGTAGAACTGGCCTTCGGAGAGCTGTCCGTCCGGGCCGACCTGCACGAAGTTGCCCTCGAGCGTCGTCATGCCGTTCAGGTAGTTGGAGATGCGGGCGAGGTCGCGCATGTCCTCGCCCGAATACTGCTGGGCCACGGCCGGCAAGCCGGCGACCAGCGCGGCGGAAAGGGCGCCGAGGATGAAGGTGCGTCTGAACATGGGACCTCATTTGGTGTTGCTTGCTCGAGGATGCAACGGGGTGGCCGCGGCGATCCGGCGTATTCGTCGCGGCACGCCGGTCACGACCGCGTCATCGGGCCGCGCCGACGGGTCGCGCCGACGGGTCGCGCCGACGGGTCGCGCCAACGTGCGCCGCGAAAGTCATATCCCGGCCCGGCCGGGGTATCCAATGTTGCGGCCGGCAGAGCGGATCGCCGCGCCCCCGGGCCGCCGGGCCGCCCTACCGCTCGCCGATCAGGATCTCGCGCTTGCCCACGGCGTTGGCGGGGCTGACCACGCCCTCGGTCTCCATCTGCTCGACCATGCGGGCCGCCTTGTTGTAGCCGATGGCGAGCTTGCGCTGGATGTAGCTGGTCGAGCACTTGCGGTCGCGCGCCACGATGGCCACCGCCTTGTCGTAGAGCGTGACGTCGTCATCGCCGGGGGCGCCGAGCCCGAGCTTCTCGTCGACCAGCGCCTGGGCTTCGTCGTCGCCGCCCTCGGTGATCTCGTCGAGGTATTCGGGGCGGCCGAGCTGCTTGAGGTGGCGCACCACCTCCTCGACCTCCTCGTCCGAGACGAACGGCCCGTGCACCCGGGTGATGCGCCCGCCGCCGGCCATGTAGAGCATGTCGCCCTGGCCCAGCAGCTGCTCGGCGCCCTGCTCGCCCAAAATCGTGCGGCTGTCGATCTTCGAGGTCACCTGGAACGAGATGCGGGTCGGGAAGTTCGCCTTGATGGTGCCGGTGATCACGTCGACCGAGGGCCGCTGGGTCGCCATGATCAGGTGGATTCCGCTGGCCCGCGCCATCTGGGCGAGGCGCTGGATGCAGGCCTCGATCTCCTTGCCCGCGACCATCATGAGGTCGGCCATCTCGTCGACGATCACCACGATGAAGGGCAGCTCCTCGGGCGTCATGGTCTCGGTCTCGTAGACCGGCTCGCCGGTGTCCTCGTCGAAGCCGGTCTGCACCGTGCGCCTGAAATCCTCGCCGCGGGCCAGCGCCTCGCGCACCCGGGCGTTGTAGCCGTCGATGTTGCGCACGCCGAGCTTCGACATGCGGCGGTAGCGCTCCTCCATCTCGGCGACCACCCATTTCAGCGCCACCACCGCCTTCTTGGGGTCGGTGACCACGGGGGCGAGCAGGTGCGGGACGCCGTCATAGACCGACAGCTCGAGCATCTTCGGGTCGATCATGATCACCCGGCACTGCCGCGGGCTGAGCCGGTAGAGCAGCGACAGGATCATCGTGTTGATCGCCACCGACTTGCCCGAGCCGGTGGTCCCCGCGATCAGCAGGTGCGGCATGCGCGCCAGATTCACCACGATCGGCGTGCCCGAGATGTCCTTGCCCAGCGTCAGCGCCAGCTTCACCTGGCTGTCGCCGTAGGAGGGGCTCTCCAGCAGCGCGCGCAGGTAGACGGTCTCGCGCTCGGTGTTGGGCAGCTCGATGCCGATCACCGAGCGGCCCGGCACCGTGGAGACGCGCGCCGCCAGCGCCGACATGGAGCGCGCGATGTCGTCGGCCAGCCCGATGATCCGGCTGGCCTTCAGCCCCGGCGCCGGCTCGAGCTCGTAGAGCGTGACCACGGGCCCGGGCTTGACGGCGGTAATCTCGCCGCGCACGCCGTAGTCCTCGAGCACCGTCTCGAGCATGCGCGCGTTCTCCTGCAGCGCGGCCGCCGACATGGCCGGGCGCGAGACCGGGACCGGTTTTTGCAGGAGCGTCATGGGCGGCGCGGCGTAGGCCTGCGCCTCGTTGAGGTTCTCGAACAGCATCGGCTGCTGCTCGCGCGCGGCGCGGCGGCTGATGCGCTGCGCGGCCCGCGCGGGCTGCACCGGGCCGGCCTCGCGCTCGGCGTTGTGCACGAGGCGGGGGGTGGCGGCGGGCGTGGCGGGCGCAGGTGCCGCTTCCTCGGGCTCGTCGGGCAGGCCGGTCAGCGCGCGGATGGCGCTGGTCACGGCACGGCCCTGGTCGTCGGCCGCCTCTTCGCCGGCCTCCTCCGCGGCGCCGCTCAGCGGCGGCTCGCCGCGGCGGCGCGCGCGCATGCGCTGCTTCCAGCTTCCGGTCGGCTCGGCCGGGGCGAGCCGCTCGGAGCGGGGCCGGGCGCGCCAGGCGCGGTAGCGCGCCCCAAGGCCCCCGGCGAGGGCGCCGCCGACATGCGCCAGCTCGCGCCCGGCCTCGGTCAGCGAGCGCAGCATCCAGCGCAGGATCGCCCAGGCTTCGGCGCGGGTCAGGCCGAGCGCCACGCCGGCGCTCACCACGAGGGCCGCGCCGAAGCCGAGCGACAGGGCGTTGAGCGCCGGCGTGGCGCCGGCCGGCAACAGCCCGATCAGCGAGACCACCACGGTGTCGCCGAAGAAGCCTCCGAGCCCCGAGGCGAGCGGCCAGGCGGGCCACGGCGCGTGGGTCGAGGCGAACACCGTGGCGATCACGAAGGCGACCGGCGCCAGCATCGCGCGGCGCGGCAGGCGGGCCTCGCCGAGATGCAGCAGGCAGCGCGCCGACCAGACCGCGAAGAACACCACGATCCCCCAGCTCGCCACGCCGAAGGCGCGCATCATCGGGTCGGCGAGCATGGCGCCGGCGTGGCCCAGCCAGTTGGTCGGCGCGTCGGGCGTGGCGTTGAACGAGCTCGGGTCGTTGGCGTCATAGCTCGCCAGCGCCAGGCCGACCAGCAGCGCGATGGCAGCCCAGCCGAGGCCGAGCAGCTCGGTCAGCCGGCGGCGCATGGCCTCCGACATCTCGCGGTCGACCAGCGGGGCCGTGCGGCTCTCACCCGAGAAGAATGCCATTCGCCTCCACCCTCGCTTCGCTCACGCCCTCAGCCACGCACATCAGCCGAGCACTTGCCGCACCGCCTCGAGCCCGCGCCGCACCTCGTGCGCCGGCGCCACCAGCGCGAGGCGCAGATACGCGGCCCCCGGGTCGCCGCCGCCGAGCCAGTCCGGCACCGGGCGGGAGAGGTATTTCCCCGGCAGCGCGCGCACGCCCGCATCGCGCCAAAGCCTCACCGCGGCCTGCTCGCCGTCGCCGACGTGCAGCCACAGGAAGAATCCGGCCCGGGGCGACACGTACCCCGGCAGGTCGGCGAGTATAGCATCGGCGAGCGCAAATTTCTCCCAATAGAGCGCGCGATTGGCCGCGACGTGACTTTCTTCGGCCCATGTTGCAGCGGCGGCATACTGGGCCGGGATCGGCAGCGGCGCCCCGGCATAGGCGCGCAGCTGCTTCATGCGCGCCATGTTGCCCGGCCCGGTGGCGGCGAAGCCCGAGCGCAGCCCGGCAAGGTTCGAGCGCTTCGAGAGCGAGTGGAACACCACGAGGCGCTCCGGGTCGGCCCCGGTTTCGCTCGCGACCTCCAGCGCGCCGGGCGGCGGCGCGTCGCGGTAGATCTCGCCATAGCATTCGTCGGCGAAGACGCGGAAGTCGTGGCGCTCGGCCAGCTCGAGGAGCGTCCGCCAGTAGCCCCGCTCGGCGACCGCCCCTTGCGGGTTGGCGGGCGAGCAGATGTAGGCGATCGTGGTGCGCGCGAGCACGTCGGCCGGCAGGCTCGCGACGTCGGGCAGCTGGCCGGTCTCGGGCGAGCAGGGCAGATAGACGGGCTCGGCCCCGGCCATCAGGGCGGCCACCGCGTAGCACTGGTAGAACGGGTTGGGCAGCAGCACGCAGGGGCGCCTGCCCGCCTTCGCCTCGGGCGAGAGCGCGAGGCAGGTGTTGAACAGCCCCTCGCGCGTGCCGTTGAGCGGCAGGATGCCGCGCGCCGGGTCGCGGTAGCGCTCGGCCACGCGGTAGCGGCGCGCCAGCCAGTCCGAGATCGCCTCGCGCAGCTCGGGCACGCCGTCGTTCGGCGGGTAGCGCGAGAGGGTGCCGGCGTGCCGGTTCAGGATCTCGGGCACGAAGTCCGGGATCGGGTGCTGCGGCTCGCCGAGCGACATGGGCGTCTCGGGCCCGCCCGGCGGTATGCCCTCGAGCAGCGCGCGCAGGCGCGGGAAGGCGTATTCGGGCAGCGCGTCGAAGCGCGCGGGGAACTGCATCGTCTGCCTCGCGACCGGGCGCTTGCCGCGCTTTCCGGGATGCGCGGAGGATACCGGCTCGCCGGTCGCGGGTCCAGCTAGCTTGACAAGCGCTCGGCGGACTGGCCGAGGGCGAGCAGGCGGTCCTCCTCGCCCGGCCCGGCGACGATCATCAGCCCGACCATCGGCGCCGCGGTCGGCACCGTAAGGGCGCTCAGGCCGAGCAGGTTGCCAAGCCGCGTGTTGCGCAGGGTGAGCAGGTTGCGCTCGATGAAGTAGTCCGCGTCGGCGAGCAGCCGCTCGACCGGCGGCGGCAGGCACGGCACGGTGGGCATCAGCAGCGGCCCGGCCTCGGCCATGCGCGCCTGCAGCTTGCGCGAGAGCCGCGCGTACTCGGCGAGCGCCGCGCGGTCGGTCTCGGGGTTGCCGCCCATGCCGGTGCGGAAGCGCTCCTCGATGCGCGCGTACATCACGCCGGGGTTGGCCTCGATGGTCTCGCCCCACTCGCGCCAGGCCTCGGTGTTGACGATGGCCGAGAGGCGGGCGGCCACGTCGAAGGCCTCGGCGAGCTCGGGCACCGGGGCGCGGGCCAGCCGCGCGCCCGCCGCGCCCAGCGCCTCGAGGGCGGCCTCGAAGGCGGCGAGCACCTCCCTGTCGCAGCCCTCGAGGACCACGGTCTCGGGAACGAGGAAATGCGCGCCGCGCAGCTCAGCGGGGGCGGGCACGGCCGGCGCCCGCCCGGCCATGCCGGCGAACAGCAGCCCGCAATCCTCGACCGTGCGGCACAGCGGGCCCACGGTGTCGAGGCTGGGCGCGAGCGGCACCACCCCCTGCGTGGAGAGCGCGCCCACGCTGGTCTTGAGCCCGGCGAGCCCGTTCCAGGCCGCCGGCACGCGCACCGAGCCGCCGGTATCCGAGCCGATCCCGGCGGCGGCGAGACCCAGCGCCACCGAGACCGCGGCGCCCGAGCTCGAGCCGCCCGGCGCGCGCGCGGGCTCGATGGCGTTGGGCGGCGTGGCGGCGACCGGGTTCACGCCGAGACCCGAGAAGGCGAGCTCGGACATGTGCGTCTTGCCGAGGCAGACGAGGCCCTGCGCCGTGGCGGCGGCGAAGACCGGGCAATCGCGCCCGGCGACCCGGCCGGCGAGCAGCTTCGAGCCGGCCTCGGTCGGCTCGCCGGCGATGTCGAACAGGTCCTTCCAGCTGATCGGCACGCCGTCGAGCGGCCCGAGCCGGGTGCCGCCGCGCGCCCGCCCGGCCGCCGCCGCGGCCCCTTCCCGCGCCCGCTCGGGCGTGGTGTGGCTGTAGATGCGCGCCGTGTCCGGGTGCGCCGCGATCGCCTCGAGGAACGCCTCCGCCAGGTCGCGCGGGTCGATCCGCCCCGCCCCGATGGCGCGGCCCAGATCGCCCGCGCTCATGCTCCGCCAGTCGTCGCTCATGGCCGCCTCCGGTCCGCCCTGCCGCGGTGGACATTCCACCGGACGGCCCCGATAGTAAAGCCCATGAACGGCAAGCCGGACCTGATCGTGGTGGGCGGCGGGCTGGTCGGCCCGGCGCTGGCGCTGGCGCTGGCCGGGGCGGGCCTGCGGGTGACCGTGCTCGACCGCGAGACCGCCGGGCGGCGGGCGGACCCCGGCTTCGACGGCCGCGCCTACGCCATCGCGCTGGCCTCGGCGCGGCTGCTCGGCGCGCTCGGGGTGTGGCCGGAGGTCGAGGCGAAGGCCGAGCCGATCCGCGACATCACCGTGGACGAGGGCATCGCCTGCGCCACCCCGCTGCTGCATTTCGACCCGCGCGAGCTCGACGAGGGCCGGGTCGGCTGGATCGTCGAGGACCGCTGGCTGCGCGGCGCCCTGCTCACGGCGATGGAGGCGGCCGAGGGCATCACCCACCTCGCCCCCGCCGAGGTGGCCGGGAGCGAGCGCGGCGCCGCCGGCGCCAGCGTGCGGCTCGCCGGCGGAGATACCGTCGAGGCGCCGCTGATCGTCGCCTGCGACGGGCGGCGCTCGGCGCTGGCCGCCGGGGCCGGCATCCGCCGGCTGCGCTGGGACTACGGCCAGACCGGGCTGGTCAACGCCATCGCGCACGAGCGCACGCACGCGGGCGTGGCGCACCAGAGCTTCTTCCCCGGCGGGCCGTTCGCCGTGCTGCCGCTGCCCGGCAACCGCTCGTCGCTGGTCTGGTCCGAGCGCACGCGCGAGGCCGAGCGCCTGATGGCGCTCGACGACGCGGCCTTCACCGCGGAGGTGGCCGCCCGCGTCGGCCCGCGGCTGGGGCGGATCGAGCTGGCGGGCGGGCGCTGGGCCTACCCGCTCGACCTCAGCCTTGCCGCGGCCTACGCGGCGCCGCGCCTGGCGCTCGCCGGCGACGCGGCGCACGGCGTGCACCCGATCGCCGGGCAAGGACTCAATATCGGGCTGCGCGACGTGGCGGCGCTCTCGGAGGTGCTGGTCGAGGCGGCGCGCCTCGGCGAGGACATCGGCTCGGAGATCGTGCTCGAGCGCTACCAGCAGTGGCGCCGCTTCGACGCCACCGTGATGGCGCTCGGCATGGACGCGCTCAACCGGCTGTTCTCGAACTCGCACCCGGTGCTGCGGCTGGCCCGCGACGCCGGGCTCGCGGCGGTCGGCCGGATGGGCGGGCTGCGGCGCCTCTTGATGCGCGAGGCGGCCGGGCTCGAGGGCGACCTGCCGCGACTCCTGCGCGGGCAGGCGCTCTGAGGGTCAGATCCGCCGGCCGGCGAGCAGCAGGAGCAGGATCGCGCCGACCACCAGCACGATGCCGATCACCTCCCAGCGGCTGACCCGCTCGCGGAACAACAGCACGCTCGAGGCGAAGGTGAAGACCAGCTCGACCTGGCCCAGCGCCCGCACATAGGCGGCGTTCTGCAAGGTGAAGGCGGTGAACCAGCAGACCGAGGCGATCGCGCCCACCACGCCCACCTGCCCGGCCCAGCGCCACTCGCGGATGACGCGGGTCAGCTGGCCCGGCTCGCGCCAGCGCAGCCAGGCGCCCATGATCACGGTCTGCAGCACCACGCTCACGGCAAAGGTGTAGCCCGCCGCCATCACCAGGCTGTGGTGGCCGAGCGACAGCGCCCCGCCCCGGAAGAACACCACCGAGGCGCCGAGGCAGGCGGCGCACAGCAGCCCGATCAGCGTCGGCGTCTCGGCCAGCCCGGCGAGCAGGCGGCGCACGGTGATGTTGGCCTCGTCCATGGTCAGGCACATCACGCCCGCCGCGCTGATGACGATGGCGAGGATCGCCACCGGCCCCAGCGCGTCGCCGAGGATCGCCGCGCCGAGCACCGCCACCATGACCAGCTCGAGCTTGGAGAACGTGGTGCCGACCGCGAAGTTGCGAAACGAGAACAGGTGGATCAGCAGCACCGTGAACAGGATCTGCGTGATGCCGCCCGCGAGGCAGTAGGCAAGGAAGATCCAGCTCGGCGTCGGCCAGCCCAGCCCGCCCAGTGCGTTCAGCCCCCAGACATAGACGAGCGCGAACGGCCAGGCGTAGAGGAACCGCGCGTAGCCCGCGCCCGCCGTCGAGAGCCGGCCCTTGAGGTGCTTCTGCAGCGCCGAGCGCAGGTTCTGGAAGAACGCCGCGGCGATGGTGATCGGTATCCAGGCGTCCATGCGTCCCCCGCGCTCGACCGCCCCAGTTCAAGCGGGTTTCGACGGCGAGGGAAAGGGGAAACCGGCCGCGCCGGCCGATCGCGGGCGGCGGGCGGGTCGGACCACGCCGCCGCTCAGACCTCGAGCGCCGGGGCGAGCCCGGCGGGCAGGCCGAGCGCGCGCGCCGCCTCGCGGCCTTTCGCGGACATCTTGCGCGCCGTCTTGGCGACGATGTCGTGGACCTGGCCGGGGTCGCGGCCCGCGGCGAAGTCGGCGAAGTGCCAGCGCATGAACACCAGGGCCGCGACGTCCTCGAGCGTCTGCACTTCCGGGTCGCGCTTGAGGCCCTGCTTGCGGATGATGCGCATGACGCGGGCGCAGTCGTCCTCGCCGTAGCCGGCCTCGCGCATGATCCCGGCGACCCGCTCGGCGTGGAAGCGGGCGAGGTCGGTGCGCCAGCGCAGGTAGCCTTCGCGCCCCTGCGGATAGGAGGCGCGCGGGGTCTTCCAGCGCTCGATGTGCTGGCCGCGCACGGCGATTCGCAGGTGCTCCGAGGCGTCGGGGCTGAAGCGCACCAGCTCGGCCGACATGCGCCGGCCGTAGAGCAGCGCCGCCGGCTGCTCGGCCGCGCCGTCGAGCGCCCGCTCGGGGTCGGCGGCGTTGGCCGCGTCGATCGCCTCGAGCACAAGGGCGAAGCGTCCCGTCATCCCGCCTTGCTCCATGCCCCCGACCCGCCTCGCCCGTCCCGCCCGGCGCGGCCGCGCCGGCTTCGCTGTCTGCGGGTCATTGTGCTTCAGCATGGCGCCCGAGTCACGCGGGTCACGCGGGTCACGCGGGTCACGCCCCCGCGCGAAGGCGCGCCGCCGGCATGCATCCGCGCGGGGCGGCAACGCCGCCACCGCCCGTCGACACCCCTTGAAGCGCGCGCCCGACGCCATGATAGTCCTGCGCCGGACCGGGCCGGTTCGTGGCCCGCGATCCGGTCCCGGCACGCCGCATATCGGGAGCAGAAATGGACATCCTTCTCGGCCTGACGCCAGACCAGGCGGTCCTGTTCGCCCTGCTGGCCATCGTGCTCGGCCTGCTGATCTGGGGCCGCTGGCGCTACGACCTGGTGGCCTTCGCGGCGCTGATGGTGGCGGTGATCGCCGGCGCGGTGCCGGCGGACGATGCCTTCTCGGGCTTCGGCCACCCGGCGACGATCATCGTCGCGCTGGTCCTCGTGGTCAGCCGGGGCCTGGGCAACTCGGGCGTGATCCACATGATCACGCGAAACCTGGTGGACGCCGGGCGCGGGCTGGCGGCGCACATCGCGATCATCGGCGGCGTCGGCGCGGCGCTCTCGGCATTCATGAACAACGTGGCGGCGCTGGCGCTGCTGATGCCGGTGGACATCCAGACGGCGCAGAAGGCCAAGCGGTCGCCGGGGCTGACGCTGATGCCGCTGTCGTTCGCCACCATCCTCGGCGGGCTGGTGACGCTGATCGGCACGCCGCCCAACATCATCATCGCCAGCTACCGCGGCGAAAAGCTGGGCGAGGCCTACCGGATGTTCGACTTCGCCCCCGTGGGCATCGTCGTGGCGCTGGCCGGGCTCGCGTTCGTCGCTACCGTGGGCTGGCGCCTGATCCCGCGCGTGCACAAGGGCGACGACCCGGCGGCGAAACTCGCGGAGCTGACGGACTACGTGGCCGAGATCACCGTGCCTGAGGACTCGCCGGCGGTGGGCCGGCGCATGTCCGAGCTCGACGAGGAGGCCGAGAAGGCCGACGTCGCCCTGATCTCCCTGGTCCGCTCGGGGCGCCGGCTCTACGGTGCGGCGCGCAACGCCCAGGTCCAGGCGGGCGACGCGCTGGTGGTCGAGGCGCGGCCCGAGGCGATCGACGAGTTCAAGAGCGCGCTCAAGCTCGAATACGACACCTCGAAAAAGCCCGACACCCGGGCCGAGGGCGAGGGGGTCAGCCTCGCCGAGGTGGTGGTCACCGAGGGCGCGCGCATCGCCGGGCGCTCGGCGCTCTCGGTGCAGCTGCTCAGGCGCTGGGGCGTGACGCTGCTCGGCATCTCCCGGCAGGGCAAGCGCATCTCCGAGCGGGTGCGGCGCGCCAGCGTGAAGCCGGGCGACATCCTGCTGCTGCTCGGCCCGACCGAGCGGCTGCCCGACGTCGCCTACTGGCTCGGCTGCCTGCCGCTGGCCGGGCGCAGCGTCTCCGTGACCCAGGACGAGAAGGCCTGGCTGGCGCTCGGCGCCTTCGCCGCGGCGGTGGTCGCGGCCAGCGCCGGGCTGGTCTACCTGCCGGTGGCGCTCGGCTGCGTGGTGGCGGCCTACGTGCTGGTGCGCGTGGTGCCGCTGCGCGACGTCTACGAGTCGGTCGAGTGGCCGGTGATCGTGCTGCTCGGCTCGATGATCCCGATCGGCGAGGCGCTGGAGACCTCCGGCGGCACCGAGCTGATCGCCGGGGCCATCGTCGGCGCCACCCAGGGCTTGCCCGCCTTCGGCGTGCTGGCGGTGCTGATGGCGGTGGTGATGGCGCTCTCGGCGGTGCTCAACAACACCGCCACCGCGATCATCGGCGCGCCGGTGGCGGTCGACATGGCCGGGCGGCTCGGGGCCAGCCCCGACCCGTTCCTGATGGCGGTGGCGGTGGCGGCGTCGTGCGCCTTCCTCACGCCGATCGGCCACAAGAACAACATGCTGATCCTCGGCCCCGGCGGCTACGCCTTCGGCGACTTCTGGCGCATGGGCCTGCCGCTCGAGCTGATCATCCTGGTGGCCGCGGTGCCGGCGATCCTGCTGGTCTGGCCGCTGTGAGCGGGCGCCTCAGCCCTTGAGCAGATGGTCGAGCCGGCGCCGCTCGTCCTCGCTCAGCGGCGCCTCGCTCGCCGCCGCACGCGGGCGGCGGGCGCGCAGATAGGCCACGGCGATGGCGAGCCCGATCAGGAAGGCGAGCGGCCCGGCCAGCCAGATCAGCGCGTTCGACGCCGAGAAGCGCGGCCTCAGCAGCACGAACTCGCCGTAGCGCGCGACCAGGTAGTCGAGCACCTGCGCATCGCTGTCGCCCGCCGTCAGGCGCTCGCGCACCAGCAGGCGCAGGTCGCGGGCGAGGTCGGCGTTCGAGTCGTCGATCGACTCGTTGCGGCACACCAGGCAGCGCAGCTCGGCCGAGATCGCCCGGGCGCGGGCCTCGAGCGCCGGGTCGTCGAGCACCTCGTCGGGCTGCACGGCGTGGGCCGGCGCTGCCGCGAGCAGCGCCAAAAGCACCGCCACGGTCAGGAGCAGCGCGCGCATCGCCGCTACTCCGCCGGCACCGGCGGGGCGCGGCGCGCGGCGGCGCCCACCCGGTAGCGCCGGTCGGTGAGGCTGATCATGCCGCCCAGCGCCGCCACCAGCGCGCCGAGCCAGATCCAGTTGACCAGCGGCTTGAGATAGCTGCGCACCGCCCAGCCGTCGCCGCCGGTCTGCCGGTCGCCGAGCACCAGGTAGAGGTCGCGGGTCAGCCCCGAGTCGATCGCCGCCTCGGTGGTCGGCGTGCCCTGCACCGGGTAGACCCGCTTCTCGGGCGTCAGCGTCGCCACCTGCCTGCCGCCCCGCCAGGCGGTGAAGTGCCCGCGCTGGTAGGCGTAGTTCGGCCCCTCGCCCTCGGAGATGCCCTCGAAGCGCAGCGCGTAGCCGCCGAGCGGGATGCTGTCGCCGGGCCGCGCCAGACGGATGTCCTCGACCTCCCAGGCGGTGACCCCGGCGATGCCCATCATGGTGAGCCCGAGCCCGGCATGGGCGGTCATCTTGCCCCAGTCGGCGCGCGGCAGCCGGGCGAGCCGGCCGAGCGCGGCGGGCAGGGAATTGCCCGGCAGCCCGGCCCGCTCGAGCAGCTCCACCAGCACGCCCAGCACCAGCCAGGCGGCGAGCGCCAGGCCCACCGGCGCGAGCAGCGCCGTGCCCGTCTGCAGCCCCCAGGCCACGCCGCCCACGGCCAGCGCCGCCGCGGCGGACCACCACAGCCGCGCCAGCACGCGGGCGAGATCGGCGCGCTTCCACGGCAGCAGCGCGCCGACCGGCAGGGCGACGGCCAGCAGCACCATGAAGGGCGTGAAGGCCAGGTCGAAGAACGGCGCGCCGACCGAGATCTTGGCGCCGTCGACGAACTCGCGCACCAGGGGCGCCATGGTGCCGGTGAACACCACCGCCGTCGCCGTGGCGAGCAGCAAATTGTTGAGGATCAGCCCGCCCTCGCGGCTGACCGGCTGGAACAGCCCCTCGGCCCGCATCCCCGGCGCGCGCCAGGCGAACAGCGCCAGCGAGCCGACGATGGCGACCGTGAGGATCGCCAGGATGAACACGCCGCGCGTCGGGTCGGTGGCGAAGGCGTGCACCGAGGTCAGCACCCCCGAGCGCACGATGAAGGTGCCGATGAGGCTGAGCGAGAAGGCGAGGATGGCGAGCAGGATGGTCCAGGTCTTGAGCGCGTTGCGCTTCTCCACCACGATCGCCGTGTGCAAGAGCGCGGTGGCGACCAGCCAGGGCATGAACGAGGCGTTCTCGACCGGGTCCCAGAACCACCAGCCGCCCCAGCCCAGCTCGTAATAGGCCCAGTAGGAGCCGAGCGCGATGCCGATGGTCAGCGCCACCCAGGCCGCCAGCGTCCAGGGCCGCACCCAGCGCGCCCAGGCGGCGTCCACCCGGCCCTCGATCAGCGCCGCCGCGGCGAACGAGAACGCCATCGAGAGCCCGACATAGCCCACGTAGAGAAACGGCGGGTGGATGGCGAGGCCGATGTCCTGCAGCAGCGGGTTCAGGTCGTTGCCGTCGGCGGGCGCCGGGTGCAGGCGCGCGAACGGGTTCGAGGTGAAGAGGGTGAAGGCCATGAAGGCCGCGCCGATCATCGCCTGCACGGCGAGCGCGCGCGCGCGCAGCTCGAGCGGCAGGTTGCGCCCGAACGCCGCCACCGCCGCGCCGAACAGCGTCAGGATCAGCACCCAGAGCAGCATCGAGCCCTCGTGGTTCCCCCAGGTGCCGGTCACCTTGTAGATCATCGGCTTCAGCGAATGCGAGTGCTCGGCGACCAGCCTGACCGAGAAGTCCGAGGTCACGAAGGCATGGGTCAGCGCCGCGAAGGCGAGGCCGGTCAGCGCGAACTGGGCGAGCGCCGCGGGCGCGGCCGCACGCATCCAGTCGGCCCAGCCCTTCTGCGCCCCGACGAGCGGCACCGTCGTCTGGAACAGCGCCACGGCGAAGGCCAGCGCAAGGGCGAAATGTCCCAACTCGGCGATCATCCGGTGCGTCCCCGCGTCTCTTTTGGGCCGGCCCGATCCTAGCGGACGCGGCGGCCCGCGCAATGCGGCATCACGGCGCCGCGACGCGCGCGCCGATCCCGGCCAGCCGGTCGCGCGCCAGCCGCGCCACCTCCGCCACCCGCTCGGAGGTGGCGAGCCGCCCCGCCAGCAGGTCCGCCAGCGGCACCCAGGCGGCCTCGCTCACGTCGTCGGCGGCCACCGGATCGCCCGCGCGCCGGGCGCATAGCACGGCCACGAGCGCGAAATGGTGGGAGAGCGCGCCCCGCTCCCGGCGGATCACGTCGACGATCGTCAGGAACTCGCGCGCCTCGGCCCGCACCCCGGTTTCCTCGGCCAGCTCGCGCTCGGCGGCGGCGAACACCGTCTCGCCCGGCTCGACCCGGCCGCCGGGATAGCCCCAGAGCCCGGCATCGGGCGGGTTCGCGCGGCGCACCAGCAGCACCCGGCCGTCCTCGACCAGCACCGCCAGCGCCGCGAGGACCGGGCCTGCCGCCACCTCAGCGCCCCGCCGCGCCTGGCCCGTGGCCGCGCTCACTTGCCATAGTCCGCCGCCCAGTGGCCCTGCGCCTTCAGCGCGTCGGCGACCTCCTTGGGCATGTAGTTCTCGTCGTGCTTGGCGAGCACCTCGACCGCCTCGAAGGTGCCGTCGCGCAGGTAGCCCTCGGCGACCACCCCCTGCCCCTCGGCGAACAGGTCGGGCAGCACGCCGGTGAAGGTCACCGGGACCCGGCTGTTGCCGTCGGTGACGACGAAGCGCGCGGTCTCGCTCTCGCCGCGCGCCAGCGAGCCCTGCTCGACCAGCCCGCCGACGCGCAGAAGCTGGTCGGGGCGGCGCTGCTCGGCCATCAGCTCGCTCGGCGAGAAGAAGAACACGATGGCGTCGCGGAAGGCGACCGAGACCAGCAGCGCCGACGCCGCCAGCAGCACCGCGCCGAACGCCAGCATCTGGATGCGCCGCGTCTTCCTTCGCGTCATCTCGCTCCCCGTTCACGCGCCCTGCCGAGACCTGCCCCGTTCCAGCACGTTGAGTCCCCGCGATTTCCGAGCCGCAAAGTGAGCCCACTCTGCTCGAAATCGCTCTTAGCCTTCCGGGCCGCGCGGCGCATCGGGACGCGTCGCCGCACCCAGCCGGTTGACGACGGCGTTCACCTCGGCGCCGAAGATAAGCGCAAGGCCGGTCAGATAGAAGAAAAGCAGCGTGATGATCACGCCAGCCAAGGCGCCATAGGTCACCGAGAAGCCCGGCATGTAAGCCAGGTACATCGACAGACCGGTCGCCGCGAGGCTCCAGATCAGCACGCTCGCCAGCACCCCGGGCCACAGCTTCAGGCCGCGCATGCTCCGCGAGGGAAGCACCCGGTGCATCACCCAAAGCGATGCCCACAGCACCGCGAGCCCCACCGCGTATCGCACGATGTCGGCCTGGCGCGGGATGTCGATGGCGGTCCACTTCCCGATCAGCAGGAACGCGAGCGGCGCGAAGACGATCAGCGCCGCGAGCACCACGAAAACCACGAAGCCCCCGAGCACGTAGGCCACCGCGATCAGGCGCGAGAGCGCCATGTGCCGCGCCCTCGGCACCCCGTAGGCCCGGTCGATGCCGAAGCGGACCGCCTCGACCCCGTTCGAGGCGGCCCAGACCGCGACCAGCCCGGAGACCGTGAGAATCCCGCCGCGGCGCTGGCCGATCACCTCGAACAGCACCGGCTTGAGCGTCAGCGTCACGTGCTCGGGCACGCCCTCGAACAGCGCGTCGAGCGCCAACTCGGCGACCTGGTGGCCGACCGCGAAGCCGGTCAGCGCCATGGCGAAGATCAGGAACGGGAACAACGCCAGCATCAGCGAGTAGGCGATGTGGCCCGCGAACACCGAGCCGTCGTTCTCGACCAATCGGCGCAGCACCGCCCACAGGACGGCACCCGGCGTGCGCAGCGCCCAGTGGAGCCGGATCGTGGGCAGCCTGATCGTGGGCAGCCGGCTCACGGGAACAGGGGCGCAGCCATCAGCCCCGCGGTCTCGTCGAGCCCGAGCATCAGGTTGGCGTTCTGCACCGCCTGGCCCGAGGCGCCCTTCACCAGGTTGTCGAGCGCGGCGATAACGATGGCGCGTCCGGGCCGCCGGTCGGCCGCCACCCCAATGTGGCAGAAGTTCGAGCCGCGCACGTGGCGGGTCGCGGGCGTCTCGCCCATCGGCAGCACGACGACGAACGGCTCGGGGCCGTAGCGCGCCGCCAGCGTCTCGTGCAGTGCGCGCGGCTCGCCGCGCAGGTAGATGGTGGCGAGGATGCCCCGGTTCTGCGCCAGCAGGTGCGGCGTGAACGAACAGGTCACGGCGCGCCCCGCGGCGCGGCTCAGCTCCTGGTCGAGCTCGGCCATGTGGCGGTGGCGGCCGACCCCGTAGGCGCCGAAGCCCTCCGAGGTCTCGGCGTGCAGCATGCCCTCCCTGGCCGCCCGGCCCGCGCCGGTGACGCCCGAGGCGGCGTCGATGACGATCTCGTCGGGGTCGACGGCGCCGGCCTCGACCAGCGGCACCAGGGGCAGGAGCGCGGTGGCGACATAGCAGCCGGTGTTGGCCACCAGCCGGGCCGGCCGGATCGCCTCGCGGTAGAACTCGGGCAGGCCGTAGACGGCGGTCTCCTGCAGCTCGGGCGCGCGGTGCGGGTGACCGTACCACTCGGCGTAGGCGCCCGGGTCGCGCAGCCGGAAGTCGGGCGAGAGGTCGACCACCTTCAGGCCACCGGGCAGCCGCGCCACGATCTCCTGCGTGGTGCCGTGCGGCAAGGCGCAGAAGACCAGGTCGACCGCGCCGAAGTCCACCTCGTCCACGGCGACCAGCCTCGGCAGCTCGAGATGGCGCAGATGCGGGAACACCTCGGCCATCGCCGCGCCCGCCTTGCGCTCGGCGGTCAGCGCGGCGATCCGCATGGCGGGATGGGTGGCGGCAATGCGCACCAGCTCGGCGCCCGTGTAGCCGCTCGCCCCGAGGATCCCGATCCGGTGAACCATGGCACCCGTCCTCCACCGTCGCCTACCGCCTACCCGATCGGGGCGCGGGCCGCAACGGCCGGCGCGCTCGGCCCGGGCGAAGCCGCGGGCGGCGACCGGCCGGAACATGCCGCCAGGCCTGGCCCGAGATCATGCGCGGTCGCGGCGCGCCGCCGGCCGGCATCCGGCTGCCGGATCTTCAAAGGCGAGCCTCCGCAAGGCATGCGCCGGATGCGGGCGGCGTGAGATCGGCCTTGCTTTGACCGGCGGAATCGCTAGCTTGCCGCGGCTTAGGGGTGTATGTGCCGGATCGGGTTCCCATGACGCAGCGTCGGATTTTCATCACCGGTGTCGCCGGGTTTCTCGGCAGTCACCTGGCCGAGGCGTTCCTGAACGATGGCCACCACGTCGCGGGCAACGACAACCTGATCGGCGGATACCTCGACAACGTGCCGGCCGGCTGCGACTTCCATCAGGTCGACTGCAACGATTTCGCGATGATGAAGGACCTGCTGGCAGGCTTCGACATCGTCTATCACTGCGCGGCAACGGCCTATGAGGGCCTGTCGGTGTTCAGCCCGCACATGGTGACCCAGCACATCGTCACCGCGTCGACGGGCACGCTCTCGGCCGCCCTCGCCAACCGGGTGAAGCGGTTCGTCATGTGCTCCTCGATGGCGCGCTACGGCGAGAACGAGATCCCGTTCGCCGAGGACATGGAGCCGAAGCCGCAGGACCCCTACGGCATCGGCAAATACGCGTCCGAGCTCATGCTGCGCAATCTCGCGGAGGTGCACGGGATGGAATGGGTCGTCGCCGTGCCGCACAACATCATCGGCCCGCGGCAGAAATACGACGACCCCTACCGCAACGTCGCCAGCATCTTCATAAACCTGATGCTGCAGGGTCGGCAGCCCTACATCTACGGCGACGGCCAGCAGATGCGCTGCTTCAGCTTCATCACCGACGTCATCAACCCGCTGAAAAAGATGGCCTTCGACGACGCGGTGGTCGGCGAGGTGATCAATGTCGGCCCGGACGACGAGTTCATCACCATTAGCGAGCTCGCCCGGGTGATCGCCAAGCTGCTCGACTTCCCGCTGGAAGCAAAGCATACGCGTGAGCGGCCGCAGGAGGTCTACCTGGCGAACTGCTCGGCCGACAAGGCCCGTCGGCTCCTGGGCTATGAGGCGACCGTGAAGCTGACGGACGGGCTGCAGCGGATGATCGACTACATCAGGCAGCGCGGCACCCGCCATTTCACCTATCACCTGGACCTCGAGATCGTGAACGACAGGACGCCCGACACCTGGCGCAAGAAGCTGTTTTGAACCCGCCGGCCGCCCAATGAGCAAGCCAAGGATCGCCGTCCTCCTGCCCTATGAGTTCGATCGGACTCCGGCGCAGCGCTTTCGCTGGGAGCAGTGGCTGCCCCATCTGGAAGCGCACGGTCTCGAGGTCGAGCTGGTGACCTTCTCGACCGCCGCGCTCAGCGCGGCGCGCAAGGCGGGCAGACGGACGGAGAGCGCCGTGCGGTTCGCCGCGCGCTACGCCGGCTGGCTCGGCGAGGTGGCGCGTGCCGCCCGGCGTGCCGACCTGATCGTCGTGGCGCGCAACGCGGCGCTGGCCGGGCCGCCTTTGGCCGAGGCGGCGCTGGCGGCGCTCGGCCGGCCGATCGTCTATGACTTCGACGACGCGATCTACCTGCCGCCCGAGAGCGGCGACAACCTGCTGCGACGCCTGGTGCGCTGCGACTGGCGATGCCGCTACATAAGCGCCCGCGCGATGCTGGTCGGCGTGGGCTGCCCGGGGCTGGGCGCCTGGGCACGGCGCCACAACCCCAACGTCGTGCTCTGGCCGACCACCGTGGACACCGGGCGCTACCGCCTGCGCGGCCCGGCACACGAGGGGCCGCTCCCGGTGATCGGCTGGACCGGCAGCCCCTCGACGGCGCTCTACATCTCGGAGCTGCTTCCGACGCTCGCCGAGCTGCAGCGCGAGACCGAGTTCGAGGTGCTGGTGATCGGCGCCGAGGTCGACCTCGCCGGCCACGGCCTGCGCGGGCGCTGCGAGCCCTGGTCACCGGACACCGAGGTCGCACTCATCAGCGCCATCGACATCGGGCTGATGCCGCTCGCCGACACGCCCTGGGCCCGCGGCAAGTGCGCGCTCAAGGCCATCCAGTACCTCGCGCTGGGCGCGCCGGCGGTGGTCAGCGATGTCGGGGTCAACCGCGACGTGGTCCGCGACGGCGAGAGCGGCTACCTGGTGGCGCCGGGCGGCGACTGGAAGGCACCGCTGCGCCGGCTGCTGACCGACCGCGACCTGCGCCGGCGCATGGGGCTGCGCGGACGCGAGCACATTGTGCGCAACTACAGCGCCGAGGCGGTCGGCCCGCAGGTGGCGCGCGACCTCATCGCCCTTCTCGAGCGCGCCCCGGCGGCGGCCGGCCGCAAGCCGGCGCAAGGCGGCGCCGCAGGCTGAGCCGGGCCAGGCCGGGCGCGAGGGCCCGCGCCGGCCGGGTGTTGCGTCGGGTGGTGGCGGCGGGCTATGCATCGGCCATCGCGGGCACGGCCGCACGCCCGGCGCGCATCCACGCCCGGCGCGCATCAACGGGAGCCAACGGGAGCCAACGGCATGAGCAGGGGCCTCGGGCGTCTCCAGATGGTCACGGGCTTCGTGGCGCTGGGCGTGACCCCGCTGCTGATGTTGGCGGGCTACAACGTCTTCGGCCTCTACGCCGCGTCGAACATCGGTCTGCAGGGCTACCCCGCGGACTATCTCCAGGGCGTGATCGCGGCGTTGCTGCTGCTCGTGCTGATCGTGTTCTGGCCGGTGTCCGCGGGCCATCGCCAGGTGCTGGCACTGCTCTGGCTGGTGCGCACCGGCATGACGCTCGGCGTGATGATCGCCTACGAGGCGTTCTATCCGGGCGACATGATCCGCTACTACCATGAGGGGCTGTCGCTCAGCCACCCTCTGGGCTTTTTCGAGTTCGGCGACGGCACCCGCAACATGGCGGCGCTCTACGGCGTGATGTCGGAGGCGAGCACCTCATACAATGCGATCAAGGTCATGTTCTCCTACATCGGCCTGATCGCCGTGTACGTGCTGTACCGGGCGACGACGATCTGCCTGGGGCACGACCGGCTGGCGCTGCTCTACATCCTGGGGCTGTTCCCGAGCCTGCTGCTGTGGAGCTCGTTTCCCGGCAAGGATCCCGTGGTGCTGCTGGGCATCGCGCTGTTCAGCTACGGGGCGGCCGGCATCATCGTGCGGCAGCGCTGGTCGATGCTGATCTGGGTCGTGCTCGGGCTGGCGCTCGCGGCGTCGATCCGCATCTGGCTCGGGATCATCTTCGTGACGCCGCTGATCTTCACCTACGTGATCGCCAGCCGGACCCCGGTGACGGCGAAGGTGGCGTTCCTGATCGTCGCGGCGCCGGGTCTGCTGCTGGCCCTGCAGGGCTTCGTCGGCCAGTTCCGCATCGAGTCCGCCGAGGACCTGGTGCAGACCACCGATGCCCTCTCGTCGGCCTGGGCCCATGGCGGCTCGGCGCAGCAGATCCAGGGCGGGTTCGAATCGCTCGCCGCGATGCTGGCCTTCATGCCGATCGGGGCGTTCAGCGCGCTGTTCCGGCCGCTGCCGTTCGAGGTGACGAGCCCGTTCGCCGTGATCGCCGGCTTCGAGAACGCGCTGATTTTGCTGCTGCTCCTGCGCGGCCTGGTGCGGCGCGGGTTCGGCTGGCTGCGTCAGCCGGTGCTGCTGTGGGCGGCGGCGACGCTGGTGGCCTGGGCCGCGGTCTACGGATTTGTCGCCTACCAGAACCTCGGCACCGCCTTCCGCTGGCGCTCGCAGGTGACACCGATCCTGCTCCTGCTCATCCTCTACCTGAACTACGCGCACCATCTGAAGGACGAGGTGCATGCGCGGCTGCGCCGCCGCCCGGTGCAGGCCGGTGCTGCTTCCGGCGCCGGCCCCGCGCCGCCGGCGCCGGAAGGCGGGCCGGCCTGAGCCGCCCCGGCTTTCGGACCGCTCCCCCGGGTGCTACCCTCGCCCGGCGGAGGCGCCCGCCGCGTTCGGGCTCTGGCAGGTCAGGCCGAGCAGGCATGCGCGGTCCGGTCACCGGCGGCGCCGCCATATGGACAGCCACACCCTGGTCGAGCTGCTCGCCGGCGGGCGCGACGCGCTGGTCGTCGACAATCACGCGAACGGTTATCGCGCGAACAGTGCGCCCGCGGCGCCCGGCCGGGTCGCGCCCGCGGCTGGGCAACGGGTGCTTCGCCCGGCTGACCCTGCAACCTGCGCGACGCCGAGGCGCTCGCCGCCGCCTGCCGCGAGGCAGGCCGGCTGGGCGCGATGCACCCCGCCGGCTGGGCCGGATCACATCCAGCCGCGCTCCTTGTAGTACTTGACCGCGCCGTCGTGCAGCGGCGCGGACAGGCCTTCCTTGATCATCTCCTCTTCCTTGAGATGCGCGAAGGCCGGGTGCAGCGCCTTGAACTGGTCGAAGTTGTCGAACACCGCCTTGACCACGGTGTAGACCACCTCCTCGGGCACATCGGTCGAGCTGACGAAGGTCGCCGCCACGCCGTAGGTCGTGACGTCCGGATTGTCGCCGTAGAGGCCGGCGGGGATCACCGCCTTGCGGTAGTAGGGCCACTTCTCGACCAGTGCGTCGACCTCCGGGCCATCGACCGTCACGATGTGGCTGTCGCAGGTGGCCAGGGTCTCCTGCACGCCCGAGGCCGGGTGGCCGACCAGGAAGAAGTAGGCGTCGATCTTGTCGTCGCACAGCGCCTGGCCCTGTTCGGCCGACTTCATCTCGCCGGCCTGCCTGAGGTCTTCGCGCGACCAGCCGAGCGCTTCCTCGAGCACCTCCCAGGTCGCCCGGGTGCCCGAGCCGGGGTTGCCGATGTTCAGCCGCTTGCCCTTGATATCCTTGACGTTCTGGATGCCGGAGCCGGCCCGGGCGAGAATGGTGACCGGCTCGGGATGAACCGAGAACACCGCGCGCAGGCCCTCGTATGCCCCGGCGTCCTCGAACTGCGAGGTGCCTTTGTAGGAGTGGTACTGCCAGTCCGACTGCACGACGGCCAGGTCGAGCTCGCCGGCGCGCAGCGTGTTGAGGTTGTAGATCGAGCCACCGGTGGACTCCGCCGAGCAGCGGATGCCGTGCTCCTTGCGGTCCTTGTTGACCAGCCGGCAGATGGCGCCGCCGGTGGGGTAGTAGACCCCGGTGATGCCCCCGGTGCCGATCGAGATGAAGCGATCCTGGGCGGGCGCATCGCCCCCCGTCAGCGCGAGTGCGGCGAGGCCGCCCGCCACGAACTGGGTGATCTTCATGATGGCATTTCTCCCTTTTTATCCGCTTTCGCGAGCCGGGACGGGGCCCGGTCAGTCACGACCGGGCCCCGTGCGCCCCGCCTCGCGAGCATCATTCACACTGGCGCAGGGCAATGCAAGGGCATCAGGGCGACGCGCCGCGCCGGCTCGGCCGGCTACCTTTGGGACTGTTGCCGCGGGCCGGCCGGGCGCTCGATCTGCCACCAGTCCTCGGGCGCGTCGTCCTGCACTGCCTGGTGTGCCCCGCGCCGGTGGCGCGGGTTGACGACGGCCGCCTCGGGCACCGGCCGGCTTTCCTCGCGCACACGTTGCCGGTCGGGCTGCGGCCGGGCCGCCGGCTCGACCCGCTCGGGTCTTGTGCGCACCGGCGCGGCGGCGCGGCCGTCGTCGAGACGCGCGCCGCGGTGAACCCGGTCATCGCGGCTGTCCCGGTGGCGGACCTCGTCGCGGTCGCGCCAAGCACGGTCGGCGCGCCGGTGATCGCCGTGGCGCCAGTCATGGTGCGCGCGGTCGCGGTCAAAGTGGTGGCGTCCCCCGTGCACCACGCCGCGATGCGGCGCAACGGAGTAGAGGTAGATGCGCGAGTCGTAGTGGCGCGTGGCGAACGGGTAGCCATAGCCATAGCCATAGCCATAGCCATACGGGTCCACGTGGGAATACCCCTGGGAGCCGTAGCCGTAGCCGTGGCCGTATCCATAGGCACCGTCGTCATAGGCCGTCGCGCACCCGCCCAGCGTCGCGGTGAGGAGGGCCGCCGCGGCCAGCGCGGCAAAGTGCAGTCGCATGATGGGTCTCCCGTTGCCTCGGGGTTCTACGCGCGGCGGCGGCATTTCCGTTGCACGGTGGGGTCGAGACCGGCTCGCGTCGCGGCCACACCCGCGTCAGCGCGGCGCCGGCGCATCGTCCGTTTGCGACAGCGATGTTCGCTCGCGAGCCTGACGGGGCTGGCCGGCGCGCCGATACTGCGCGCCTGATTCGACCGCCAGCGACCGGAGGATGCGCGATGACCGTCCACCCCAGCGAGCTTGCCGCCATGACCCGGGCCGTCAGCGGGCCGGTCGGCGCGGCGCACGGGCTGCCCAATCCGTTCTATGTCGACGAGGCCCTGTTCGAGGAGGAGCGGCGGCGCGTGTTCTTCAGCGGCTGGGCCGGCATCGGCTTTGCCTCGGACGTGCCCGAGCCCGGCGACGCGCGCCCCCTGAGCTTCCTCGGCCAGCCGCTCCTGATGCTGCGCGACCGCGCGGGGACGCTGCGCGTCTTCTTCAACGTCTGCCGGCATCGCGGCATGATCCTTGTGGAGAAGCCCGGGAAGATCGCCCGCGCCATCCGCTGCCCCTACCACTCGTGGTGCTACGAGCTCGACGGGCGGTTGCGCACCACGCCGCACGTCGGCGGGCCGGGCACCAACCGCCACGACGCGATCCGCCGCGAGGAGCTGGGGTTGATCGAGGTGCGCAGCCAGCAGTGGCTCGGCGTGGTGTTCGTCAACATCGACGGCACGGCGCCGCCCTTCGAGGACTGGGCCGGAGGGGTCCGCGCCCGCTGGGCCGAGTTCGACCGGCCGCTGCACTTCGCGCCGGACGGCGCCTTCAGCCTCGAGATCACCTGCAACTGGAAGCTCGCGGTCGAGAACTACTGCGAGAGCTACCACCTGCCCTGGGTGCATCCCGGGCTGAACAGCTACTCGCGGCTCGAGGACCACTACCACATCGAGGCGCCGGGAGCGTTCTCGGGCCAGGGCACCCGGGTCTACCGGCCGATGCTTGCCGGGGACGGGCGGCGCTTCCCCGTGTTTCCCAGTCTGTCGGAGACGTGGAACGAGGGCGCCGAGTACATCGCGCTTTATCCCAACGTGCTGCTGGGCGTGCACAAGGACCACAGCTTCGCCATCGTGCTCGAGCCCGCTTCGGTGGGGCGCACGGTCGAGCACGTCGCCATCTTCTATGCGGACGCGGCGGTGCTGGGCGACGACTGGGCCGAGATGCGCGTGCGCAACGCGGCGACGTGGAAGGAGGTGTTCGTCGAGGACATCTTCGTCGTCGAGGGCATGCAGAAGGGCCGCCACGCGGCCGGCTTCGACGGCGGCCGCTTCTCGCCGGTGATGGACAGCCCCACCCACCTGTTCCACCAGTGGGTCGCCAGCCGGATGGCGGGCTGAGGCAATCGGCCGCAGCGGGCGCCGCGCTCGACGCCGCCCTGATCGCCGCCCACGCGGACGGCGAGAATGCCCGGCTGGTGGCGCCCTACGCGAAAGCCGCCGACCGGGCCGAGGCCGCAGGGGAGACCGACGCCTGCTGCATCTTCCTGACCCAAACCTATATACCGTCGGGGGGCCGGCAACCGGGCGCCCATTGATCGGACCTGCATGGAGCATCGCCGGCGTGGCACGAAACCATCACCGCACACCATTCGACCCCGAAGGCTTCATCGCCAAGGTCGGAATAGGACGGAGCAGCAAAGACTGGGCCGGGGATCAGACCATCTTCACGCAGGGTGACGCGGCGGATGCCGTCTTCTACATCCACCGGGGCCAGGTCAAGCTCTCGGTCGTCTCCGAGCAGGGCAAGGAGGCGATCGTCGCCGTGCTGGGGCCCGACGAGTTCTTCGGCGAGGCCTGCCTCGCCGGTCAGTCGCGGCGCCTCGCGACGGCCACGACCATGACGGAATGCGACCTCGTGCGGCTGGAGAGGACGGCCATCCTCAAGCTGCTCCAGGACGAGCCTGCCTTCGCCGAGACGTTCATCACCCATATCCTGGCGCGGACCATCCGGGTCGAGGCGGACCTGGTCGACCAGCTGTTCAACTCCTCCGAGAAGCGCCTCGCCCGGGCCCTCCTGTTGCTTGCCAACTTCGGCAAGGACGACGAGGAGCCCGAGAAGATCATCACCCAGATCAGCCAGGAATCGCTGGCCGAGATGATCGGCACCACCCGCTCGCGCGTCAGCTATTTCATGAACAAGTTCAGGAAGCTCGGCTTCATCGAGTACAATGGCGGCATCAGGGTCCACAGCTCGCTGTTGAACGTGGTACTGAACAAGCCCGACGCCAAGAGCCGCACCATGCTCGGGATCGGCGCAGCCGGGCTCGCCACCGTCGGCATCGCCGGCGTCGAGGTGACGCAGAGGGCGCTGGGCCAGACGCAGGTCGCGGTCGGACCGCTGGTGCCCTACCTCGATACGCTGCGCTGGGTGCTCATCGGGGTGGCGCTCGCTGGCTTCGGCATCGCCCTCTACGCCCACTGGGGCGACTGGCGCAGGGGGCGGCGATGATCGCCGCGCAAATCGCGCGGCTCTCGGGCGTGAAGGCCGAGGGCGCGCCACGGACACATGCTGCCGCAGAGGTGCACGCATGGACCGCGCCGCGCTCGACGCCGCGCTGATCGCCGCCCACGCGGACGGCGACCATGCCCGGCTGGTGGCGCTCTACACCGAGGCCGCCGACCGGGCCGAGGCCGCCGGCGAGACCGACGCGAGCTGCTTCTACCTCACGCAGGCCTATGTCTTCGCGCTGGCGAGCGGCGCGGCCGAGGCAGGCCACCTGCACGCCCGGCTCCTCGCCCGCGGGCGCGAGGAGTAGCGGGCGCCCGCTGACGGAATTGCGACAGCAAGCGACGAGATTCCGCGCGGGCGCTGGCGCGAAATCTGCTCAGGATGCGCCGGTCTGGCTCAGGGAGATTGCCCCATGAAAACCCATGCCCGCGTGGTCGTGATCGGCGGCGGCGTCGTCGGCTGCTCGGTGCTCTATCACCTGGCCCGCGACGGCTGGACCGATGCCGTGCTGCTTGAGCGCTCCGAGCTCACCTCCGGCTCGACCTGGCACGCGGCGGGCGGCTGCCACACCATCAACGGCGACCCCAACGTCGCCAAGCTGCAGCAATACACCATCGAGCTCTACCGCGAGATCGAGGAGCTGTCGGAGCAGGCCACCGGCTTCCACATGACCGGCGGCGTGATGCTGGCCTCGACGCCCGAGCGCTTCGACTGGCTGAAGGGCGTGGTCTCGAAGGGCCGCTACCTCGGGATCGAGCTCGAGATCATCACGCCCGAGCAGGCGCACGCGATCATGCCGCTCATCGACCCGGCGCAGTTCGTCGGCGCCGTGCGCACCGTGGTCGACGGCCATCTCGACCCCTCGGGCGTCACCCACGCCTACGCCAAGTCGGCGCGCAAGCTGGGCGCCACCGTGCACACGCACACCATGGTCAGCGGCATCCGCCGCCTCGCCTCGGGCGAATGGGAGGTGGCGACCGACAAGGGCACCATCACCTGCGAGCACGTGGTCAACGCCGGCGGGCTGTGGGCGCGCGAGGTCGGGCGCATGGTCGGGCTTGAGCTGCCCATCCTCGCCATGGAGCACATGTACCTGATCACCGAGGACATGCCCGAGGTCGCCGAGATCAACCGCACCACCGGGCGCGAGGTGATCCACGCGGTCGACTTCGACGGCGAGCTCTATCTGCGCCAGGAGCGCGGCGGCATGCTCATGGGCACCTACGAGAGGGCGGCCAAGCCCTGGGCCGAGCGCGTCACACCGTGGGAGTTCGGCCACGAGCTGCTGGCCCCGGACATCGATCGCATCGCGCCGTCGCTCGAGGTCGGGTTCGCGCACTTCCCCGCCTTCCAGAACGCCGGCATCAAGCAGATCATCAACGGCCCGTTCACCTTCGCGCCCGACGGCAACCCGCTGATCGGGCCGGTGCGCGGGCGGCCCGGCTTCTGGTCGGCCTGCGCCGTGATGGCGGGGTTCAGCCAGGGCGGCGGGGTCGGCCTCGCGCTCGCCAACTGGATGATCCACGGCGATCCGGGATTCGACGTGTGGGCCATGGACATCGCCCGCTACGGCGACTGGACCACCATGGCCTACACCAACGCCAAGGTGCAGGAGAACTACTCGCGCCGCTTCTCGATCAAGTTCCCCAACGAGGAGCTGACCGCGGGCCGCCCCTTCAAGACCACGCCGATCTACGACCGTCTGTTGGCGAAGGGCGCGCAGATGGGCGATTCCTGGGGCCTCGAGGCGCCGCTGTGGTTCGCGCCCGAGGGCGTGCGCGACGTGTTTTCCTGGCGCCGCTCGACCGATTTCGAGCATGTCGGCGCGGAGGTGCGCGCGGTGCGCGCGAGCGTCGGCATGATGGAGATCTCGGGCTTCTCCAAGTTCGCCGTGCGCGGCCCGGGCGCGCGCGACTGGCTCGACCGGATGCTGGCCTGCCGGATGCCTGCGCCCGGCCGCATGACGCTGGCGCCGATGCTCAAGGAGGACGGCAAGCTGATCGGCGACCTGTCGCTCGCCTGCTTGGCCTGGGACGACTACTTCCTCGCCGGCTCGGGCATGGCCGAGACCTTCTACATGCGCTGGTTCGAGCGGAATTTGCCGGGGGATGGCTCGGTGCGGGTCGAGAGCATCGGGCTCGGCCTGTGCGGCCTGTCGATCGCCGGGCCGAACGCGCGCAAGGTGCTGGCGAAGCTGACCCACGCGGATGTCTCGAACGCGGCGTGTCCCTTCATGTCGGTACGGCGCATGGAGGTGGGCTTCGCGCCCTGCCTGGTCGGGCGCGTGAGCTTCACCGGCGATCTCGGCTACGAGATCTGGATGAAGCCCGAATACCAGCGCCACGTGTTCGAGAAACTGCTCGAGGCGGGCGAGGAATTCGGCCTGCGCCTGTTCGGCCTGCGCGCGCTCAACGCCATGCGGCTCGAGAAGAACTTCGGCGGCTGGGCGCGCGAGTACCGGCCGATCTACGGGCCGCTCGAGGCCGGGCTCGACCGTTTCGTCGCCTACGAGAAGCCGGCCGGGTTCATCGGCAAGGAGGCGGCGCTGGCCGAGCGCGAGCAGGGCGGCCGGCGGCGGCTGCGCGCCTTCGTGGTCGAGGCGCGCGACGCCGACGTGATCGGCGACGAGGCGATCTGGCTCGACGGCGAGGTGGTTGGCTGGGTCACCTCGGGCGGCTACGCGCACAACTCGCGGGCCTCGATGGCGCTGGGCTACGTGGCGCGCGAGCACGCCGACGCCGACGGCCCGTGGTTCGTGGAACTGCTTGGCGAACGCCTCCCCGCGCGTATACAACACGCACCCGTCTGGGACGCGAACGCGGAGAGGATGCGCGGCTGATGCAACGCTACAACCTGCTCTCGGTGATCTGCGGCGGGCTGACGGGCCAGAAGCACTGGCAGCGCGTGTGGGGCCACCCCGAGCCGAAGCCGCACTACGACGTGGTGATCGTCGGCGGCGGCGGGCACGGGCTGGCCACCGCCTATTATCTCGCCAAGGAGCACAAGGTCCGCAATGTCGCGGTGCTCGAGAAGGGCTGGCTGGGCGGCGGCAATGCCGGGCGCAACACCACCATCGTGCGCTCGAACTACATGATCGAGGGCAACACCGAGTTCTACGAGCACTCGATGAAGCTGTGGGAGAACCTGAGCCACGACCTGAACTACAACGTGATGTTCAGCCAGCGCGCGCATGTGAACCTGGTGTTCAGCCCGGCCCAGCGCGATGCCATGGCCCGGCGCTACAACATCATGCGCCTCAACGGCATCGACGGCGAGTTCTGGGACCGCGACACGCTGCGCCGGCGCATCCCGCACCTGAACCACGACCATGGCCGCTTCCCGATCCTCGGCGCCTACGTGCAGCCGCGCGCCGGCACGGCGCGGCACGACGCGGTGAACTGGGGCTACGCGCGGGCGGCCACGGCGCTCGGCGTCGACATCATCCAGGGCTGCGAGGTCACGGGGTTCATCAGGAAGGGCGGCGCGCTGACCGGCGTCGAGACCTCGAAGGGCGAGATCCTCGCCGACAGGATCGGCCTCGCGGTCGCCGGCAGCAGTTCGCTCATGGCCCACAAGGCGGGCCTGGGCAAGCTGCCCATCGAGAGCCACGTGCTGCAGGCCTATGTCTCGGAGCCGCTGAAGCCGGTGGTCGATCAGGTGATCGTGTTCGGCGGGGTGGGGCACTTCTACATCAGCCAGTCGGACAAGGGCGGGCTGATCTTCGGCGGCGACCTCGACCACTACAACTCCTACGCGCAGAAGGGCAACCTGCCGGTCTACGAGCACGTGATCGCCGCCTGCATGCAGGTGCTGCCGTGCCTCGGCCGGGTGCGCGTGCTGCGCCAGTGGGCGGGGCTGGTCGACATGTCGATGGACGGCTCGCCGTTCATCACGAAAACCGAGATCCCGGGCCTCTATCTCAACGCCGGCTGGTGCTATGGCGGGTTCAAGGCGACGCCGGCCTCGGGCCACACCTTCGCGCATACGATCGCCAGGGACGCGCCGCACCCGGCCAATGCCGGCCTGACCCTGAGCCGCTACCGCGAGGGGCGGCAGATCGACGAGTCCGGCCGCGGGCCGGTGCCCAAGCTGCACTGACGAGGACCGGATGCTGCGAATCCCCTGCCCCTTCTGCGGGCCGCGCGACGAGACCGAGTTCTCCTACGAGGGCGACGCGAGCGTGACCTACCCCGCCCTCGACGCCCCCGAGGAGGACTGGTTCGAGGCGGTGTTCCTGCGCGACAACCCGCGCGGGCCGCACACCGAGCTGTGGCACCACGCGAACGGCTGCCGCGCCTTCCTGGTGGTCGAGCGCGACACGCTGAGCCACGAGATCCGCTCCGCCCGGCTGGCCCACGGCCCGACCCGGGAGGCGCTGGAATGACTGGCTTCAGGCTGCCGGACGGCGGGCTGATCGACCGCACCCGGCCCGTGACCTTCACCTGGGACGGCCGGCAGCTGCGCGGCTTCGCCGGCGACACGCTGGCCTCGGCGCTGATGGCGAGCGGCGAGCGGGTGCTGGCGCGCTCGTTCAAGTATCACCGGCCGCGCGGCGTCATGTCGGCGGGGGTCGAGGAGGGCGGCGCGCTGGTCACCGTCGGCACCGGCGCCCGGCGCACCCCAAACCTCAAGGCGACCGAGGTCGAGCTGGCGCCGGGCCTCGCCGCCTCGGGCCAGAACGCCTGGCCGAACGTGCGCTTCGATCTCGGCGGGGTGAACGACCTCTTCAGCCGGTTCCTCGCCGCCGGCTTCTACTACAAGACCTTCATGGGGCTGGGCGGCGGCACCCGCCAGTGGATGTTCTTCGAGCGGTTCATCCGCCGCGCCGCCGGCATGGGCACGCCGGCGCGCGAGCCCGACCCGGACCGCTACGACGTGGTGCACGACTTTTGCGACCTTCTGGTGATCGGCGCCGGCCCCGCCGGGCTCGCCGCTGCCGGGCTCGCGGCCGAGCGCGGCCTCGACGTGATGCTGGTCGAGCAGGACTTCGCGCTGGGCGGCGCGCTGCTCGGCTCGGCGGAGCGCGTCGAGGACAAGCCCGGCGCCGCCTGGGCGGCCGAGCGCGCCGCGGCGCTCGAGGGCGTGCGCGTGCTGACCCGCACCACCGCCTTCGGCCTCTATGACGGCAACGTCGTCGGCCTCTACGAGCGGGTCTGCGACCATCCGGGCGACACCGACCCGGCCCGGCCGCGCGGCAATTTGCGCATCGTCCGGCCGGCCCGGATCATCCTGGCCTCCGGCGCCATCGAGCGCCCGGTCGCCTTCGGCAACAACGACCGGCCCGGGGTGATGCTGGCCGGCGCCGCGGCGGCTTACCTCAACCGCTTCGCGGTCGCGCCGGGCCGCCGCGCGGTGATCGCCGGAAATGGCGACAGCGTCTACGCCGACGCCATGGCGCTGGCCGGCGCGAGGGTCGAGACGATGCTGCTCGACGCGCGCGAGATGGCGCCGCCCGAGCTGGCCGAGGCCGCCGCCGGGGTCGGGGTCGAGGTCCACTCGGGCTATGTGCCGGTCGAGGCCGCGGGCCGCAACGGCGTGACCGGCCTGGCGATCGGCCGGCCCGCCCGCGACGGCCATGTGCGCCTCGAGCGCACGGTGCCGTGCGACGTGATCGGCGTCTCGGGCGGCTGGTCGCCCGCCGTGCACCTGCTCGGCCACCGCGGCGCCAGGCCCGTGTGGCACGCGGAGATGGCCTGCTTCCTGCCCGGCCGGCTCTACGATGGCGTGGCGGTGGCCGGCTCGGTCGCCGGCGTGTGGCGCACCGAGGACTGCGTCGCGCACGGCCGCGCCGCCGCCGCCGAGGCGGTCGAGGCGCTGAGCGGCCGCCGTCCCAAGGCCCCCGAGGCCCCCGCCCCCGGCGGCTGGGACACGCCGATCCTGCCGCTCTGGGAGGTCACGCTGAAGCACCGCAAGCTGAAGTCCTTCATCGACCCGCAAAACGACGTGACCAGCGCGGACGTGCGCCTCGCCGCGCGCGAGGGCTACGACTCGCCCGAGCACATGAAGCGCTACACCACGCTCGGCATGGCGCCCGACCAGGGCAAGGTCGGCAACGTGGTGGGGCTCGCCGTCCTGGCCGAGGCGCTGGACCGCACGATCCCCCAGACCGGGCTGACCACCTTCCGCCCGCCCTACACCCCGGTGCCGCTCGGCGCCTTCGCCGGCCGCGCCCGCGACCGGCACTGGCAGGCTGAGCGCCAGACCCCGATGCACAAGGCGCAGGACGACGCCGGCGCCGTCTGGACCGATGCCGGCCTGTGGAAGCGCGCCTGGTACCACCCGGCGCAGCCGGGCGAGAGCCTCGAGGACGCCTATGTGCGCGAGGCGGCGGCGGTGCGCGAGACCGTCGGCATGGTCGATGTCTCGACGCTCGGCAAGATCGCCGTGCAGGGCCCGGACGCCGCCGAGTTCCTCAACCGCGTCTACGTCAACGGCTTCGCGAAATTGCCGGTGATGAAATGCCGCTACGGCGTGATGCTGCGCGACGACGGCATCGTGTTCGACGACGGCGTGACCTGGCGGCTGGGCGAGGACGAGTTCATGGCCACCACCACCACCGCCAACGCCGCCGCGGCGATGGCCTGGTTCGAGACCCTGCTGCAGACCCGCTGGCCCGAGCTGCGCGTGCATGTCGCCTCGCTCACCGACCAGTGGGGCGGCGCGGCGGTGGCCGGCCCGCGCGCCCGCGCCGCGATCGAGGCGGCGCTGGCCGAGGGCGACATTTCGAACGAGGCGCTGCCCTTCATGGGCATCGTGCGGGCGAAACTGCGCGTGCGCGATGGCGAGATCCCGGTGATGATCGCCCGCATCAGCTTCTCGGGCGAGCTGGCGTTCGAGGTCTACGCCCGCTCGGGCCACGCGCCGGCGATGTGGCGGGCGCTGCTCGCGCAGGCGAAGGCGCAGGGCGGCACGGCCTACGGCGTCGAGGCGCTCGGCGCGCTGCGCATCGAGAAGGGCCACGTCACCGGCGCCGAGCTCGACGGAAGGGTGACGCTCGAGGATTCGGGGCTGGGCCGCATGGCCTCGAAGACCAAGCCGTTCATCGGCATGGCGCTGGCGAAGCGCCCCGATCTCGCCCGCGAGGACCGGCCGCGGCTGGCGCACTTCCACCCGGTGACCGAGGGCGAGCGCTTCTCGGTCGGCGCCATCGTGTGCGAGGAGGGCAAGGTCGCGGGCCACGGCATCGGCTGGCTGACCGGGGTGACGGCCGCGCCGGCGCTGGGCGGCGGCTGGCTCGGCATCGGCTTCGTGCGCGGCGGCCCGCAGGCCTGGGAGGGCAGGACCGTGGTGCTCGCCGACCCGGTGCGCGGCCGCGAGACGCGGGCCCGCGTCGCCAGCCCGCACCAGCTCGATCCCGAGGGCGAGCGGATGAAGGGGGAGCCGACGCATGCCTGAGCGCGCCTCGCCCCTCGAAGGCCACGACGCCCCGCGCCGCTTCGGCCCGACGGGCCCGGACGGCCCCGGCGTGCGCCTCAGCGAGCGCCGGCTCGCGAGCGTCTGGCTGATCGCTGCCTGGCCCGACCGGCTGGCCGCCGCCGGCGCCGCGGCCGCCAAGGCGGCCGGTGTCGAGGCCGCGCCGGGCCCCGGCGCCTCGGCGACCGGGGAGGGCGGCACGCTCATGCGCGTCGAGCCGCTCAAGTGGCTGCTGATCGGCGAGGCGGAGACCGCGCGCCCCGGCCTCGACCCGGCGGACGGCACGGTGCTCGAGCTCGGCCACGCGCGCACGGTGCTGCACGTCGCAGGCCCGCGCGCGGTGGAGCTGATGGCGCGCCTGGTGCCGCTCGACCTGCGCCCCGCGAAGTTCCCCGAGGGCGCGGTCGCCGGCACCGTGCTGCACCATGTGGGCGTGACCATCCTCGCCCGCGACGGCGGCTTCGACCTGCTGGTGCTGCGCAGCTTCGGCCTCGCGGTGTGGGAGACGCTGATCGACACGGCCGCCCAGTTCGGCGCCGAGATCGCCTGACCAAGAGCGCCTGACCAAGAGTGCCCGCCGTCAGGCGCGCGAGGCGATCGGGCGGCCGGTGCGGGCGGGATCGGGGGGCGCCGTGCTGCCGGGGGCGAGCTCGGAAGGGTAGGCCGCGGCGCCGTGGCGCCGCTCGTACTGGTCGAGCGCCAGGGCGACCTGCAGGGCGAAGGTGTAGGTGAACGCCTCGAGGAACAGCTGCTCGCCCCGCGCGGCGTGCTCGCGCATGCGCGCGAGCGTCGCCTCGGGCGTGTCCAGTGCCTCGCGGTAGGCGGCGCGCAGCGCGGCGATGTCGATCGCCGTCGCCGCCAGGCCGTCCGGCGCGAGCGCCGCGAGGCGCGCGTCGATGCGCGCGCCCAGCCGCGGCAGGCGCAGCGTGTCGAGCGAATGCGGGAACAGCTTGGCCTGGCGCAGGCGCACGCGCTCGGGCACCAGCCCGCGGATGGCGTCGCGCAGCAGGCAGCGCGACTCGCCCGGCCGCGCCAGGAACCAGGCGGGCACGCGCATGGCGAAGCCGACCAGGTCGAGGTCGAGCAGCGGATAGGCGTAGCGCACCCCGTAGGGCGCGCCGAGATGGGCGAAGCGCGCCAGCCGGTGCTGGATCCAGTTGCGCTCGGCCGCCTCGCGCCGGGCGAGAAAGCTGCGGCCCGGTGGCGGCAGGTCGAGGCCGGGCGGGCCGCCCGGCCGTCGCCCGGCGGGGCGGAAGTCGGGGAGCGTCTTCGGCGGCGGCAGCCCCCGCCCGGTCAGGCGCTCGACCCGGCGCCGCCACGGCTGGCCGAGCAGCGGCAGCAGGACCTTGTAATAGAGGCTGGTGGGAAGGCGCGCCCGGAAGCGGCGCAGCTCGCGCAGCAGCATGCCCCAGCGGCCGTGGATGAACAGCTCGGCCGCAACGTGGTCGGCCGGGAAGCTGGCGATCTGGTCGCCGCCCCAGCCGGAGAACAGGCTGCCGAGCCCGGCCGCCTCGGCGTGGGCGAGGATCCTGTGCTCGGGCTCGCCCGCGGGCTCGAGAAGCGCGCCGTCATAGGCGCCGAGATACGGCTCGATGGCGGAGGGATCGGGCACCGCAACGTGCTCGATGTTGGCCTCGGCGGCGACCACTTCGGCCACATAGCACGCCTCGTCGACCGGCTCGAAGTCCAGCCCGGCCGCCGACTCCTCGAGCGAGTAGCCAAAGAACCGCCGGCCCTCGGCGCGGATGGCGCGCGCGGCGATCACGGCGATCGGGCTCGAATCGATGCCGCCGCTCAGGTGGCCGCCGGCCGGGCCCGAGGCGGGCAGACGGCGCTGCACCGCCTGCTCGAGCAGGCGGCGCATCTCGGCCGAGATCTCGCGCGGATCGGTGCGCTCGGAAAGCCTCGGGCCGATCGGCAGGCGCCAGTAGCGCCGGGTCTCAACGCGGCCAGCAGGGTCGATCCGCGTGAGATGGCCGGGAAGCTGCGTGGCGATGTCGGTCTGGTAGAACCGGCCGGCGGGCGGCGCGTTGGTGAGGGCGAGGCTCTGCACCGCGGCGAGGTCGAGCGCCGGGCGCGCCAGCCCGGCCTCGATGAGCGCGCCGGGGTGCGAGGCGAAGGCGGCCCAGCGGCCCGGGCGGACCGCGTAGTAGAGCGGGCGGACGCCGAAGTGATCGCGCGCCAGCTCGAGCGCGCGCCCGTCCCAGCGCGCCCAGGCGAAGTCGCCGTGCAGCCGGGCCGAGGCGGCGGCGCCCTCGCCCCGGATGCGCGTGGCGATGCGGGCGACATCGTCCGTTGCGCCGCCCGGACCCGCCGTGGGCGCCTCCCACAGCCGCGCGTCGGCGACGAACAGCCCCGCCTCGTCGGCGAGAAGCGGCGGCGGCCCGGCCGGCGCTCCGCCGGAGGCGATGGCAATCGCGCCGAAGCGGGCGGGACCGTGCGCGGCGCTGCGCATCGCCGCCGGACGGCGGCGCGGGTTCATCGTCCCGAGCATCGCCTCGAGCCGCGCCTCGGGCGGTTCCGCGCCGTCGAGGGCGACGATGCCGGCGACCTGCACGATCATTCGAGCCAGGCCGCGATCAGGTCCGCCGCCGGTTGGGTGCCCGCGGGCGTCTGGCTCTCCCACTGCTCGAGGTAGAGGCTCAGGCCCATGTTCACCTCGATCAGCACCGGCCCCTCGGGGGTGAACGCCACGTCCCAGCCCAGCAGCACGGCACGCGGCGGAAAGGCCCGGTGCCCGGCCAGCACCATCTCCAGCGCCCTGCCCCAGTCCGGCAGCGCCAGCCCGTCGAGGGCGGCGCATTCGTGCGTGTTCCCGAAAATGCTGTGCGCCCGCCCGGGGCCCATCGGCAGGAGCTGCCCGTTCGCCAGATCGACCATGCGCCGCTCGCCGCCGTTCGAGGCCACCGCGCCTTCCGGCGGCGTGGCGAAGATGGCGGTGAGCGGCTCGGTGGCGCCGTCCGGCCGCACCCCCGTGTTGATCCGCGCCGTCGGGCAGCCCGTCAGATGGGCGATGGCTCGGTGGCGCGCAAGCGCGGGCTGCACCAGCATCTCGCCCCGGGCCGTGCCGCGGATCGTGCGGGTCAGGGCGGGCCAGTCCAGCGCCTCGCCGTCGCCGCTGCCGGCCGGGCGCCAGGCCGCCCCCGCGCGGGCCCAGAGCGTGATCTGCCGGGCATTCGCGCCCTCGCGGGGCTTGATCACCACCCGGTCCGTGCCGGGCTCGGGGCTGTCGAGGCCCGCCCCGATGCGGCCGAGCGTCGGCACGCCGGCGAGGCCGGCATCGGCGCAGAACCGGGCGAAGGCGTGCTTGTCGGCCGCCAGGCGCAGGGCGGCGGGCCGGGCGAGCGCCCTGAGGAGCCAGGACATCTCGGCTTGATAGATCCAGGCGTCCGGGGGAATGTCCGGCAGTTCCGGCTGGCGATAGGCGAAGTATTCGAACGGCGGCACGTTGTGGCGCAGCGCGGCGCGCCAGGCGGCGCGCAGCAGCCCGGTGCGGCTTTGTCCGGGAAAGGCGCCCGGCGCGAGCTGCCCGAGGCTGTGGCGGGCCTCGCGGAGCGACTGGAGCGGCCAGATGCAGGCCATGAGCAGCGCGGCGACGGGCCTGAGCGGCCGCGGAAACGGCCTGAGGAGGGCGGCACGGCCATGCCGGCGGATCAGCGCGGCGGCCGGCGGCGTGCCGGCCGCGGGCCGGGTCGCCCAGGGAAAGCCGCCGTGGAGCAGAATGCCGAGACCGAACCGCAGCCTAGCCGGCAGCCA
>DATKCQ010000092.1:0-25220 GCA_035513135.1 Thermohalobaculum sp.
GTCGCGGCGCCGCTCGACCTGGTGGCCGCCGGCTGAGCGGCGCCGGCGCCCGCTCCCCGGCGCGCCGGGCGGCTACTGCGTGGCGGTCCCGGTGCCGGTCCCGGTCCCGGTCTGCTCCTGCTGCTGCTGGAGCTGCTGGCGCTCGCGCTCGGCGGCCTCGTCGGCCTTGATCCGCGCCAGCGTCTTGAACTCGGGCGCCTCCTCGAGCTCCGCGCGGTTCATGGTGACGAAGCCGCCATAGGCGGTGTCGTCCCACTTGCGCACCTCGACCTCGCTCCAGGCGAGCGCCACGGCCTTGGCGCCGAAGCCCAGGAACCCGCCGATCGAGACGACGATGCCGGCGAGCCGGTCGTCCGCGTCGAGCAACAGGCTGGTGACCTCGCCGATGTGCTCGGGGTTCTCGGACTCGGTGCTGGTGCTGTAGATGTTCATGCCGATCAGGTCGTCGGTCAGGACCTGGGTCTCGTCCTGCTTCTCGATCAGGGCACCGCTGCTCTGGGCGAGCGCGGTGCCGCCCGCCAGCGCGATGGTCACGAGGACGGCGGAGACGCCTCGGGTGATGCTGTGTGGGCTGCGCATGGCAATCCTCCTTTCGGGTGGGGTGGCCCCGGTGCGGCCCCTCCGCGCGGGAGGGGCCGCCGGGGCGCCGGACGTTACTGGGTGTCCGACTGCATGTACTGGTTGATCCGCTGGGAGAGCGCGGGATCGTCGGCCGAGGCCTCGATGATGGCGTTGTACTCCTCGACGCTGATGCCTGGCGCCGCCTCGACCGCACCGGCCATCTCGGCGTTGGCCTCCTCGGCGAGCTGCTGGCGCTGCTCCTCGCTCTCGGCCTCCTGGATCCGGGCCACGTAGTCGGCGCGGATCTCCTGGATCTCCAGCGCCGCCATGGCGAAGGACTGGAGCTGGTCGTCGCTGAACGACTGCGACTGGGCGAGCTGCATGCCGGCCGTCTGGCCCGCGACCGCGGGCGCCCCGGCCCCGAGCGCTCCGGCCCCGAGCGCCCCGGCCCCGAGCGCCCCGGCCCCGAGCGTGAGGCCGAGGGCGGCGAGAATGGCGGCGGGAAGGCGGAAGTGAGTCATGATGTCTGTCGCTCCGTTGTGATTTCGGATCCGTTCGTGTCTCGTCGTGTCTCGCGGCCCGTGCCCCGGACACCGCTTCGGGCGGCTTGCGTGACGCGGACCTGTGATAGAGACAGCCCCGGAGGCGCCCGTGTTCCATCGAAGGGCGGATTTTTTCGGTTTTTCCCCAATTTTCCCGATTTTCCCGTGCGCGGGAACTTTGTCCGGGGCCGGGCTGTCTTAACCGGGTAGGGCAAACGCCGCAGGAGGATCCCTTGGGCGAGCAGGTGTCGCAGCAGAGCTGAGGCTAGCGCCCCGGCACGCGGCCGCGCCGCGCGGCGGCGGCGCGGCCCTCGAGCACGCCGGACTCGGCGATGATCTCGGAGACCAGGTGCTCGCGCCGATAGGCCATGACGTGCACGCCGGCGACGCCCTTGATCTCGCGGATCTGCTGGATCAGCTCGATGCACAGGCGCTTGCCCTCGTCGGCGGGCTTTTGCGCGCCCTCGAGCCGCGCGATGACGCTGTCGGGGATGTGGATGCCCGGCACGTTCGAGCGCATCCAGCGCGCCGCCTTGCCCGAGGCGAGCGGGCCGACGCCGGCGAGGATGTAGACCCGCCTGTCGAGCCCGAGGTCGCGCACCCGTTCCATGAACCGCTCGAACAGGGGCATCTCGAAGATGTAGTTGGTCTGAATGAAGTCGGCGCCCGCCTCGACCTTCTTGGCCAGCCGGTTGGGGCGCCATTCGTGCGGCTCGATGCACGGGTTCTCGGCGGCGCCGAGGAACATGCGCGGCGGCCGGGTGATCCTGCGCCCCGAGAGGAACACGCCCTCGTCGCGCATGGTGCGGATGGTGCGCAGGAGCGACACCGAGTCGAAGTCGAAGACCGGCCTGGCGCCGGGCTGGTCGCCCACCCCCACCCCGTCGCCGGTGAGGCAAAGGACGTTCCTGACCCCCATCGCCGCGGCGCCCAGCACGTCGCCCTGGATGGCGATGCGGTTCCGGTCGCGGCACGAGATCTGGTAGATCGTGCCGTAGCCCGCCCGGGTCAGCAGGGCGCAGATGCCGATCGAGGACATGTGGCAGTTGGCACCCGAGGCGTCCGTGGCGTTGATCGCGTCGACCACCTCGGCGAGCGGCCGGGCGGCCTCGAAGACATCGGCCGGGTCCGCCGAGTCGGGCGGGTTGAGCTCGGCGGTCACCGCGAAGCGCCCGGCCCGCAGCACGCGCTCGAGCCGCGAGCCGGAGACGTGGCCGGCGGGCGGCTCCTCGTAGGGGCGGAACGGCTCGGGGAGGTCGGGCTGGTCGGGCATCAGCGGCGCGCCTCGCGGTTGACCGCGCGCGCCGGCTCGGGCGCCAGCGGCGCCGTGGCGGGCTCGTGCTCGCGCGCGGCGGGGAAGGCGCGGGCGAGCGCGGTGCGCCCGGCCTCGCGCGCCTCGCGCAGCCGCGCCGCCTTCTCGCGGGCCACCCGCAGCCACGACGACGACCCCTTCAGGCGGTGGTCGACGGGCGGCTGGACCTCGTGGATGCGCGGGCCGTTCTGCATGGCCTGCGCGCCGTCCCAGGCCTGCACCCAGACGCATTTCATCCAGGGCTTGACCTCGCAGTAGCCGCCCGGCCGCACGCCGCCGCAGGGGCCGTTCCTGAGCTGCTTGGGGCAGTTCATCGGGCACGACATGCCGGTCGAGGAGAGCACGCACTGGCCGCACATCTGGCAGTCGAACAGGAGGCCCTTGACGCCCTGCTCGACCAGGGCGACGGGGCGCTCGATCCGGTCGTAGCCGATGCGGCGGAACACCGGGTCGAGCCCGATCATCACGCGCTCGAGCCGCTGGTAGATCCATTCGAAGGCGCGGGCGTGGCGGACGGCGAACAGGCGCGCACGATACATGGGGCTCTCCGAGGGGCTCTGCGGGCTGGTTCGTCCCGGGTCAGGATCGCGGGTTTGGCACGCCGGCGCAAGCCGGGGCTTGGCGTATGGCGACGCCCGCGCCGCCGGTTGCGACCCCGGTTGCAAACCTTTGGGGGGCGCCGGATCAACTTGCGGTGAGCGGGCTCGCCTGCGCGGTCCTCGGGGGTAAATTTCCGGGGTATCGCGGTGCGGACGTGGCGTGCTGAAAGTTCCGCCTGGAGGTGAGTCCATGCCGAGACTGTCGCGACGCAACCTGCTGATCGGCGCCGGAGCCGCCGGGGTGGCGGCCGTTGCCGTGGTGCTGGCGGCCGGCCCGAAGGAATTCGCCGCCGGGCCGGTGTTCACCGAGGACGGCCTGGCGATCCGGGGCTACGACCCGGTGGCCTACTTCACCGAGGGCGCCCCGGTGCCGGGCGACCCGGCGCACACCGCCGAGTGGCGCGGCGCCGTGTGGCGCTTCGCCAGCGCCGGGAACCGCGACCGGTTCCTCGCCGAGCCGGAGCGGTATGCCCCCGCCTTTGGCGGGTACTGCGCCTGGGCGGTGGCGGCGAAGGGCGCGCTCTACTCGACGCAGCCGTCGAACTGGACGATCCACGAGGGGCGGCTGTTCCTCAACTACAACGACGACATCCAGGCCCGCTTCGAGACCGACATCCCCGGCTTCGTCGCCGAGGCCGACCGGCGCTGGCCCGCGATCCTCGCCGAGGGCTGAGCGCGGGTTTTCCGCCTGCCGGGCGGATTTTCCGGCCGGGGCGTTGCAAGGCCCCGGCCGCTCCCTATTATGCACGCAGGGCCCCGGCAGGCGTGACGCCTCGCGAAACGGGGCGGCCCGCCGACAGGCGGGCTTCGATGATCATCCGGACCTTCGGGGGACTGCGAGTGCCGGTCAGGACCAAGCGTATGGCGCGCGGCGAGCGAAGCGGCGCCGGGGAGCAGGCGGCGCTGGAGCGGCTGATGCGGCTGGCCGCCGAGCGCGTGGCGATCGAGGGGATCACCCCCGAGATCGACGGCGGGCGCTTCCCCGCCAAGGCGGTGGTGGGGCGCCCCTTCGTGGTCGAGGCCGACATCTTCTGCGACGGGCACGACCAGATCGACGCGGCGCTCCTGACGCGGCCCGAAGGGGGCGCGTGGGCCGAGACGCGGATGCTGCAGCTCGGCAACGACCGCTGGCGCGGCGTGGCGGCCCTCGACGGCATCGGCCCGCACGAATTCACCATCCATGCCTGGCGCGACCTGTTCGCCACGTGGCAGGACGAGGTGGCGAAGAAGCACGCCGCCGGCCAGCCGCTCGGGCTCGAGCTGACCGAGGGCACGGCGATCGTCGAGCGCACGCTGGCCGAGGCCGAGGGGCTCACGCGCCAGGACAGGGCGGCGCTGAAGAAGCTGCTCAAGGCCATCGGGGACGCGGGGAGCGAGGGCGAGGTCTTCGGTCTGATGATGACCGGCGAGACCACGCAGCTCATGCGCCGGGCGGGGCTGCGCACCAACCTCACCCGGCTGGCGAAGCCGCTGCCGGTGTGGGTGGACCGGGAGCGGGCGCTGGTCTCGGCGTGGTACGAGCTGATGCCGCGCTCGATGTCGTTCGACGAGACGCGCCACGGCACCTTCGACGACGTGATCGCGCGGCTTCCTTACGTGAAGGACCTCGGCTTCGACGTGCTCTACTTTCCGCCGATCCACCCGATCGGGCGCAGGAACCGCAAGGGGCGCAACAACTCGCTGGTCGCCGGGCCGGACGATCCGGGCTCGCCCTACGCCATCGGCTCGGACCAGGGCGGGCACGACGCCATCCACCCGGAGCTCGGCGATTTCAACGACTTCCAGAGACTCGTGAAGGCGGCGCACGAGCACGGGATGGAGATCGCGCTCGACTTCGCCATCCAGTGCGCGCCGGATCATCCGTGGATCAGGGAACACCCCGAGTGGTTCGACTGGCGCCCCGACGGCACCATCAAATATGCCGAGAACCCGCCGAAGAAGTACGAGGACATCGTCAACGTCCACTTCTACCGCGGCGCCATTCCCGGCCTGTGGCTGGCGTTGCGCGACGTGGTGCTGTTCTGGATCGGGCACGGGGTGCGGATCTTCCGGGTCGACAACCCGCACACCAAGCCGCTGCCGTTCTGGGAGTGGATGATCGGCGAGGTGCGGGCGAAGCACCCCGAGGCGATCTTCCTGGCCGAGGCGTTCACTCGGCCGAAGATGATGCAGCGCCTGGCCAAGGTGGGCTTCACCCAGTCCTACAGCTACTTCACCTGGCGCAACACCAAGCCCGAGCTGACCGAGTACCTGACCGAGCTGACCTCGGGCGACCTGCCTTACGTGATGCGGCCCAACTTCTTCGCCAACACGCCCGACATCAACCCGGTCTACCTGCAGACGGGCGGGCGCGCGGCGCACCGGGTGCGGCTGATCCTCGCGGGGTCGCTGTCGCCGAGCTACGGCATCTACAACGGCTTCGAGATCTGCGAGGCGACGCCGGTGCCGGGCAAGGAGGAGTATCTCGACAGCGAGAAATACCAGATCAGGGCCTGGGACTTCGACCGCCCCGGCCACATCAAGGACGACATCCGGTTCTTGAACCGCATCCGCGCCGGGCACCCGGCGCTCAGGCAGCTCGAGGGCCTGCGTTTCTACAACGCCTGGAACGATCACGTCCTCTATTACGCGAAGTTCACGCCGGATCTGGCTGATTTCGTTCTGTTTGCGGTGAATCTCGACCCGCAACACGCGCAGGGCGCGCGGATCGAGGTGCCGCTGTGGGAGTTCGGGCTGCCGGACCACGCCGCGATCGAGGGCCGCGACCTGGTGACCGGGCAGGACTTCGTCTGGGAGGGCAAGATGCAGCATGTGGCGCTCAGCCCCGAGGAGCGGCCCTATGCCGTGTGGGCGCTGAAGAACCCGGCCTTCGGGGCCGGGTGATGCCGATGGACCAGGCGAAGACCCAGGGCGCCGGAGCGCCGCAGATCGACCGCAGCCAGCGCGACTGGTACAAGGACGCGGTCATCTACCAGCTCCACGTCAAGGCGTTCCAGGACGCCGACAACGACGGCATCGGCGACTTCAAGGGCCTGATGCAGCGGCTCGACTATGTCGAGGGGCTGGGGGTCAACACGCTGTGGCTGCTGCCGTTCTACCCATCGCCCTTGCGCGACGACGGCTACGACATCGCCGATTACACCTCGATCAACCCGGCCTATGGCGACATGGAGGACTTCGAGCGCTTCCTCGAGGAGGCGCACCGGCGCGGCATCCGGGTGATCACCGAGCTGGTGATCAACCACACCTCGGACCAGCACCCGTGGTTCCAGCGCGCCCGCGCGGCGCCGCCGGGCAGCCCCGAGCGCGACGTCTACGTCTGGTCGGACAGCGACGAGCGCTACCCGGGCACGCGCATCATCTTCCTCGACACCGAGACGTCGAACTGGACCTGGGACCCGGTGGCCGGGGCGTTCTTCTGGCACCGCTTCTACGCGCACCAGCCGGATCTGAACTTCGACAACCCGGCGGTGCTCGAGGAGATCCTCAAGGTCATGCGCTTCTGGCTCGACAAGGGCGTGGACGGGCTACGCCTCGACGCCATCCCCTACCTGATCGAGCGCGAGGGCACCAACAACGAGAACCTGCCCGAGACCCACGAGGTGCTGAAGAAGATCCGCGCCGAGGTGGACCGGCACTACCCCGACCGCATGCTGCTGGCCGAGGCGAACCAGTGGCCCGAGGACACGCGGCCCTATTTCGGCGAGGGCGACGAGTGCCACATGGCGTTCCACTTCCCGCTGATGCCGCGCATGTACATGGCGCTGGCGCAGGAGGACCGGCACCCGGTCACCGACATCCTGCGCCAGACCCCGGACATCCCCGAGCCCTGCCAGTGGGCGATCTTCCTCAGGAACCACGACGAGCTGACGCTCGAGATGGTGACCGACCGCGAGCGCGACTACATGTGGTCGTTCTATGCCGGCGAGCGCCGGGCGCGCATCAACCTCGGCATCCGCCGCCGCCTGGCACCCCTGCTCGACAACGACCGGCGCAAGATCGAGCTGATGAACGGCATGCTGTTCTCGATGCCGGGCACACCGGTGATCTACTACGGCGACGAGATCGGCATGGGCGACAACTACTATCTCGGCGACCGCGACGGGGTGCGCACGCCGATGCAGTGGTCGGCCGACCGCAATGGCGGGTTCTCCCGGGCCAACCCGCAGGCGCTCTATTTGCCGGCGGTGCAGGACCCGGTCTACGGCTACGAGGCGGTGAACGTCGAGGCGCAGCATTCGAACGCCGGCTCGCTGCTCAACTGGATGAAGCGGATGACCCGGATCCGCACACGCGAGAAGGCGTTCGGACGCGGAGCGCTACGGCTGCTCTACCCGCGCAACCGCAAGATCCTGGCCTACACGCGCAACTGGCAGGACGAGGTGATGCTCTGCGTCTTCAACGTCTCGCGCTCGGCGCAGGCGGTGGAGCTGGACCTCTCGGAGTATCGTGGCATGGTGCCGGTGGAGCTCGACGGTGGCACGGCGTTCCCGCCGGTCGGCGACCTGCCCTACATGCTGACCCTGCCGCCCTACGGCTTCTTCTGGTTCCAGCTTGCGAGCGAGACCACCCTGCCCGACTGGCACCAGCCGATGCCCGAGATCCTGCCCGAATTCGTGACCCTGCCCTGCCGCAGCCTCAAGGCCTCGGAGGCCCTGAAGGGCGAGGCGCGCGAGCGGCTGACCCGCGACGTGCTGCCCGAGTTCCTGCCGCTGCAGCGCTGGTACGGGGCGAAGGGCGAGCGAATCACGCATGTCGACGTGGCGCCCGGGCCGGAGATCGGCGACGGCTACGCGCTGAGCGTCGCCCGGGTGGAGACCGCGGAGACCGGGGCGCAGAGCTACTTCCTGCCGCTCATGGCGCTGTGGGGCGAGGAGCACATCCAGTTCGGCGCGCCGACGCTGGCCTGGACGCTGGCGCGGATGCGGCGCACGAACCGGCTCGGCGCGCTGGTGGACGCATCGCGCGACCCCGGCTTCGCCGAGGCGATGGTCCAGGCGATGCGCAAGGGCACCGAGGTCGAGGCCGGCGGTCTGAGCTTCCGCGCCGGCGGGACCGAAGGGCTGGCCGCGCTCGACGAGGTGGACGAGCGGCGGCCCTTGGGCGTCGAGCAGTCCAATGTCTGCGTCGCCTTCGGCGACAAGGGGATGCTGAAGATCTACCGCCGGCTCCGGACCGGGCAGCAGCCGGACATCGAGATCGGCCGCTTCCTGACCGAGAAGGCCCGGTTCCCCCACACGCCGGCCTTCCTGGGCGAGGCAAGCATCGCCCGCGCGGGCGGCGAGCCGGCGACCGTCGCCGCCTGCTTCGCCTTCGTGCCGAACCAGGGCGACGCCTGGGGCGCGACCATCGACGCGCTGACCCGCGAGATCGAGGACACGGCGCTGACCGAGCCGGCGGACGCGCCGGTGGACGGCGCGAGCGGCTTCCCGTTCCCGCTCGACATCGCCGCGATCATCGGCCGGCGCACCGGCGAGCTGCACGCCGCGCTGGCCACGCCGACCCGCGACAAGGCGTTCGGGACCGAGCGCGTCACCAGGGCCGACATCGCCGTCTGGGCATCGGACGTGGCGGCGCAGGCCGAGGATGCGTTCCGGCGGCTGAAGGGCGCGCCGGAGTCGGCCGAGGTCAAGGAGCTGCTCTCGCGCAGGAAGGAGGTCGAGAGGCTGATGCGCCGGCTCGCCAGGACCAGGCCCGCCGGCAGGAAGTCGCGCATCCACGGCGACTATCACCTCGGCCAGGTCCTGGTGGCACAGAACGACGTGGTCATCATCGACTTCGAGGGCGAGCCGCGCCGCAGCCTCGAGGAGCGCCGCGCCAAGTCCTCGCCGCTGCGCGACGTGGCGGGGATGCTCAGGAGCTTCGACTACGCCGCCTTCGCCGCGCTCGACCGGCTGCGCGCCAAGGGCGCCGGCTCGGAGCGGGCCGACGCGACGGCGCAGGCCTGGCTCGACTGGTCGCGCGCGCACTTCCTCGAGGCCTACGAAGCGGCGGCGGGCGGCAGCGGCAGCGAGGAGCTGCTGCGCCTCTTCCTGCTGCAAAAGGTGTTCTACGAGATCGGCTACGAGGCGGCGAACCGCCCGGCCTGGCTGTCGATCCCGGTGCGCGGGGCGCTGGCGCTCATCGACGGGGGCAAGTGATGCGCGGCGAGGCTGCGACCGCGCCGCTGCCGCCCGAGGTCTGCGAGGCCATCGCGCTGGGGCGGCTCGGCGACCCGTTCCGCTGGCTGGGCATGCACGCGACGCCCGACGGGCTGCGCGTCGCGGCCTTCGACCCCGGCGCGGCGCAGGCCTGGGTGACGGATGCCAGGGGCAAGGCGGTGGCCGAGCTGGCGCGGGTGCACGAGGCCGGGGTGTTCGCCGGCCACCTGCCGCGGCGCAGGAAGCCGTTCGCCTACCGGCTCGCCTTCCACGGCGACGGCAGGGACTGGGGCGGGCACGACGCCTATGCCTTCGGCCCGATCCTCGGCGACCTCGACGCGCACCTGATCGCCGAGGGGCGGCATCTGGAGCTCTACACCAGGCTGGGTGCGCAGCCGATGCGGCACGAGGGGGCGGAGGGCACCGCCTTCGCCGTCTGGGCGCCCAACGCGCGGCGCGTCAGCGTGGTCGGCGACTTCAACTTCTGGGACGGGCGGCGCCACCCGATGCGCCTGCGCCACCGGCCCGGCGTGTGGGAGCTGTTCCTGCCGGGCGTGGCCCCGGGCACGCGCTACAAGTTCGAGATCGTCGGTGCGGCGGGCGAGGTCGAGCCCTTGAAGGCCGACCCCGTGGGCTTTCGCCACGAGCCGCCGCCGGCGACCGCCTCGGTGGTGCACGGCCTGCCCGAGCCGGCCGGGGAGCCGGACTGGGACAAGGGGCTGGCGGCGCGCCAGGCGCCGGGCGCGCCCATGTCGGTCTACGAGGTGCACCTGGGCTCGTGGCGCCGGGCCGAGGGCGAGCGCTGGCTCACCTATGACGAGCTGGCCGGGACGCTGGTGCCCTATGCGCGCGACATGGGGTTCACGCATCTGGAGTTCATGCCGGTCACCGAGCACCCGTTCACCGGGTCGTGGGGCTACCAGCCGGTCGGCCTCTACGCGCCGACCGCGCGGTTCGGCGACCCCGAGGGGTTCCGCCGCCTGGTGCGGGCCTGCCACGCGGCGGATCTCGGCGTGATCATCGACTGGGTGCCGGCGCATTTCCCGTCCGATCCGCACGGGCTGGGGCGCTTCGACGGCACGCATCTCTACGAGCACGCCGACCCGCGGCTCGGCTTCCACCTGGACTGGAACACGCTGATCTACAATTTCGGACGGCGCGAGGTGGCGAACTTCCTTGTCGCCAACGCGCTGTTCTGGCTCGAACGCTACGGCGTGGACGGGCTGCGCGTCGATGCGGTGGCCTCGATGCTCTATCTCGACTACTCGCGGCCCGCCGACCAGTGGGTGCCCAACGTCTACGGCGGGCGCGAGAACCTCGAGGCGATCGCGCTCCTGCGCGAGGTCAACCGGCTGATCGCCGAGCGCCACCCGGGCCGCGTCGCCGTCGCCGAGGAATCGACCGCCTGGCCCGGCGTCTCGCGGCCCGTGGGGGAGGGCGGCCTGGGCTTCCACTACAAGTGGAACATGGGCTGGATGCACGACACGCTGGTCTACATGGCGAAGGACCCGGCCTGGCGCAGCCACCACCACCACCTGATGACCTTCGGCATCGACTATGCCTTCTCGGAGAACTTCGTGCTGCCGCTGAGCCACGACGAGGTGGTGCACGGCAAGGGCTCGCTGATCGGCAAGATGCCCGGCGACCGCTGGCAGCGCTTCGCCAACCTGCGCGCCTATTACGGCTTCATGTGGACGCATCCGGGCAAGAAGCTCTTGTTCATGGGCGGCGAGTTCGGCCAGGAGCGCGAGTGGGACCACGACCGCTCGCTCGACTGGCACCTCTTGGACGACCCGGCGCATGGCGGGCTGCAACGCCTGGTGCGCGACCTCAACTCGCTCTACCGCGCCAGCCCGGCGCTGCACGGGCTCGACTGCGACCCGGCCGGCTTCGCCTGGATCGAGGGCGGCGACACGGAGCAGAGCGTGTTCTCCTACGAGCGCCGCGGACCGGGGGGCGAGCGCGCCGTGGTGGTTGCCAACATGACCCCCGTGGTGCGCCACGACTACGCCATCGGCGTGCCGCTGCCGGGCGTCTGGCGCGAGCGGCTGAACACCGACGCGGGCGTCTACGGCGGCGCCGACATCGGCAACGCCGGCCGCGTCGAGGCCGAGGCGGTGCCGCTGCACGGGCGCCCCGCCTCGCTGCGCTTGACGCTGCCGCCGCTTGGCACGATTGTCCTCGAACCCGATCCCACCTGAAGGATACGACGCGCATGGCCTACCGGGTTTTGCCTGGGCTGCCGCATCCGCTTGGCGCCACCTGGGACGGCTCGGGGGTGAACTTCGCGCTGTTCTCGGCCAATGCCACGCGGGTCGAGCTGTGCCTGTTCGACCGCAAGGGCCGGCGCGAGACCGAGCGCGTGACGCTGCCCGAGTTCACCCACGAGGTCTGGCACGGCTACCTTCCGGACGTGCGCCCCGGCCAGCTCTACGGCTACCGGGTGCACGGCCCCTACGCGCCCGAGGAGGGGCATCGCTTCAACCCGAGCAAGCTCTTGATCGACCCCTACGCCAAGGCGCTGGCGGGCGAGATCCGCTGGCACGATTCGTGCTTTGGCTACCGGGTCGGCGCGCCGCGCGGCGATCTGACCATCGACCGGCGCGACAGCGCGCGGCTGATGCCCAAATGCGTGGTGATCGACGCGGCCTACACCTGGGGGCAGGACATCCGCCCGCGCCGCAGCTGGCGCGAGACCATCGTCTACGAGGCGCACGTCAAGGGCATGACCGAGCTGCACCCCGAGCTGCCCCGGCAGATCCAGGGGACCTTCGCGGGGCTCGCCGACCCCCGCGTGATCCGCCACCTGACGCGGCTCGGCGTCACCGCCATCGAGCTTTTGCCGGTGCAGGCCTGCGTCGACGACCGGCACCTCGCCGAGAAGGGGCTGGTCAATCACTGGGGCTACAACACGCTGTGCTTCCACGCCCCGGCCACGCGCTACATCTCGCCCGGCCACGGCATCGACGAGTTCAAGTTCATGGTCAAGCGGCTGCACGAGGCGGGCATCGAGGTGATCCTCGACGTGGTCTACAACCACACCGCCGAGGGCGACCAGACCGGGCCCACCCTGTCGTTTCGCGGCATCGACAACGCCAGCTACTACGCGCTGGCCGAGGACCGGCGCTACTACTTCGACACCACCGGTTGCGGCAACACCATGAACCTGCGCCACCCGCGCGTGATGCAGATGGTGATGGACTCGCTGCGCTACTGGGTCGAGGAGTGCCACGTCGACGGCTTCCGCTTCGACCTCGCCACCGCGCTGGGGCGCGACTACGAGCAGTTCGACCCCAGCTCGGTCTTCTTCGACACGGTCGGCCAGGACCCGGCGCTGCAGGGCGTCAAGCTGATCGCCGAGCCCTGGGACATCGGCCCGAACGGCCACCAGCTCGGCAACTTCCCGCCCGGCTGGGCCGAGTGGAACGACGCCTACCGCGACGGCATGCGCGCCTACTGGAAGGGCGACGAGGCGAGCCGGGCGGGGCTGGCCGCGGGGCTGCTCGGCTCGGCGCCGCTGTTCGACCGGCGCGGGCGGCGCACCTGGGCCAGCGTCAACTTCGTCACCGCGCATGACGGCTTCACGCTGATGGACCTGTGGTCCTACGACGAAAAGCACAACGAGGCGAACCAGGAGGGCAACCGCGACGGCCACGACCACAATTTGAGCTGGAACTGCGGGGTCGAGGGACCGACCGAGGACGCGCAGGTGCTGGCGCTGCGCGACCGGCTGCGCCGCGCCTCGCTCGCCACGCTGATGCTGAGCCACGGCACGCCGATGCTGCTGATGGGCGACGAGATCGGGCGCAGCCAGCGCGGCAACAACAACCCCTACTGCCAGGACAACGAGCTGAGCTGGATGGACTGGGAGGCCGGGCGCAACGGCGGTTTCACCGACTTCCTGCGCGGGCTGGTGGTGATCCGCAAGAGCCGCCGCCTGCTGCGCCCCGACAAGTTCCGCCACGGCGCGCCCACCGGGGCGGCGGGTGTCCCCGACGCCGCGTGGTTCAAGCCCGACGGGTCGCCGATGGCCGGCGAGGACTGGGGCAACGGCGCGGACGGCCAGCTCGGCCTGATGCTGAGCGGGGCGGGCGAGCGCTCGCTGCTGATGCTGTTCAACCCGGGCGCCGGGGAGGTTGGGTTCCGCCTGCCCGGGCGCAAGGGGCCGGTGAAGTGGCGCCTGCTCATGGACAGCGCCACGGGCGAGATCGCGCCCGAGCGCGAGGCGATCGCCTCGGAGCACGAGGTCACCGTGCCGGCACGCGCCGTGCTGCTGCTCGAGACGCTGGAGGCGCTGAAGTGAGCCGCGCGCACTTCGCCAAGAGCTGGGGCGCCGAGCCGGTGGGCGAGGGGCGCTGGCGCTTTCGCCTGTGGGCCCCGTCGCTCGGCGGGGCCGCCGTGCGCATCGAGGGCGAGACGCACGGCCTCGACCGCGCCGCCGACGGCTGGTTCGAGACCGAGCTGCCCGCCTGGGGCGCCCAGGCCTACGCCTTCGTGGTCGACGGCCGCGCCGTGCCCGACCCGGCGGCGCGCATGCAGGAGGGCGACGTGCACGGGCCGTCGCTTCTGCTCGACCCGGCCAGCTTCGCGTGGGAGTGCGACTGGCGCGGCCGGCCCTGGCACGAGACCGTGCTCTACGAGCTGCATGTGGGCACGTTCTCGGAAACCGGCGACTTCCAGGGCGTGCGCCAGAAGCTCGACCACCTGGCCGAGACCGGGGTGACGGCCATCGAGCTGTGCCCGGTGGCGCAGTTCTCGGGCCGGCGCGGCTGGGGTTATGACGGCGTGCTGCTCTACGCGCCGCACCGGGCCTATTCGGGTGCGGACGCGCTCAAATGGCTGGTGGACGCGGCGCATGCGCGCGGGCTGATGGTGTTCCTCGACGTGGTCTACAACCACTTCGGCCCGGACGGGAACTACCTGCACGCCTATGCGCCCGAGTTCTTCGACCCGGAGCGCCGCACGCCATGGGGCGACGCCATCGACTACCGCCAGCCGGCGGTGCGGAGCTTCTTCATCGAGAACGCGCTCTACTGGCTCGAGGAATACCGCATCGACGGGTTGCGCCTCGACGCCATCGACACGATCGCCGACCCGACGCTGGTCGCGGACCTGGCCCGCGCCGTGCGGGCGCACGGCTTCACGCGGCCGGTGCATCTGACCACCGAGGACGACCGCAACATCACGCACCTGCACGCGCGCAATGAGGCGGGCCGGGCGGTGCTCTGCGACGGCGAGTGGAACGACGATTTCCACCACGTCGCGCACGTGCTGGCGACCGGCGAGGACGACGGCTATTACGCCGACTATACGGGCGACCCGCGCGGCGATATGGTGGTGGCGCTGCGCGACGGCTTCGTGCAGCAGGGCCGGCCCTCGGCCCACCGCGGCGGGGCGGCGCGCGGCGAGCCCTCGGCGCACCTGCCGCCGGTGGCCTTCGTCAACTTCCTGCAAAACCACGACCAGACCGGCAACCGCGCCTTCGGCGAGCGGCTGACCACGCTGGCGGCGCCCGAGGCGGTGGAGGTGCTGACCGCGATCCTGCTGCTCTCGCCGATGATCCCGCTCGTCTTCATGGGCGAGGAGTGGGGCGAGACCCGGCCCTTCCAGTTCTTCTGCGACTTCCAGGGCGAGCTGGCCGAGGCGGTGCGCCAGGGCCGCCGGCGCGAGTTCGCGCGCTGGCGCGCCTTCGCCGACGCGGGCCTGCGCGAGAGCATCCCCGACCCCAACAGCCCGACGACCTTCGAGCGCTCGAAGCTCGACTGGGCGGGGCTCGAGGGACCGGCGGGCAAGGCCCGGCGCGCGCTGGTGCGCGAATTGCTGCGCCTGAGGCGCACGCAGATCGTGCCGCGCCTGCCCGGCATGGCGGCGATGAACGCCGAGGCCCGGCCGCGCGGCGAACGCGGGCTCGAGGCGCGCTGGACGCTGGGCGACGGCAGCCGGCTGGGGCTGGTGGCGAATCTCGGCGGCGCGCCGCTCGATGTGACGCCGCCGGGGCGCGAGATCTTCCGGCGCGAGATCTTCCGGCGCGGCGACCCGGCGCGCGACGCCTGGGCGGTCTGTGTGACGCTGGAGGAGGACGCGCCGTGAGGGGCGGCCTCGCCGCGCTGTGCGCCTCGCACGGGATCGAGCCCTTCTATGTGGGGATCGACGGGCGCGAGCGCGCAGTGCCCGAGCGCACGCTGGCGACGCTGGCCGGGCTGTTCGGCCTCGACGCCCCCGCCCCGGCGCCCCCCGCCGGCATCGCCGAGGCGTTGGCCGAGCGGGGCGCGCCGCGCTGCCACGTCACGCACGGGCTGGGGCGCCGGCGGGCCTGGGGCGTGACCTGCCAGTTGCCCGGCCTCGCCTCGGCGCGCAACCTCGGCATGGGCGACTTCGCCGACCTCGCCGCGCTGTGCCGGCTGGCGGGCGCGGAGGGCGCGGACTTCGTCGGCGTCAACCCGCTCAATGCGCTGTTCTGGAGTGCGCCCGACCGGGTCAGCCCGTTCTTCCCCTCGAACCGGCGTTTCCTCAACCCCCTGCATCTCGCGCCCGAGTGGATCGCGGGGTTCAAGGGGCTCACGCCTCAGGAGTCGGTGCAGGCCGCAAGGCTGCGCTCCACGGCGCTGATCGACGTGCCCGCCCTGGCCGGGCTGACGGTTGCCGTGCTGCGGCGCCTGTTCGCGGGCTTCCCCTGGACCGCCGCGCGCCGCGCCGCCTTCCGCGCCTTTTGCGCCGAGGGGGGCGCGGCGCTCGAGGCGCACGCGCTCTTCGAGGCGATCTCGGAGGTCATGGTTGCGGGGGGGAATGGGGGGGGGCACGGCGCCGGCTGGACCGGCTGGCCGGCGCCGCTGCGCGACCGGGGCAGCGCCGGGTCGCGGGCCTTCGCGGCCGAGCACCGGGCGCGGGTTGACTGGCACCTCTGGCTGCAATGGCAGGCGGATGCCCAGCTTGCCCGGGTGCAGCGCGCGGCGCGCGCGGCGGGCATGCGCATCGGGCTCTACCTCGACATGGCGGTCGGCGCGGCGCCCGACGGCTCGGCCGCCTGGGCGGCGCCGGAGATCACCGTGCCGGGCGTCTCGATCGGCGCGCCGCCCGACGATTTCTCGACCAGCGGGCAGGACTGGGGGCTGGCGCCGCTCTCGCCGGTGGGCCTCGCCGGGGCGGACGCGCGGCCCTTCGCCGAGACCATCGCCGCGGTGATGCGCCACGCCGGCGCGCTGCGCATCGACCACGCCATGAGCCTCGCGCGCCTGTGGCTGATCCCGCGCGGCGCCCCGGCCACCGAGGGGGCCTATGTACGCTACCCGCTGTCGCTGCTGCTCGCCCGGCTGGCCGAGGCCTCGCGCGCGGCACGCTGCGCGGTGATCGGGGAGGATCTCGGCGTGGTGCCCGAGGGCTTCCGGGCGCTGATGGCGCGGCGGCGCATCCACGCCTACAAGGTGTTCTTCTTCGAGGCCGACAAGGCGGGCATGGGCTTTCTGAGGCGCTGGCCGCGCGACGCGCTGGCCTGCGTCGCCACCCACGACATGCCGACCCTGGCCGGCTGGTGGGAGGGGGCGGACCTGGCGCTGCGCCGCGATCTCGGCATGCTCTCGGCCGCGGAGTGGGGCGCGCGGAGCACGGCGCGCGCGGCCGAGCGGCGGGCGCTGGTCCGCCGCTTCGGCACGCGCATGGCTGCGACGGTCTCGCCGAAGCTGCACGCGGCGGTGGCCGGGAACCGCTGCCGCCTGATGGCCCTGCAGATCGAGGACGCGCTGGGCGTGATCGAGCAGGTCAACGTTCCGGGCACCGTGGACGAGCATCCGAACTGGCGCCGCCGTCTGCCGGTGACGCTCGAGCGGCTGGGGGAGCATCCCGGCTGGCGCGCGCACGTGGCGGCGCTGCGCCGGGCGCGGCCGCGATGAGCCCGCCGCGCGCCACCTACCGGCTGCAGTTCCGGCAGGACATGGACTTCGAGCGGGCGGCGGGGCTGGTGCCCTATCTGGCGCGGCTGGGGGTGAGCCACCTCTACGCCTCGCCGCTGTTCCAGGCGGTGACCGGCTCGACGCACGGCTACGACGTGACGGACCACGGGCGCATGGACGCGAGCCTCGGGGGGATGGCCGGCTTCGAGCGGCTGTCCGGAGCGCTCGAGGCGGCCGGGCTCGGGCTGATCCTCGACATCGTGCCCAACCACATGGCGGCCTCGCCCGAGAACCCGTGGTGGCGCGACGTGCTGCGCCACGGGATGGCGAGCCGCCATGCCGGGCACTTCGACATCGACTGGTCGGCGCCGCGCCTGGTGCTGCCCGTGCTCGGCCAGCCCTACGGCAAGGCGCTGGAGGCGGGCGAGCTGGCGCTCGGCCACGCGCAGGACGGGCTGGTGCTGCGCTATTTCGAGCACGCCTTCCCGCTCGACCCGCGAAGCTGGGGGCTGGTGCTGGACCCCGCGCAGATGCAGCCGCCCCAGGCCCCGGAGGGCTTTGCCCGCTGGATCGGCGAGCCCGCCAATGCCGGGCGGCTGGGCGACCGGCTGGAAGCGATCTCGCGCGACCGGGCGCTGCTGCACCGGGTGCACGAGGCGCAATCCTGGCAGCTCGCCTACTGGCGGGCGGGGCGCGACGCGCTGAGCTACCGGCGGTTCTTCGAGATCACCGGGCTGGTCGGCGTGCGCGTCGAGGACGAGGGCGTGTTCGCCGATGTCCACCGCTTCGTGCTCGCGCTGATCGAGGCGGGGCAGGTGCAGGGCCTGCGCATCGACCATGTGGACGGGCTGGCCGACCCGGCGGGCTACCTGGCGCGGCTGCGCGCGGCGGCGCCGGGGACGCCGGTCTGGGTCGAGAAGATCCTGGCGCCGGACGAGACGCTGCCCGACGGCTGGCCGGTCGCGGGCACCACCGGCTACGAGTTCGCCCGGCTCGCCGGGGGCGTGCTGACCGATCCGGGCGGGGCGGGCGCGATCGCCGCCGCCTATCACGATTTCATCGGGGCGCAGCCCGACCCGGAGGCGATGCTGGCCGAGGCCAAGCGCGAGATCCTGACCTGGAACCTCGCCGCCGAGCTCGACGCGCTCACGCGCCTTGCCGGCGCGGCGGCGGCGGACGATCCGCTGGCGCGCGACTGGGGCGCGGACACGCTGCGCCGGGCGCTGGTGGCGCTGGCCTGCGCCATGCCGGTCTATCGCACCTACCTGACCGGTGGGGCGGGCGGCGAGACGGATGCGGCGGTGCTCGCGCGCGTCGAGCGCGCGGCACGGGCCTCGGCCGGGCTCGAGGACCCGGCGGCGGTGAGCGACGTGCTGCGCCTGATCCGCGCGGGTGCCGGGGCGGCGGCGGCCCGCCTGCGCCTGCGCTTTCAGCAGACCACCGGGGCGCTGATGGCGAAGGCGATGGAGGACACGCTGTTCTACCGCTTCAACCGGCTGGTCTCGGCCAACGAGGTGGGGGGCGAGCCCGAGCCCATCGGCCTCGACCCGGACGTGTTCCAGCGCGCCGTCGCCGCGCGCCAGCCGCACGCGCTGAACGCCACCGCCACGCACGACACCAAGCGCGGCGAGGACGCGCGGATGCGCATCGCCTCGATCGCGGACGCGCCTGGCGACTGGCGCGCGGCGGTCGCCGGGTGGGACGCGCGGCTGGCGGGGGCGCAGGCGCCGGACGCCGAGATGCGCTGGCTGTTCTACCAGGCGCTGCTCGGGGCGTGGGCGAGCGATCCGCCGGGCGCGCTGGCCGAGCGCATGGAAGCCTACATGCTGAAGGCGGCGCGCGAGGCGAAGCGGCAGACCGGCTGGACCCGGCCCGACGCCGGCTACGAGGCGCGGCTCGCCGGCTTCGTCGAACGGGCGTTGGGCGATGCGGACTTCCGGCGGGCGTTCGAGGCGGGCGCGCGGCCGTTCATCGCGGCGGGCGCGCGCAAGAGCCTGGTGCAGTTGGCGCTCAAGCTGGTGCTGCCGGGCGTGCCCGACATCTACCAGGGGACCGAGTGGGCCGATCTCAGCCTGGTCGACCCGGACAACCGCCGGCCGGTGGACTTCGCCGCGCGCCAGGCGGCGCTGGACGGGCCGGGGGCGGAGGGCTTCGATGGCGCCAAGATGGCGCTGATGCGCCGGCTGCTCGCGCAGCGGCGCGAGACGCCCGGGCTGTTCGCGCGCGGAGCCTGCCGTGCCCTCGCCGTCGAGGCGGCGGGCGGGCGCCATCTCGGCGCGGCGCGCGCGGCGGGCGGCGACGTGCTGCTGGTGCTGGCCGAGCTCTCCGCGCCGCCGGCGCGCCGGGCGGGCGGGCCGCGCTTCCGATTGCCGCCCGAATGGCAGGGGATCGCGTTCCGCACGCTCTGGCCGGACACCGCCCTCGAAGTCGGGGGCGGCGCGGTGGCGCCGGGCGACGGGTTTGCGGGCGCGCCCGTGGTCGTGGCGCTGGGCCGGGCGCCGGGGTGAGACGGCGTCAGGCGGCCTCGCGCAGGCCGAGGATGCGGCGCGCCTGCTGGCAGGTGGCGACCGGGCGCGCATGTTTCTCGCACAGCTCGGCGGCGCGGCGCACCAGCGCGGCGTTCGAGGGGGCGAGCGTCTCGCGGTCGAGCCGGACATTGTCCTCGAGCCCGGTGCGGGTGTGGCCGCCCGCGGCGATCGACCACTCGTTGAGCAGGACCTGGCCGGCGCCGATGCCTGCGCCGCACCAGGTGGCGTCGGGGGCGAGGCGGGCGACCGTGCGCACGTAGAAGTCGAACACCTCGCGGTCGACGGGCATGGCGTTCTTCACTCCCATGACGAACTGGACGTGCAGGGGACCCCTGATCGTGCCGTCCTTCGCCATCTTCACGGCTTGGAAGATATGCGACAGATCAAAGGCTTCGATCTCGGGTTTCACGTCATGCTCGAGCATCTGGGCGGCGAGCCAGTCGACCAGATCCGGCGGGTTCTCGTAGACCCGGGTGGGGAAGTTGTTCGAGCCCACCGCCAGCGAGGCCATGTCGGGACGCAGCGCCAGCATGGCGCCGCGCGCCTGCCCCGAGCCGGAGCGGCCCCCCGTCGAGAGCTGGATGATCATGCCGGGGCAGTGGCGCTTTATGCCCTCCATCAGGCGGGCGAAGCGCTCGGGGTCCGAGGTGGGCGTGCCGTCCTCCTGGCGCACGTGGCAGTGGACCAGGGACGCGCCGGCCTCGAAGGATTCGTGGGTCGACTCGACCTGCTCCTCGATGCTGATCGGCACCGCGAGGTTGTCGGCCTTCTGCGGCACCGAGCCGGTGATGGCGACGGCGATGATGCAGGGATTCGTCATGGCGCCTCTCTCAGATGTCGAGGAACACGGTCTCGGCGGGGCCGGCGAGGTGGATGTCGAAGCGGTAGACGGGCGGCGGGCCGGGTTGCTCGGGCGCGGCGAGAAGCGTCGGGCGGCGGTGCGGCTCGATGCGGGCGAGCACCGGGCAGGCGGCGTTGGCCGCGTCCTCGTCGGCGAAGCAGAGCCGGGTGTGCAGGCCGATATTGATGCCGCGCGCCACCAGCCACAGCGTGAGGTGCGGGGCCTGGCTACCACCGTTGGGGCCGGGAATCGGTCCCGGCTTGATCGTCTCGAAGGCGAACCGACCGCTGGCGAGGTCGGGGACCACCCGGCCCCAGCCGTTGAATCCGGGCTCGACCTCGTGGGCGCGCGGGTCCTCGGGGTGCGGGTAGCGGCCGGCGGCATCGGCCTGCCAGACCTCGATCACCGCGTCGCGCACCGGCGCGCCGTCGGCGTCCAGCACCGTGCCCTCGATGCGGATGCGCCGGCCGCTGACGCCGGGGGCGGCGATTTCGGCACCGGGCTGCGGGCCACCCGGTTGCAGCCCGGCCGTGGCCGGGGCGAGGCCGATGTGCACGTAAGGCCCGGCGGTCTGCGCGGGCGTCTCCTTCAGATAGGGCAGCCTGCCGGCCATCAGCTGCCCTCCGGCCGGTTCTCGAAGGGGGTGGCGCGGCGGCCCCTGAGCACGATGTCGAAGCGGTAGGCCAGCGCGTCGAAGGGCTCGGCGGCGTTGAGATCGAGCGGCGCCACCAGGCGCTCGACGGCGGCCGGGTCGGGGAGGGTGTTGACGATGGCGCAGCGCGGCACCAGCGGGTCGCCCTCGAAATACATCTGGGTGATCAGCCGCTGGCAGAAGGCGTGGCCCAACAGCGAGAAGTGGATGTGCGCCGGGCGCCAGCTGTTGACGCCGTTCGGCCACGGATAGGGGCCGGGGCGCACGGTGCGGAATACGTAGGCGCCTTCGGCGTCGGTCAGCGTGCGGCCCCAGCCGCCGAAGTTGGGGTCGAGGGGCGCGAGGTAGCCGTCGTTCACGTGGCGGTAGCGGCCGCCGGCGTTGGCCTGCCAGACCTCGATCAGCGCGCCGGCGACGGGCCGGGCGTTCTCGTCGAGCACCCGGCCGTGCACGAGGATGCGCTCGCCGATGGGCGGGCCGTCCCCGGCGTGGTTGCGCAGGAGGTCATGGTCGAGCGGGCCGATGCCGGAGGGCCCGAAGACCGGGCCGGTGGTCTCGGACAGCGTCTGGCCGAGCGCCACCAGCGGGCGGCGCGGCGCGCGCGCGAGGCTGGTCTTGTAGGCCGGGGCGAGGGCCGGCGGGTGCCAGGCGCGGTCACGCGGGTAGAAGTCGCCGGGCATGGGCGTCCTCCCATGGGCCTCGTTCTCGCCCCCCGAGACTGCGTCGGATCGGCAGGCGCGGCAAGCCCCGACAAGCCCGGGTAGTGTCTGAGACACTACCCACGCCCGCCCCGTCAGCCCTTGGCCGGGCGCTTGTGGTTGTTGCTCGGCTCGGCCTCGGGCGAGAGGCGCTGCTCGGCCTCCTCCATCGGCTGGCTGGGAAAACCCTGTAGGCCGGCGGTGGGCTTGGCGTCGCGGGCGATCTCGATCTCGGAGGTGGCGTAGGCCGTGACCAGCTCGGCCAGCGAGCGCAGGGCGTGCATGTGGATGCGCTCGTAGCCGTGCGAGGCGTCGATGCCGAAGCAGATGAGGGCGGTGCGCACGTCGGCCCCCGCCTCGATGGCCGAGGCGGAATCCGAGCGGTAGTAGCGGAACACGTCCTTCTGGAAGCGGATGTCGTGCTCGCGGCACAGATCCACCATCTTCCGGGTCAGGTGCCAGTCGAACGGGCCGGTCTGGTCGGCCATGGCGATGGTCACGCCGAACTCGTCGGAGTTCTGGCCGGGCGCCGTGGTGCCGTTGTCGATGGTGACCATCGAGGCGATGTCGTGGGCGAGGATCGACGAGGCGCCGTGGCCGATCTCCTCGGTGATGGTGAAGAGCCAGAAGAGGTCGACGGGCAGCGTCTCGCCCGATTCCGCCAGCGCCTTGATCGAGGCCAGCGCCACCGCCGCGCCGGCCTTGTCGTCGAGATGGCGCGAGACGATGAAGCCGTTGTCGAGGAACTCGGGAGCCGGGTCGATGGCGACGATGTCGCCCACATCGATGCCGAGCCGGCGCAGGTCCTTGTCGCCGTAGGACCAGGCGTCGATGCGCAGCTCCACATGCGGCCAGCCGGTCGGCTGGGTGTCGATCTCCTGGTTGAAGGTGTGGCCCGAGGCCTTGAGCGGCAGGATGGTGCCGCGATAGGCGCCGCGGTCGCTGAACACCGTGGCGCGCGCGCCCTCGGCGAAGCGCGCCGACCAGTGGCCGATGGCGACCAGCTCGAGCCGGCCGTTGGGCTTGAGCGCCTTGACCTGGGCGCCGAGCGTGTCGAGGTGGCTGACGATGGCGCGGGCCGGTTGCCGCTCGAGACCGGCCATGCGGGCGCGGATGGCGCCGCGCCGGGTCATCTCGACCTCGAGGCCGAGCGCCTCGAGCTCCCCGGAGACGTGGCGCACCGCCATGTCGGTGTAGCCCGAGGGGCTGGGGATGGCGAGCAGCGCCTCGAGGCGCTCGCGCAGATAGGGGATATCGATGTTCAGCCGGGGCATGGATCTTCTTCAGTGCGAGGCGATGCGGGCGGCGGCCGGGACCGAGAGCGGGAAGAGGAGGTCGATGAAGCGCTCGGCGGTCGGCTGCGGCTCGTGGTTGGCGAGGCCCGGGCGCTCGTTCGCCTCGATGAAGGCGTAGTCCGGCTCGCGCGGGGAGCGAATCACGAAGTCGATCCCGGTCACCGGGATCTCGATGGCGCGCGCCGCGGTGGCGGCGGCCTTGATGAGCTGGGGGTGGGTCTCCTCGGTCACGTCGTGGATGGTGCCTCCGGTGTGCAGGTTGGCGGTCTTGCGCACCGCCAGTTCCTTGCCTTCCTCGAGCGCGTCGTCAAGCCCGTAGCCGGCGGCGCGCACGGATCGCTCGGTCTCGGCGTCGAGCGGGATGCGGCTCTCGCCGCCGGTGGCGGCGGCGCGGCGGCGGCTTTGCAGCTCGATCAGCCTGCGGATCGTGGTGGCGCCGTCGCCGATCACGTGGGCCGGGCGGCGGATGGCGGCGGCGACCACCTTGTAGTCGATGACGATGAGGCGCAGGTCCTGGCCCTCGACCATCTGCTCGATCACCACGCGGTCCGAGAGCTTCGCGGCCTCGGCGACCGCCGCCTCGACCTCGTCGAGCGTGCTGAGGCCGACCGAGATGCCGCGGCCCTGCTCGCCGCGGGCGGGCTTGACCACCACGGCGCCGTGGCGCTCGAGCAATGACTTCACGGCCTCCGCGTCCGCCGGGTCCGCCTGCTCGGGCACGCGCACGCCGGCCTTCTCGACGACGCGCCGGGTCACCCTCTTGTCGTCGCAGATCGACATGGCGACCGCCGAGGTCAGCTCGCTCAGCGATTCGCGGCAGTGGATCGAGCGGCCGCCATGGGTCAGGCGGAAGAAGCCGCCCTCGGCGTCGGTCACCTCGACCTGGATGCCGCGCCGGCGCGCCTCGTTGACGATGATCTCGGCGTAGGGGTTGAGCTTGTCGGTGCCGACCGGACCGGTGAACAGCGGCTCGTTGATCTGGTTGCGCCGCTTGACCGCGAAGAACGCCATGCGGCGGAAGCCGAGCTTCTCGTAGAGCGCGATCGCCTGGGCGTTGTCGTGCAGCACCGAGAGGTCGAGATAGGCCGCGCCGCGCGCCGCGAAGTGCTCGGCGAGGCGGCGCACCAGCGCCTCGCCCAGGCCGGGCCGCGGCGCCTGCGGGCTCACCGCGAGGCACCACAGCGAGGCGCCGTGCTCGGGGTCGCCGAAGGCGTGGCGGTGATCGACGCCGGTGACCGAGCCCAGGATCTCGCCGGTCTCGCTGTCCTCGGCGACCAGCACGGTGATCTGGCGCGCGTCGCGCTGCGACCAGAAGAAGTCGGGGCGCACCGGCACCATGTGGCGCGCGTCGTAGATCACGTTCACGGCCTCGGCGTCCGCCTGGGTCGAGAGCCGGCGGATGAAGAAGCCGCGGTTCTTGCGGCGCGAGGGGCGGTAGGTGGCGAGCTCCAGCCGGTAGGCGTGCGACGGGTCGAGGAACAGCTCCTGCGGCGCCGCGGCCAGCACCACGTGCGGGTCCCTCACGTAGAAGGCGATGTCGCGCTGGTCGGGGCGCTCGGCGCGCATCTCCTCGGCGATCTGCCCCGCCGTCTCGAAGGTCTGCGCGAACAGGATGCGGCCCCAGCCGCAATGCACCGTGGCGCCGGTCTTGGGGCGCGCGACCGCGCCCGAGGCGGGCTTGAGCCCGTGCTCGCGCATCTTGCGCAAACGGTGCTCGAAGGCGCCGCGGCGGCGCCGGTCCTGCGCGGTCATCTCTCAGACTCCCTGGGTCTGCAGCCACATCTCGAGGAGCGCCACCTGCCACAGCTCGGAGCCCCTGAGCGGCGTGATGTGCTCGTCCGGCGCGGCGAACAGCGTCTCGAGGTAGTCCTCGCGGAACAGGCCGCGGCTGCGCGCCGCCTCGCTGCTCAGCGCGCCGCGCACCATGTCGAGATAGGGGCCCTTGAGGTATTTCAAGGCGGGGACGGGGAAGTAGCCCTTGGGGCGGTCGATCACCTCGGACGGGATGACCTTGCGCGCCGCCTCCCGCAGCACGCCCTTGCCGCCGTGCGCGAGCTTGTGCTCGGGGGGCATGCGGGCGGCGAGCTCGACCAGCTCGTGGTCGAGGAAGGGCACGCGGGCCTCCAGCCCCCAGGCCATGGTGTGGTTGTCGACCCGCTTCACCGG
>DATKCQ010000093.1:0-5240 GCA_035513135.1 Thermohalobaculum sp.
CCCTCAAGCGCGACTACGTCCGCGTCAATCCGATCCCGGACGCCGCGACCGCGCTTGACCAGCTCGCCGGATGGTTCGAGGACTACAACGAGAGCCATCCACATTCAGGGCTCAGGATGCGCTCGCCCCGCGAGTTCATCCGAGCCCAGCAACCCGCCGAGGTGTCCGGTTAAACGGGGGCAACACCACACTTCTCTTCATCGTCAACGAAAACATCTCCAATCAGCAGCTTACAAACTTCGTTTAAACTATATCCAAAGCCAAACTTAAAAGAAACGCCGGCGATCCTTTCTTCGAAATGCGGAAGGCATGGAGCGTCCAAGGTGAAGCCCTGAACCGAGAAGACTTCCATGCGCATGAAAGTGCCTTTCACGGTCTCGCCTGGACCGAACGCCTTGTAGCCTATCGCCTCCAAGCCGTATTTGGTGATCCCCATACTTGCTCCTTCGGCACGATTTGGTCAGCTATGGCACAGAATAGAATCTCAGGCAACTTGGGTCCGATAACTGCATTGTCCGCTACGCGGTCATCAGCAGCGGGCATCATGCCGGGGGCGTTTCGGGTACCAAGCGTCGGAGTCAGACCGCTAGCGCGGCGCGGGGGCTGCGCCCGGCCGGGAGGCCGGGGCTGGATGAAGCATGCCGCGGCGGGCTAGGGTGCCTGCCTCGAGACCCGTCGCCAAAATCCGAGGGAGAGACCCATGCCTGCGATCGCGCTTGTCGTCGAGATCGAGCTGGCGCCCGGCCGCAAGGACGCCTTCCTGGCCCGCGCCCTCGCGCACCGCGAGACCGTCCTGAGCAACGAGCCCGGCTGCCTGCGCTTCGACCTGCTGACCGCCGACGAGGACGACGCGATGGTCTTCCTCTACGAGGTCTATGCGGACGCGGCGGCGCTCGAGACGCATTTCGGCACGCCCTACATGAAACAGTATCTCGCGGACACCGGGCCGATGATCGCCGGGCGCACGCGCAACCGCTGCACCCTGGCGCACGACTGACCCGGCGCGGACCCGGGCGCGAATTTCCGCGAATCATACCCGCGAGCCCATGAACCGACCTATCCGTCATCCCCGCGAAGGCGGGGATGACGCCGGTTTGCGCGGTGAATCCCGTCAAGGGCTCGACGGTATTACACCGGCCGGGAGGCACCCCCTCCCCTTCCCTCCCCCACGAGGGGGGAGGGAGGCTCTCGGGGACGGCGGCGGGTTATTTCAGCGGCACGGTGTAGGTCGTTGCCGTGCCGGTGAGGCAGACCTCGCCGGCGGCGTTGCGAACCTCGGTCGCCAGCGTGCAGATCGGCTTGTCGTCGCGCACCGAGGTGACCTCGACGCGGCCGGTGATCTCCTCGCCGACCTGCACGGCCCTGGTGAACTTCCACTCGACGCCGAGGAACACCGTGCCCGGGCCGGGCAGGTCCTCGGCCACCAGCGCGTTCAGGAGTCCGCTGGTCACGCCGCCTTGCACGATCAGCCCGCCGAAGGGCGACTTCGCCGCCAGTTCGGCGTCGTAGTGCAGCGGGTTCATGTCGCCGGTCATCTGAGAGAATCGCTCGACGTCGCGCATCGAGGTGCGCCGGCTGCGCTCGGCCGTGGCGCCGAGGCCGGGCTTGCCCCGGATGGTGCGCTCCCAGGGCGCGGGGTCGGTTGCGCCTGTCATCCTTCGAGTCTCCTCACGCTGTTGCGGCTGGGCCGAGCATAGCCAGGGCGGCGCCCGGGCGAGCGTGGAAATCGCGATTCACACGGTCGGGGCCGGCAAATTCCACCCTGCGTGCCACCGCCGCTCACACGCTTGGCGCCTACGCATGCCGCATCGGCCGGGCACCCCGCCCGCCACGCAACCGCGAGAAGGAGACCAAGCAATGACCACCACCACTGTCGAGAAGCCCGCCCGCCGGGCCCCCGAGCCGCACCACGGCGTGAAGACCCCCGAGCTGCTGGCCACCATCAACGCCGTCGCCGGCCAGCCCGAGCTGGCCCGCTTCACCTGGCGCGCCAAAGGGAGCTGGGTGTCCGGCACGCACATGCGCTCGACCATCAACGGCTTCTTCGGCGCCGGCGCCGAGCAGGACCGCGGCCGCAGCTTCACGGCGGACGCCGACCACCCGGCCGTGCTGTGCGGCGCCGACAACGGCCCGACGCCCGTGGAGTGGGCGCTGCACGCGCTCGCCGCCTGCCTGACCGCCGGCATCGCCAACATCGCCGCGGCGCGGGGCGTCGAGCTCGAGGAGATCGAGTCGGTCGTCGAGGGCGACATGGACCTGCGCGGCATCCTCGGCCTGTCGGACGAGGTGCGCAACGGCTTCGAGGGCATCCGCGTCCGCTTGCGCGTCAAGGGCAACGCGCCCGCCGAGAAGCTGGCGCAGATCGTCGAGCAGTCGCGTGCCCGCTCGGCCGTCTACGACATGCTGACCAACCGCACCCCGGTGACCGTGGAGGTCGCCTGACGAAACGCCCGACCCCGCGCCGTCGCCGCGGTCGCGCGGCGGCGCTCCCCAACCCCCAATACGGAGACGAGAGCCATGACACACCATCATTACCGCCATCCCGGCTACGGCTTCGCCGCCCAGATCGCCCGGGCCGACCTCACCACCTTCAGCCGCTGGTACGACCGGCGCTGCCTGCTGGAGCGGCCGGGCCTGGCCGAGTGCGAGGCGAGCCTCAGCCAGCCGGACGAAGCGGCGCCCGAAGCGACCCCCGAAGCCGCCCGGCCGATGCGCGACGCCGCCTGACCCCCCGGCCCTGCCCCGAGCGACACCTCGCGCGGCAGGGCCCCGGACCCTGGAGTGACCGCCATGCGCGAGACCGACGTGATCATCATCGGAGCCGGCCAGGCCGGCCTCGCCATGAGCCGCGTGCTGAGCCAGCGCGGCATCGACCACCGGGTGCTCGAGCGCGGCCGGGTGGCCGAGCGCTGGCGCTCGGAGCGCTGGGATTCGCTGCGCCTGCTGACGCCGAACTGGTGCACGCGCCTGCCCGGCTGGCGCTACCGAGGCGGTGACCCGGACGGCTTCATGACCATGCCCGAGGTGGTGCGCTTCTTCGCGGACTACGCGCACGCGTTCTGCGCCCCGGTGCTGACCGGCGTGACCGTGCGCGCGGTGCGCTTCGAGGGCACCGGCTGGCGCGTCGAGACCGACCGGGAGATCTGGGCGGCGCGGGCCGTGGTGATCGCCACCGGCCACTGCGACCGGCCCCGCGTGCCGGCGATGGCGGGCGCCCTGCCCCGCGGAATCCGCCAGCTCACGCCGCCCGAATACCGCAACGCGCGCGCCCTGCCCGAGGGCGGCGTGCTGGTGGTCGGGGCCTCGGCCTCGGGCGTGCAGCTCGCCGCCGAGATCCACGCCTCCGGGCGGCCCGTGACCCTGGCGGTGGGGCGGCACATCCGCCTGCCGCGCCGCTATCGCGGCCGCGACATCATCTGGTGGCTCGACCGCACCGGGCTGCTCGACGAGCGCATCGACCGGGTGCCCGACCCGGATGCGGCGCGCGCCCAGCCCTCGCTGCAGCTTGTCGGCGACCCGGCGGGGCGCGCGCTGGACCTCGCGGTGCTGGCGCGCGCCGGCGTGCGGCTGGTCGGCCGGGCGCAGGGCGTGGACGGCGCCCGGATGCGGTTCGCCGGCGACCTCGCCGAGACCACCGCCGCCGCCGAGCGCAAGCTGACCCGGCTGCGCGCGCGCATCGACCGGTTCGCCGCATTGAGCGGGCTCGGGGCGGAGGTGGGCCCGCCCGATCCGGACGCGCCCGTGCTGCTCGACAGCCGGCCGCAGGCGATCGACCTGGCCGCCGAGGGCATCCGCACGCTGGTCTGGGCCACCGGCTACCGGCGCGACTACGCCTGGCTGCGCGTGCCGGCGCTCGGCCCCGACGGCGAGATCGTGCAGCGCGGCGGCGTGACCGCGTGGCCCGGCCTCTACGTGCTGGGGCTGCGCTTCCAGCGCCGGCGCAAGTCCAGCTTCATCGACGGCGTCGGCGACGACGCCATGGCCATCGCCCCGCACCTGGCGGCGCATCTGGGCGCCGAGTGCCGGGTCGCCGTTTGACGAGGGAGCACTGCCATGCGGAGGAACCCGAGCCTGCGAAACGACTACGATGCCGTGGTGGTCGGCGCGCGCTGCGCCGGCGCGGCCACCGCCATGCTGCTGGCGCGAAGCGGCCTGCGCGTGCTGATGGTCGAGCGCGGCGCCTACGGGAGCGACACCCTCTCGACCCACGCGCTGATGCGCGGCGCGGTGATGCAGCTTGCCCGCTGGGGGCTGATCGACGCGGTGCGCGCGGCGGGCACGCCGGCGGTGACGAAGGCCACCTTCCACTACGGCGACGAAGCGGTGGCGGTGCCGATCCGCCCCGGCGGCGGGATCGATGCGCTCTATGCGCCGCGGCGCAGCGTGCTCGACCGCATCCTGGTGGACGCGGCCGTGGCGGCGGGCGCCGAGGTCCGCTTCGGCTGCACCCTGACCGGCCTGATGCGCGGCATGGACGGCCGCGTCACCGGCGCCGTGCTGCGCGACGGCGCGGGCGCCGCGCGCGAGCTGCGCGCCGGCCTGGTGATCGGCGCCGACGGGCGCTCGAGCGTGGCAGCGCTGGCCGGGGCCGAGGTGCTGGTCGAGGGCAAGGCGGCCGCGGCGGTGCTGTTCGGCTACTTCCCCGGCCTCGCCCCCGGTCTCGCCAACGACGGCTATCACTGGTTCTACCGGCCGGGCGCGACCGCCGGTGCCATCCCCACCAACGCCGGCGAGACCTGCGTCTTCGCGGCCCTGCCGCCGCAGGCACTGCGCGAGGGCGCCGAGCCTCCCGAGGCGCGGTTCCGCGCGGCGCTGGCAAGGGCGGCGCCCGAACTCGCCGAGTCCCTCGCCGGGGTCGAGCCCGCGGGCCGGCTGCGCCTGTTCGCCGGGGTGCGCGGCTACCTGCGCCGGGCCGTCGGGCCGGGCTGGGCGCTGGTGGGCGACGCCGGATACTTCAAGGACCCGGTGACGGCGCACGGCATCACCGATGCCCTGCGCGACGCCGAGCTGCTGGCCCGTGCCGTCGGCGCGGGCAACGCGCAGGCGCTCGAGGACTACCAGACCCTGCGCGACGCGCTGTCGCTGCCGCTGTTCCGGGCCACCGACGCCATCGCCGCGCTCGACTGGACGCTCGAGGCGCTGAAGGGCCGGCTCGCCGCGCTCAACGAGGCGATGCAGACCGAGGTCAGCGTGCTCGGCGCGGTCGCGGCGCGCATGCCCCTGCCCGCCCCGCCGGAGGG
>DATKCQ010000094.1:0-4561 GCA_035513135.1 Thermohalobaculum sp.
CCTCGCTCAGCCCGCGGTGCGAGCTCGAGGCGGGGTGCGACAGCGTCGTGCCCACGTCCCCGAGCGTCGGCGCGAACGGGATGTGCCGCGCCGCGTGCAGGAACCGGTTCACCTCGGCCCGCCCCCCGGCGAGGCGGAAGCTGACCATCGTCCCGCCGCGACCGCCGAGAAGCTGCGCGGCCCGCGCATGGTCGGGGTGGTCGGCCCGCCCCGGATAGAGCACCGCCTCGACGCCGGCGAGGCCCGCCAGGTGATCGGCCAGCGCCGCGGCGTTCGCCTGCGACCGCTCGAAGCGCAGGTCGAAGGTGTGCAGGCCCCGCTCGGCCAGCCAGCAGTCGAACGGGCTCGGGGTCAGGCCCCAGGTGACGGTGACCTCGGTGAGCCGCGCGGCCTGGCCGGGGTCGCGCGCCGCGGCGTAGCCCAGCGTCACGTCCGAGTGCCCGGCCAGCATCTTCGTCACCGAGTGGATGGTGAAATCCGCCGGGGGCCCGACCCCTGGGTCGAGGGGCCGGTAGAGCACCGGCGTGGTGAAGGTGTTGTCCACCGCGAGCAGCACCCCGCGCGCGCGGCACGCCGCCCCGATCGCCGCCATGTCGGCGATGCGAAGCGTCGGGTTCGAGACCACCTCGACCAGCGCCAGCCGCGTGCCCTGGCGCAGCGCGCCGGCGAACGCCGCGCCGTCCGTCGGGTCGGCGAGCGTCACCTCGACGCCCATGCGCGGCAGCTCGTCGCGCAGCATCCTGAGCGAGCGCCCGTAGAGCTGGCTGCCGGCCACCAGGTGATCGCCGCTGCGCAGCACCGCCTTCATGACCGCACCGACCGCGGCCATGCCCGAGGCGGTGATCACACCGCCCCCGGCGCCCTCCATCCAGTCGAGCTTGTCGGCCAGGATCGCCCAGTTCGGGTGGCCTTCGCGCGCGTAGGTCCAGCCCTCGACCCGCCCCTCGTACTGCGCGTCCAGCGTATCGGCATCCGGGCTGGCATAGACCACCGAGGGCGAGATCGGGCTGACCACCGGTGCCGAGGCCGACCGCGGCCGCAGCCCCCGGCGCACGACGGAACGGTGATTATCGGAACGGTGATCGTCGGAGCGGTGATCTTCGGAGCGGTGATCTTCGGACATCGGCGGTGCCTCCCCGGGCCTGCGGCGCGCAATTCCCCGCTACCATGACGGGGCCGGTCTGTGGTAGCGTGCCGCCATCATACAGGCGACAGGAAACCCTCGGGCACCGGAGACGGAAGCACCCGCCGCGAGGGCGGTCAATCCAAGGGAGGGCTCCATGTCCTATTCACTCGAAGGCCAGCTTCTCGAAGTCTGCACCTGCAAGACGCTCTGTCCCTGCTGGGTCGGCGAGGACCCGGATTTCGGCACCTGCGACGGCGTGCTCGCCTGGAACATCAAGACGGGCACGATCAACGGCGTCGACGTCTCGGGGCTGACGATCTGCGCGCTGGCGCACATCCCCGGCAACATCCTCGAGGGCAACTGGCGCGTCGTGCTCTATGTCGACGACCGCGCCAGCCCGGAGCAGAAGAAGGCGCTGCTCGACGTCTGGGGCGGCAAGCTCGGCGGGCCGGTTGGCGATCTCGTCCAGCTCGTCGGCGAGGTTGTCGCCGTCAAGGACGCCAAGTTCACCGCCGAGGTCACGGAAGGCAAGGGCCTGCTCGTCGTCGGCGACGAGATCCATGCCGAGATGGAGCCCTTCATCGGCGCCACCGGCAAGGCGACGACGCTGCGTGACACGATCTTCACCACCATCCCCGGCTCGCCGGCCTATGTCTCGAAGTCGCCGAAGTACCGGGCCAAGAACGCCGAGCTCGGCCTCGACATCGACCTGACCGGGCACAACGCCGTGCAGGGCTCGTTCCGCTTCGAAGCCTGAGAGCGCGCGCCGTGGCCGTCCGGGCGATCGCCCACCGCAGCCTGTTCTGGCCGCTCTTCGCGGCGATGGTGGCGCTCGCCTGGACCGTGCTCTTTCTGTGGGAGCGCTCGCCCTACGCGGTCTATCTCGACCACTCGATGATGCGCGAGCTGTGCCTGTCGGGCGGGCCGCTGGGCGTGCTCAACCTCTACGTCGCCGGCTGGGTGCTGATGCTCGCGGCGATGATGCTGCCGACCAGCTTTCCGCTGATCGAGATGTTCCGCCGCCTGACGCTCCGGCGCGACGACCAGGCGCTGCTGCTGGCGCTGCTGGTCGGCGGCTACCTCGCGGTCTGGCTCGGCTTCGGGGTGGCGGCGCACGCGGCGGACTGGCTGCTGCTCGCCGCCTTCGACCGGCTCGACCCGGGGCGCGGCTCGGCCTGGGCGATCGGCGCCGGCACGCTGGTGCTGGCGGGCGGCTTCCAGTTCTCGGGGCTCAAGCACCGCTGCCTCGAGAAGTGCCGCACGCCGCTCAGCTTCGTCATCCACTACTGGCGCCGGCAGGAGGGCCGCGCCGGCGCCTTCCTGCTGGGCCTGCGCCACGGCGCGTTCTGCGTCGGCTGCTGCTGGGCGCTGATGCTGCTGATGTTCGCGGTCGGCGCGGGCAATGTCGGCTGGATGCTGGCGCTGGGCGCGGTCATGGCCATCGAGAAGAACCTGCCCTGGGGCCGCCGCCTCAGCCCGCTGCTGGGGGTGGCGCTGATCGCCTGGGGCGGCGCCATCGCGCTCGGGCGGCTGGCGGCGTGAGCGCGGCCCACTTCCATTGAGCGGGAAAATGCGGGAGAGCTGTCTGCCCCGGCGGCGGCCACCGGCGCCTCCCCTCTCCCCCTGGGAGAGGGGATGGGGGAGAGGCGACGGCGACCGCCATCGCGGAGCTGGTCGGGGCAGGGAGGACGCGGCCGATGGATCATCGCGGGTTCACCGGCAAGCGCGCCTCGGTGGCGCTGCTGATCCTCACGCAGATCGCCGTGCTGTCGCTGTGGTTCTCCTCGGCCGCCGTGGTGCCCGAGATGGCGCGCGCGGCCGGGCTCGGCGCCGACCGGCTGGCCTGGCTCTCGACCGCCGTGCAGCTCGGCTTCGCCGGCGGCGCGCTGGTCTACGCGGCGCTCGGCTTCGCCGACCGGTTCGACCCGCGCCGCGTGTTCATGGTCTCGGCGCTCGCCGCGGCGGCGGCCAACCTGGCGCTGCTCGCCGTGCCCATCGGCGGCTGGCAGGCGGTGGCGCTGCGCCTGGTCACCGGGGCGATGATGGCGGGCGTCTACCCGGTCGGCATGAAGATCGCCGTGGGCTGGGGGCGCAGCGACCGGGCGCTGCTGATCTCGCTGCTGGTGGGCGCGCTGACCATCGGCTCGGCCAGCCCGCACCTGATGGCGTTCCTCGGCGGGGCGGACTGGCGCGCGACGATCTGGGCCTCGACGCTGGCCGCCGCCGCCGGCGGGGTGGCGATCCTCGCCGTCGGGCTCGGGCCGCACCACGCCCGGGCGCCGAGCCTCGACGTGACCGCGATCCGGCTGATCTGGACCGACCGGCCGATCCGCCTCGCGGTGCTCGGCTATATCGGCCACATGTGGGAGCTCTACGCCTTCTGGGCCTGGGTGGCGGTGGTCGCCACCGGCTCCTACGCGCTGGCCGGGGCCGAGGGGGGCGACCTCGGCGCGCGCGAGCTCGGCAAGCTCACCGCATTCGCCGCCATCGCGCTGGGCGGGCTCGCCTGCCTGCCGGCGGGCTGGCTCGCCGTGCGCTTCGGCTCGGCCCGGGTGGCCAGGCTGTGCCTGGTGACGAGCGGCGCGGCGGCGCTCATCTCGGCGCTGCTTTATGGCGGGCCGGTCTGGCCGATGATGGCGGTGCTGATCGTCTGGGGCATCGCCATCATCCCCGATTCGGCGCTCTACTCGACGCTGGTCGCCGACGCGGCGCCGCCCGAGCGGGCCGGCTCGCTGATGACGCTGCAGACGGCGCTGGGGTTCCTGCTGACCGCCTGCACGGTGCAGGCCGCGCCGGCGCTGGCGGCGCTGGTCGGCTGGCCCTGGGTGATGGCGGTGATGGCGCTCGGGCCGGCTTTCGGCATCCGGGCGATGCAGGCGCTGATCCGGCTGCGGGCGGCGGCGCGCGCCGGCTAGAGCCGTTTCGGAGCTTCCTGAATCACCGAAACGGTCCTAACATATTGAGTTTCCGCGATTTCCGAGTCGCAAAGTGTGTCCACTTTGCGCGAAATCGCGGCATTATGTATCAAAAGCACCAAGCCGGTGCGAGGCCGCAGACACCCGACCCCGGAGAGCATCATGTAGCCTAGGAGGCTGAGGTGTTCTCCCTCATACGTGCCAAGGCGTGGCGCTGTCTGCTGGCGGGGTTAATCGGCCTCGGGGGCGTGGCTCTAGCTACCGGTGTTTTGGTTGCCGTGTGGGTGAATGTAGGTCTCGATATTGAGCCGACCATCCGGGGCGACAGTTTCACTAATGTATTCAACCTCCCCACAAAACTCAGTATGTCGCGACTCGTCGCTATAGAAATCCCGATACCCCACGAAAGAATAGACGATCACCCTTATAGAACCGCTCGTCCACAGATCAACATTTTCCGAGCCAAGTCTGCGAACCCTTGTACTCTTATCCATGCCTGGCCCGAGTGGCGTCGATCTGT
>DATKCQ010000095.1:0-2853 GCA_035513135.1 Thermohalobaculum sp.
CGGCCCTGCCCCGGGCGTTGCCAGCGCCGGGCCGCTCATGCATGAGGGAGACCATGCCCCCGCTCACCGACAACGCCCGTGGCGCGCTCTTCATGATGGTCTCGATGGCCGGCTTCGTGTGCAATGACACGATGCTCAAGCTGGCCTCGGCCGAGCTGACGCTTTTCCAGGCCATCTTCCTGCGCGGCATCATGGCGACGGGGCTGATCGCGGCGCTGGCGCTGCTGCGCGGCGAGCTGTTCCACCGGGTCGAGCGCCGGAATGTCCCTATCCTCGGCCTGCGCATGCTGGGCGAGATCGGCGGCACCATCTGCTTTCTCACGGCGCTGTTCAACATGCCGATCGCCAACGCCACCGCGATCCTGCAGGCGATGCCGCTGGCGGTGACGCTGGCGGCCGCCCTCTTCCTCGGCGAGCGGGTCGGCTGGCGGCGCTACGGCGCGATCTGCGCGGGCTTCGCGGGCGTGCTGATCATCGTGCGCCCCGGCACCGAGGGCTTCAACGCCTACGCCTTCTGGGCCGTGGCCGCGGTGTTCTTCATGGTGCTGCGCGATGTCACCACGCGCCAGCTCACCCGCGCCATGCCCTCGACCTTCGTCGCCTTCTCCACGGCGCTCTCGATCACGCTGGTCGGCGGCGTGGTCTCGCTGTTCCAGCCCTGGGGCACGGTGACGCCGGCGAGCCTGGGGCTGCTGGCGCTGGCGGCGGTGTTCCTGTTCACCGGCTACCTCTTCATCGTGCTCGCCATGCGGCACGGCGAGGTCGGCTTCGTCTCGCCCTTCCGCTACACCATCCTGATCTGGGCGATCATCCTCGGCATGGTGTTCTTCGCCGAGATGCCCGACGCCTGGATGCTGGCGGGCAGCGCCATCGTCGTGGCCACCGGCGTCTACACCTTCTACCGCGAGCGCATCCGCGCGCGCCGCACCCGCGCAGCCGAGGCGTCCCCCCGGCCCGAGCTTGCCGCCCCCGCCCGGCCGCCTGCGGCGCAATAGCATTTGCCGCGCCCCGCGCACGGTGATAGAGGCTCGCGCGACCCCCTTTGACATAGCGGAGAGACACCGATGACCAGCAATGCCGAGCTTAAGGCGCGCCAGTCCGCCGCCGTCGCCCAGGGCGTCGCCTCGAAGGCGATCTACGCCGCGCGCGCCGAGAACGCCGAGCTGTGGGACGTCGAGGGCCGCCGCTACATCGATTTCGCCGCCGGCATCGCCGTGAACAACACCGGCCACCGCCACCCCAAGGTGATGGCCGCCGTCGCAAGCCAGGCGCAGGCCTTCACCCACACCTGCATGCACGTCGCGCCCTATGAGAGCTACATCGCGCTCGCCGAGAAGCTGAACGCGCTGGTGCCGGGCGACTTCGCCAAGAAGACCGTGCTCCTGAACTCGGGCGCCGAGGCGGTCGAGAACGCCATCAAGGTGGCGCGCTACGCGACGGGGCGCTCGGCCATCGTCGCCTTCACCGGCGCGTTCCACGGGCGGACCATGATGACCATGGCGCTCACCGGCAAGGTGATGCCCTACAAGAAGGGCTTCGGGCCGTTCCCGGCGGAGGTCTACCACGCCACCTTCCCGCACCCCTTCCACGGCATCTCGGTGGACCGCGCGCTCGATGACCTCGGCCGCCTGCTGCGCACCGATGTGGACCCGGCGCGGGTCGCCGCCTTCATCGTCGAGCCGGTGCAGGGCGAGGGTGGCTTCAACGTGGCGCCGCCCGAGTTCATGCACGCGCTGCGCGCGCTTGCCGACGAGCACGGGATCGTGCTGATCGCCGACGAGATCCAGTCCGGCATGGCGCGCACGGGGCGCATGTTCGGCATCGAGCACTCCGGCATCGCCGCCGACATCGTCACCATGGCCAAGGGCTTGGGCGGCGGCTTCCCGATCTCGGCGCTGACCGGGCGGGCCGAGCTGATGGACGCGGCGCATCCGGGCGGCCTCGGCGGCACCTATGGCGGCAACCCGATCGCAGTCGCCGCGGCGAACGCCGTGCTCAAGGTGATCGAGGAGGAGGGGCTGGTCGCGCGCGCCGCCGAGGTGGGCGTGCGCATCGAGGCGCGGCTCGCCGCGCTGGCCGCGCGGCAGGGCATGGAGCCGATGGGCGAGGTCCGGGGCCTGGGCGCCATGCAGGCCGTCGAGTTCGTCACCGACCGCACCAGCCGCAACCCGGACGCGGCGCTGACCAACGCCATCGTCGCCGAGGCCGAGGCGCGCGGGCTGATCCTGCTGAGCTGCGGCACGCGCGGCAACGTGGTGCGCCTGCTGCCGCCGCTGACGGTCCCGTTCGAGATCCTCGACGAGGGCCTCGACATCCTCGAGGGTGCCATCGAGGCGGCGATCAGCCGGACCGCGGCCGCCGCCTGATTCGCCGCACGCACCGCCGTCATCCCCGCGCGGGCGGGGATGACGGAAAGACCGGTTCATGAGCTCGCCGGCATTACTGGCTGGTGCCGGGTTTCGGCGTCGGGGTGTCGTCGCCCTCGATCACCCTGGGCTCCTCCGCCGCGACCGAGACGCCCATCAGCCGCCATTCGCCGCCGACATGCTGGAACAGCAGGTCGAACAGCAGCCCCTCGGGCCGCATCGGGATCACGCCCCGGACGCGGTAGAGCCCGTTGTCGAGGATCGCCGGCGGCTCGGAATACTCCGGGGCGTAGAGCACGGAGCGGCCGATGCCGAGATCGGCCGCGCGCACCTGGGCGAAGATCTGGACGAGCTTCGCCGCGTCGTTGTTCTGCTGGAAGCCGGGCGCACCCAGCTCGCGCAGCACCGAGTAGTTGCCGGTCCGGTTGGCGTGGTCGACCGCGATCAGCGTCGACCAGACCATCTGCGCCGTGGCGGGCCGGTCGGG
>DATKCQ010000096.1:0-9349 GCA_035513135.1 Thermohalobaculum sp.
CGCGCACGCGCACGGGGCGCGCGCCGCGCGGGCGATGGCGCTGGTCCGCGCCGCCGCGGGCGGCCCGCCCCCGCCCGCTTCCCTCGAGGCCGAGCTTGCCCGCGGCGCCGCCGCCCGGTTCCCGCTCACCGGCGCCGACCTGGTGGCCGCCGGGATGCGCCCCGGGCCGGCGCTGGGGGATGCGCTGGAGACGGCGAAGCGGCGCTGGATCGCCAGCAACTTTTCGCTGGACAAGGCGGCGCTGCTCGGCGAGGTTCTCGACAAAGGTCACGATCGCTGACCCAAATTCCGGCCCGAGAATCCCAGACCCGGCTCGCAGACCCGATTCGCAGACCCGATTGCCAGAACGATGGACGCCGAGATCCTCCTCGCCCTCGTCGGCTTCGCCTTCGCCACCACCTGGACGCCGGGGCCGAACAACATGATGCTGGCCGCCTCGGGCGCTACCTTCGGCTGGCGCGCCACGCTGCCGCACGCGCTCGGCGTGGCGCTCGGCTACCCGCTCATGGTGTTCCTGATCGCGCTGGGCCTGGGCGAGGTGTTCCAGCGCTCGCCGGCCTTGCGCACGGGCCTCGCCTGGGCGGGATTTTGCGTGATGCTGTGGCTCGCCTGGCGCATCGCCACGGCCGACGCGGCGCGCGCCCGCGCCCGCTCGCGGCCCCTGCGCTTCCACGAGGCCGCGGCCTTCCAGTGGATCAACCCCAAGGGCTGGGCGATGGCGATCGGCGTCTCGGCCACTTACGCGCGCGGCGCCGAGCCGGTGCTCGAGGCGGCCATCGCCGCCGCGGTGTTCGTGATCGCCGGGATGACCTCGAGCCAGGGCTGGGCGGTGTTCGGCGCCGGCATCGGCAAGCTGCTCGGCAGCGGCCTGCGGCTGCGCCTGTTCAACGTGACGATGGGCCTGCTGCTCGCCGCCTCGGCGGCGTGGCTGGTGCTCGACGCCTGACCCGGACAGCCCGCAACCGGCGGCAGGCCAGCCCCTCTCCCCCTGGGAGAGGGGTTTGGGGAGAGGCCTTCCGGCGCACCGCCCGCCCTCAGCGCAGCCCCAGCCGCCGCGCCTCGGCGCTCCACCAGCCGTCCGCGGCCAGCGCCCGGCGCAGCGGGGTGTCGGTGGCGGGCGGCGCCTGCTCGATGTAGCGCACGGCCTCGTCGAGACTGTCGCCCGCCAGCGTGCGCAGATAGCCAAGCCCGCGGGGCACCGAGAACGGCGCGCCCAGCTCCTCGACGAAGTTCGAGGGCAGGTCGGTCCAGACCGCCCCGGCCCAGCCGCCCGCCGCGCACCAGCGGCGCACGGTGTCGGCGACCTCCGGCTTGCCGCCCTGGACGTGGCCGCTGCGCAGGCACAGCGCGCCGATGTGCGCGATGGGTGCCCGCTCGCGCCGCGCGAGGTCCTCGATGACCCCCTCGATCCGGGCGCGCCCCGAGCGGATGGCGTTGGTCGTGCACCCCACCCCGTGCTCGGCATCGAGGCAGACCACCAGCGCCCGCTTGCGCTTGGGGCTGACGCGGGTGAACTCCATCGGCAGGCGCGGCCCCGCACCCATGGCCCAGCCGCCGCGCACCTGCTCCGCCAGGACCTCCAGGTCCCAGATCAGCGAGCCCCAGCCGATGATCGCGTAGCGCGCCATGTCCACACTCCAGGCGCGAGTCTATCCGTGCAGCGGCCGCCTTGCCAGCGCGCGCCGGGGCTTGCCGGCGCCCCCGCGAATCCCCATGCTTTGCGGACTGCACTCGTGAGGTCCCCGATGACCCGCAGCCAGGTCACCGCCGTTCTCGACGCCAACGAGGCGTTCTACCGCGCCATGCGCGCGGGCGACCTCGACGCCATGGAGGCGCTGTGGGCGCGCGGCCGGCAGGTGAGCTGCACCCACCCGGACGGCCCCGCCATCTTCGGCCGCGGCGCGGTGATGGCGAGCTGGCGCATGATCCTGCGCCACCAGCCGCCCGAGATCCACGCCAGCGAGCCCCAGGCGATCGTCACCGGCCGGAGCGCCATGGTGCTGTGCCGCGAGCGGATCGGCCCGATCGAGCTGATGGCCTCGAACGCCTGGGTGCGCGAGGACGGCGCCTGGCGCATGGTGAACCACCAGGCGGCGCAGGTCCCCGGGCCGCGGGTCCGCTGAGGGGCCTACCAGGGCGCGTCGGCCGGCGCCTCGTCGCGGTCCTCGGGCCCGTAGTCGCGGATCACGCTGACCACGCGCAGCCGGTAGTCGGCGAAGAGCCCGCCGCGCCCCGCCGCCTGGGCCTCGCGGTGCAGGGCGTGGTTGCGCCAGCGCTCGACCGCCGCCTCGTCCTCCCACAGGCTCAGCGACAGGAGCTTGCCGGGCGTGGTCAGGCTCTCGAACCGCTCGACCGAGACGAAGCCCTCGATATTCTCGAGCTCGGGCCTGAGCCGCGCCGCCCAGTCGAGATAGGCGCCGCGCTTGCCCGGCGCCGGCTGCACCTCGAAGACGATGGCGATCATTCGCTGCCCTCCGGGTCGATTTCACTCCAGTCGACCGGGTCGAGGTGGAGCCCGCCGAAGCTCTGCTCGAGGGGCTGCAGCTCGATGGTCGAGACGTTGACATGGGGCGGCGCCGAGACCGCGTAAAGGATCGCCTCGGCGATGTCCTCGGGGGTGAGCTCGCGGATGCCGGTGTGCTTGAGCTTCGCGCGGCGGTCCGGGTCGGCCACGGCGGCGTCGTAGAACTCGGTGGCGACGCGGCCGGGGCAGATCTCGGTGACCCGCACGCCGCTGCCGCGCAGCTCGAGCCGCAGGTTCTGGCTCATCAGCCGCACCGCCCCCTTGGACGCCCCGTAGACCGCGGAGACCAGCGGGTAGAGCCCCGCCACCGAGCCGATGTTGACCACATGCCCGCGCCGGCGCGCGACCATCCCCGGCAGGGTCAGGCGCAGCAGGTCGAGGACCGCGGTGACGTTGGTCTCGATGGTCTGCGCGATCTCGGCGCGGCTGGCGCCCGTCAGCCCGGTGATGCCGGCGCCGAGGCCGGCGTTGTTGACCAGCAGGTCCGGGGCGAGGCCCTGCATCAGCCGCTCCATCGCCGCCCCGTCGCGCACGTCCGCCGCGTGGGGCACGCACCCGGTCTGGCGCTCGAGCGCCGCGAGCCGGTCGGCGCGGCGCGCCAGCGCGTGCACCTGCCAGCCCGCCCCGGCAAGGCTTGCCACCACCGCCCGGCCGATGCCCGACGAGGCGCCGGTGACCAGCGCCGCTCCCTTGTCCATCGCTCCCTCCCTCACGGCCATTTCGCCACCGGCGGCAGGCTCATCAGCACGGCCTCCGCGTCGTGCCCGGTCTCCAGCCCGAAGCGGGTGCCGCGGTCGTAGACCAGGTTGAACTCGACATAGCGCCCGCGCCGGATCAGCTGGCGCTCGCGGTCGGTCTCGGTCCAGTCCTCGCCCATGCGCCGCCTGGTGATCGGCAGATAGGCATCGAGGAAGGCGCGGCCGACCGATTGGGTGAACGCGAAATCCGCCTCCCAGTCGCCGGTCGCCAGATCGTCGTAGAAGATGCCGCCGACGCCGCGCGGCTCGCCCCGGTGGCGGATCATGAAATACTCGTCGGCCCAGGCCTTGAAGCGCGGGTAATGGTCCGGGTCGTGCCGGTCGCAGGCCGCGCGCAGCACGGCGTGGAAGAATTCGGTGTCCTCGTCCACCGGCTCGACCGGGTTCAGGTCGGTGCCGCCGCCGAACCACCAGGCCGAGGGCGTCCAGAACATCCGCGTGTTCATGTGCACCGCGGGGCATTTCGGCGAGCGCATGTGGGCGACGAGCGAGATGCCCGAGGCCCAGAAGCGCGGGTCCGCGGCGAGGCCGGGGATTTCCTTGCGCGCCGTGAGGCTGCGCTGCGCCCGCGCGCTCAACCGGCCGTAGACGGTGGAGACGTTGACCCCGACCTTCTCGAAGCAGCGCCCCTCGCGCAGCACCGCCATCACGCCGCCACCGTGATCGCTGTCGTAATCGCCCTCGCCCTCGCCGGCGCGGCGCGTTTGCTTGCGCGCGAAGCGGCCGGGCGGTAGACCGCTGTGCGGCCCCGTGGTCTGCGCGTCCTCGAGCGCCTCGAAGGCGGCGCAGACCTGGTCGCGCAGTTCGGCGAACCAGCCGCTGGCGCGGGCCTTCTGGGCCGCGAAGTCGTCGCTCATTCTTGCCTCTCCCGCTCGGCGGCCCACTGTTAGGCTGGCGCGGCGCGGGAAGGCAAGGGTCTGCCGGCAAGGGTCAACCGATCGAGACAGGCCAATGTTTCGCTATTTCGAGACCCTGATCGACCCCTACCAGCCCTATGACGAGACGGCCGAGATCCCGAATCGGCTGATCCCGTTCTACCGCCGGTTCCTCTGGCCGGCGCGCAGGGTGCTGGCGCTCACCATGCTGCTGGGCCTGCTGTTCGCGCTGGCCGAGGCGCTGATGCTGCGCTTTGCCGGGCAGCTCGTCGACATCCTCGCCAACGCCACGCCCGAGACGCTGTGGGCCGAGCACCGGGTCGAGCTCGTGACGATGATCGGCGTGGTGCTGGTGTTCCGCCCGCTGGTGAAGATCGCCGAGGCCTTCGTCTCGGTGCAGGGCTTCTTCGCGCCGATGGGGGCGCTGATCCGCTGGCGCACGCACCGCAAGATGCTGCGCCAGTCGCTGAGCTTCTTCACCGACGACTTCGCCGGGCGCATCGCCAACAAGCAGATCCAGCTCGCGCCCGCCGTGAACGACTCGGTGCACCAGATGGCGCAGGAGATGTGGTACGCGCTGGTCTACCTCGCCGGCGCCGCCGCCATCCTCGCCGAGACCGACGGGCGGCTGCTGCTGCCGCTCGGCCTGTGGTTCGCCGGGTTCGTGATCATCGCGCGCATGTTCATCCCGCGCATCACCGCGCTGAGCAAGGAGGTGGCCGAGGCCCGCTCGGTGCTGGCGGGGCGCATCGTCGACAGCTACGCGAACATCCAGACGGTCAAGCTCTTCGCCCACGCCGAGCGCGAGGAGGACTACGCCCGCGACGCGCTCGAGGAGTTCCGCTGGACCTTCGCGCGGCAGCTTCGCCTGTTCACCTGGCTGACCATCGCCATGTCGGGGCTGTCGGTGGTGCTGATCGGCGGCGTCGTGGGCTACGGCGTGTGGCTGTGGTCGCTCGGCGCGGTCTCCGTCGGCGCCATCGCCGCCGCCTCGGCGCTGGTGGTGCGGCTCAACGGCATGGTGGACTGGATCATGTGGTCCTTGACCACGCTGTTTCAGAACATCGGCACGGTGCAGGAGGGCATGGAGACCATGTCCCAGCCGCTGCGGCTGAAGGACCGGCCCGGCGCCAGGCCGCTCGATCTCTCGCGCGGCGAGGTGCGCTTTGAGGCCGTCACCCACCTCTATGGCCGGCCCGAGGGCGGCGGCGTGTGCGGCATCGACCTGACCATCCGGGGCGGCGAGCGGGTCGGCCTGGTCGGCCCCTCGGGCGCGGGCAAGTCGACGCTGGTGAACCTGGTGCTGCGCTTCTACGACCCCGACGAGGGCCGCGTGCTGATCGACGGCCAGGATCTCGCGCGCTGCCAGCAGGAGAGCGTGCGCGCCCGCATCGCCATGGTCACCCAGGACACGGCGCTCCTGCACCGCTCGATCCGCGACAACATCCTCTACGGCCGCCCCGACGCGTCGGCGGCCGAGGTCCTCGAGGCCGCCCGCCGGGTGAAGGCCGACGAGTTCATCCCCGATCTGGTCGACCAGGCGGGGCGCACCGGCATGGACGCCCATGTGGGCGAGCGCGGCGTGCGACTTTCGGGCGGCCAGCGCCAGCGCGTCGCGCTGGCGCGCGCGGTGCTCAAGGACGCGCCGATCCTGATCCTCGACGAGGCCACCTCGGCGCTCGATTCGGAAGTCGAGGCGGTGATCCAGGACTCGCTCGAGGCGCTGATGGAGGGCAAGACGGTGATCGCCATCGCGCACCGGCTCTCGACCATCCAGCGCATGGACCGGATCGTGGTGATGGACCGGGGCCGCATCGCCGAGGAGGGCACCCACGCGGCGCTGCTGAAATCCGGCGGCCTCTACGCCCGCCTGTGGCGCCGCCAGTCGGGCGGCTTCATCGCGGCGGCCGTCGAGTGAGGCGCGTCGGCCGGGCGTCGGCACCCGGCGCACACGCGTGTGCAGCGGGTCAACGCTCGGGGATCATAAGATATTCTCCGTAGGAACTTTCGTTCAGCTTCGGCCGTGGACCGCAAGCTGGCGCGCCGCCTCGGCCGCGGCGATGGCCGCGGCCATCGCAAGATTGAGCGAGCGGGCGCCCGGCCGCATCGGGATCGCGAGCCGTGCGTGGGCCGCCGCGAGCGCCGCCGCGCCCAGCCCGGTGCTCTCGCGCCCCAGCATCAGCGTGTCGCCCGGCGCGAAGCGGAAATCCCACAGCCCGGTATCGCCACCCGGCGCCAGCGCCACGAGCCGGCCGGGCGGGCGGTTTTCGAGGAACGCCTCCCAGCAATCGTGGCGGTGCAGCTCGGCCAGCGCCGCGTAGTCCATCGCCTGGCGGCGCCAGGCGCGCGGGCTGAACGGAAAGCCGCACGGCTCGATCACGTGGACGGCGACGCCGAGGCAGGCGCCGAGCCTGAGCACCGCGCCGACATTCGGCGCGATCTCCGGCTCGACCAGCGCCAGATGCAGGTCGGGGTGCGGGTCGGGGTGCGCCCCGGCGCGTGGAAGTCCCGCACGATCACGCTTGCGCTCAGGCTCGCGGTTCTGCAAAAAGCCCTCCGGTCCGGTCGCAACGTGCGGCGCGTTGTCCGCTGGACCGCCGCGCCGCCGCCCGCTAGGAAGGCGCACCGTAGCGGCTCGGGGGACGTGCTGGAAGGCGGCTTGCCCGCCCGCAGGGGGGTTCGAGAGTAGGGAGTGGCAGACGTGTCGCACGCAGACAGTGACGGGGACAGCACCCGGCGCGAATTCCTGTACGTCGCCACCGGCGCCATGGGCGCGGTGGCCGCTGGCGCGGCGGTCTGGCCGCTGGTCGACCAGATGAACCCGTCGGCCGACGTGCTGGCGCTCGCCACCGTCGAGGTCGACATCTCGGGCGTCGAGCCCGGCATCCAGATCACCCAGAAGTGGCGCGGCAAGCCGGTCTTCATACGCCACCGCACCGAGGAGGAGATCGCGGCCGCGCGCGAGGTCGCCCTCGCCGACCTCAAGGACTCGAGTGCGCGCAACCCCAACGTCGCGGCGGACGCGCCGGCGACCGACGAGAACCGGGCGCTCGACGAGGCCGGCGCCTGGCTGGTGATGGTCGGCATCTGCACGCATCTGGGCTGCGTGCCGCTGGGCGACGGCGCGGGCGACTACAATGGCTGGTTCTGCCCGTGCCACGGCTCGCACTACGACACCTCGGGGCGCATCCGCCGGGGACCGGCGCCGGAGAACCTCTTCATCCCGCCGGCCGCCTTCGTCTCCGACACCGTGATCAGGCTGGGCTGAGGGGGAACCAGAACATGGCCGGCATCCCGCACGAGGATTACGTCCCGAAGACCCGCTTTGAGCAGTGGCTGCACACGCGCCTGCCGATCGTCGGCCTGCTCTACACGACGTTGATGATCCCGACGCCCAAGAACCTCAACTGGATGTGGATCTGGGGCATCGTCCTGATGTTCTGCCTGGTGCTGCAGATCGCCACCGGCATCGTGCTGGCGATGCACTACGTGCCGCACGCCGACATGGCCTTCGCCTCGATCCAGCACATCGACCGCAACGTGAACGCCGGCGGGCTGCTGCACGACCTGCACATGAACGGCGGGTCGCTGTTCTTCTTCGCCGTCTACCTGCACATCTTCCGCGGCCTCTACTACGGCGCCTACAAGGCGCCGCGCGAGATCACCTGGATCATCGGCATCCTGATCTACCTGGCCATGATGGCCACCGCCTTCATGGGCTACGTGCTGCCCTGGGGGCAGATGTCGTTCTGGGCGGCGACCGTGATCACCAACCTGTTCTCGGCGATCCCGCTGGTGGGCGACGCCATCGTCAGCTGGCTGTGGGGCGGGTTCTCGGTCGACAACCCCACGCTGCAGCGCTTCTTCTCGCTGCACTACCTCCTGCCCTTCGTCATCGCGGCGCTGGTCGCGGTGCATGTCTGGGGCTTCCACACCACCGGCAACAGCAACCCGACGGGCGTCGAGGTGCGGCGCGACTCGATCGAGGTGGCGAAGCGCGACACCCTGCCGTTCTGGCCCTATTTCGTGATCAAGGACCTCTACGCGCTCAGCTTCGTGCTGACGGTCTTCGCCGTGTTCGTGTGGTTCATGCCCGACTATCTGGGCCACCCGGACAACTACATCGAGGCCGACCCGCTGGTCACCCCGGCGCACATCGTGCCCGAGTGGTACTTCCTGCCCTACTACGCCATCCTGCGCGCCATCACCTTCGACATCCTCATCATCGACTCGAAGCTCGGCGGCGTGCTGGCGATGTTCGGCTCGATCGTGGTGATGGCATTGGTGCCGTGGCTCGACACCTCGCGCGTGCGCTCGGGGCGCTTCCGGCCGCAGTTCAAGTGGTGGTTCTGGCTCTTCGTCTTCAACTTCCTGGTGCTGACCTGGTGCGGCAGCCAGCCGCCCGAGGGGCTGGTGCCGACGATCTCGCTGATCGGCACGATCTACTGGTTCGGCTATTTCCTGGTGATCCTGCCGATCCTCGGGCTGACCGAGAAACCCGAGCCGCAGCCCGACACCATCGAGGCCGACTTCGATGCCCACTACCCGCCGAACGGCAAGGGCGCCGCGGCGACCCCGGCCGAGTGAGCGAGAGGCGAGGAGAGAGACGATGAGCACGAGCCGCATCATTCCCGCCGCGCTCGCCCCGGCGATGCTGGCCGCCGCGCTGGCGCTGCCCGGCGCCGCCCCGGCCGCCGAGCAGGGCCATGTGGAGGACGTCGCCTTCAGCTACGAGGGGCCCTTCGGCAGCTTCGACAAGCACCAGTTGCAGCGCGGCTTCCAGATTTTCCACGAGGTCTGCTCGGGCTGTCACGGGCTGAAATACGTGGCCTTCCGCGCGCTGGGCGACCACACCGGCCCGGCCTTCCCCGAGGAGCAGGTCCGCGCCATCGCCGCGCTCTACGAGGTCTACGACCCGGAGATCGAGGACGTCCGGCCCGCCCTGCCCTCCGACCGCTTCCCCGCCAACACCGCCGTCGGCGCCCCCGACCTGAGCCTGATGGCGAAGGCGCGGGCCGGCTTCCATGGCCCCTATGGACTGGGCCTCAACCAGCTCTTCAAGGGCATCGGCGGGGCGGAGTACATCTACTCGCTGCTCACCGGCTACACCGGCGAGGAGGTCGAGATGGCCGGCGCCGTGCTCTACGAGAACACCGCCTACGGCGGCGACATCTCGATGGCGCCGCCGCTCT
>DATKCQ010000097.1:0-9223 GCA_035513135.1 Thermohalobaculum sp.
GTCCTCGGCGGCCAGCAGCGCCTCGAGGTGGCCAGGGTCGTTGTGCCGCCAGATGCGCTTTTGCGCACCCGAGTGGCGGATGCCCTCGATCATCGAGGCGTGGTTGAGCGCGTCCGAGAAGATCACCAGCCCGGGGAACAGTGCCCCCAGCGTCTTCAGCGTCGCGGCGTTCGAGACGTAGCCCGAGGTGAACAGCAGCGCCGCCTCCTTGCCGTGCAGCACGGCGAGGCGCCGCTCCAGCCGCACATGCAGGTCGTTGCGCGAAGACGCGATAGCGCCCCTCGTGGCGCACGGCCTCGACGGCCTGGGCGAAGCGGCTCTCGTAGTCCAAGTCGGGTCTCCCGCTTGTCTCGGGCCCGAGCATTGCAGCTGCCCCCGGCCCCGGCCTTGATCGATATCAAGTCGGGCCCCGCTCATGCCCGCGCGCGCTCGATCGCGATCCGGCGCCGGCCGAGCAGCCGCGTCCGCCCGTCCCGGCCGGTGGCGAGCACTGCCACCCCGTCGAGGCCGGCCGCGATGTCCCCCACCATCGCGGGCGGCGAGACCGCGAAGGCGGTCGAGAGCGCGTCCGCCGCCTCGGCCGTCGGGGCGACCACCGTGACCTCGCGCCACCAGCCGGGGCTCGCGCCGGTCAGGGGCTCGAACAGGTGGTGCCGGCCAGCCGCGTCGAAGGGGAACGCGCCGGGGGCGCTGGTGGCGATGGCGGCCTCGGCGACACGAAGCCGCAGCCCGGCGCCGGGCAGGTCCACGGCGCGCCGCTCGGCGCCGGGCAGGCGCATCTCGCCGGCGTCGATCAGGGGCGGATGGAAGCCGTGGCGCGCCAGCAGTGCCGCCACCCGGTCGGCCACCGTGCCCTGGGCGATGCCGTTCAGCGTCAGCGCGCTGCCGGGAGAGAGCGCCACGTGGCCCGGCCCCAGCGTCACCCGGCTCGCGCGCACCCGGGCTAGCGCGTCCTCCGCCGCGCCGGCGCCGCCCCCCGCCGCCCAGTGCACCCAGTGCGCCCAGAGCGGCTGGACGCCGGGCTCGAAGGCGCCCTCGGTGGTCCGCTTCCAGCGCGCCGCGGCGGCGAGCACGTCGCGCAGGTCGCCGGCGGGGGCGGCCAGCCGGCCGGCCGCGTTCAGCCGCGCGAGCTGCGAGTCGGGCCGGTGCAGGCTGAAGATCGCCTCGAGCCGGCCGATCTCCGCCGTGACCGCCTTGATCGCGGCCTCGGCCTCGGCGCGCGGGCCGGCGAGCACGATGCGCGCCTCGGCGCCCATGGCGCTGCCGCGCCACTCCCAGCGCTCGGGCGCGACCCGGCCGAGCGCCCCCGCGGCCGCGGCCATCAGCAGGAATCTCCGCCGCGTCAGGCTCATCACCCCGCCTCCGGGCGCCGGGCCCGGCGCTTCAGCACCGGGCAGGTCGCATGGTCGTGCAGCACCGCCTGGCAGTGCAGGCAGAGCACGCACTCGTTCGGGTTGATGGCGCCCATGGGATCGATCGCCTGCACCATGCACTTGGTCTCGCAGATGCGGCACTCGCGGCCGCATTGCGGGCGCCGTCTCAACCAGTCGAAGAGCTTGAGCTTCGCCGGGATCGCCAGCGCGGCCCCGAGCGGGCAGAGGTAGCGGCAGTAGAAGCGCTCGATGAACAGGCCCGCCGCCAGCAGCGCGACGACGAAGGCGACGAAGGGCCAGGCGCGCATGAAGCGCATCGAGATCGCGGTCTTGAAGGGCTCGACCTCGGCCAGCACCAACGCCTCCTGCATGGAGTAGAAGGAGAGCCCGAGGATGCCGAGGAAGAGCGTGTACTTGATGGCCCAGAGCCGCTCGTGCACGGCGAAGGGCACCCGGAGCTGCGGCACGCCGAGGTGCTGGGCCGCGCGGTTGGTCAGCTCCTGCAGCGCGCCGAACGGACAGAGCCAGCCGCAGAACACGCCACGGCCCCAGAACAGCAGCCCCAGCGCCACGAAGCTCCACAGGAGGAAAATGACCGGCTCGATCAGGAAGGTCTCCCAGCGAAAGCCGGTGAGCAGCGACTGCAGGAACGCCACCACCTGCACCACCGAGAGCTGGCCCCCGGCGATCCAGCCGAGCCAGACCAGCGTGACCGCGAGATAGCCGGTGCGGATCCGACTCCAGAGCCGGCGGCGCCGCGACAACGGCTCCTGCAGGAACAGGATGCCGGCCAGCACCGCGAGCATCAGCGCGACGCCCGCGACGGTCCAGCGCTTGGCCTCCCAGGCCTGCTCCCAGAGCGGGCGGCCCTCGGGCCGGTCCGGGGCGGGCAGCACATGGGCGCGCGGCAGGGTGTGGTCGAGCGGCACCCGCAGCGAGACCGTGCCGCCGTCGGCCGTCTCGCGCTCGACGCGGGCCGCGAGGCGGAAGCCCCGCACCGGGTCGAAGCCGCTGGCGCCGGGGACGCGGAAGACGCTGATTTCCTTGAGCTCCGGCGCCCCGTCGGCCGCCAGCTCGTCGATCCGCATGTAGTCGTCGGCGCTGAGCGCGATGGTCTTCTCGTCCTGGATCAGCTCGATGCGGTCGAACACGCCGGACTGGCGCCAGGCGGTGCCGCGGTGCGAGTGGAGCCCGCGCGAGGCCACGAAGAGCGCCGCGTCGTCGGGCCCCATGCCGGCCATCACCCGGTCATAGGCGCGCCGGCCGATCAGGTTCACGCCGATCGTCGGCGGGTCCAGTATGCCGGCCCAGAGCTCGATGAAGGGGGCGTCGCCCGAGGGCACCGGCACCTTGGCGCCCGCGAGCGCCGCGCGCGCCTCGGCGAGGCTGACGCGGGTGTGCGCGAGGTCCCCGTCGGCGACCAGCGCCTGCCAGCTTTTCTCGCTGAGGCTGGCCCGGTCGACGCGCGCGCCGCCGCCGCCGATCAGGCCGCGCCCGAGCGCCACCGCGCGCGCCGTCCGGATCAGCGCGTCGCGGATCACCCCGGTGGTCACCGTGGCGCGGCTGATGATGTCGGGCACGTCGTCGCGCGCCTCGAAGGCGGCGAGGCGCGGCTTCGCGAGGTCGAGCCCCTCGAAGGCCGCGACATAGGCCGCGATGTCCTGGTCCGAGATGCCGAGCGTCAGCACCGGCTCGTTGTGGCGCATGAGCCGCGCGCCGGCTATGCGCCCCTCCGGCGAGACCGCCACCAGGATGTCGATCGGCTTGCCCGAGTAGCCGACGGAGCGCGTGATCTCCCAGCTCGAGGCGATGTAGCCGACTGGCCCGCCGGGCCCGCGCACCGCCCAGGCGGGTGGCGGCGCGTCCTCGCGCAGAAGGCTCAGCCCGCTCGCCTCGGCCGCGAAAAGCTCCGCGGCCAGGCCCGCGTCAGGCACGGCCGGCTCGACGGCGGCGGGCGTCAGGGCGCCGGCCGGCTGGGCGGCCGCCGGTGCCGCCGGCAGGGCCAGCGCGATCGCGATCAGGGCCGCCGCGCTCCGCAGCGGGAAGGCAAGGGGCATGGCGCGCTCCGCGGGCGTTTCGCCGCAGCCTCCACGGCCCGCGCGCCGGCCGCCTTGATCGAGGTCAAGGCCGCGCCCGGCGCCAGCGGCCAGACTGCGCCCGCCTGACCACCGCATTGGAGACGAACGGCATGACAACCACAGCAACACTCCGGCGGCTCGCCCTGCCCGCCACGGTCGCGCTCGCCACGGCGCTCGGCGCGGGCCTCGCGCCGGCACAGAACGAGGAGCCGCGCGAGGGGCACGCGACCACCCCCGGCGGGCAGTACCAGCCCAGCATGAACACGCTCGGCCAGATCGGCGTCGAGGTTCCCGGGCGCAAGGAAGGCGACCCGGTGATGACCGGGGAGGAGTTCAACCGGGCCAACCAGATCTATTTCGAGCGCTGCGCCGGCTGCCACGGCACGCTCAGGAAGGGCGCCACCGGCAAGGCGCTGACGCCCGAGACCACCCGCGAGAACGGGTTCGAGTACCTGCGCGACTTCATCACCTACGGCTCGCCGGGCGGCATGCCGAACTGGGGCACCTCGGGGGAGATGACCGAGGACGAAATCGACATGATGGCCCGCTACCTGCTGCTCGATCCGGTCGAGCCGCCGGAGCACGGCATGCCCGAGCTGCGCGCGAGCTGGAAGCTGGTCGTGCCGCCCGAGGAGCGGCCGACGGAGAAGATGAACGACCTCGACATCGACAACCTGTTCTCGGTGACGCTGCGCGATGCCGGGCAGATCGCCCTGATCGACGGCGCCACCTACGAAATCGTCTCGATCATCGACACCGGCTACGCGGTGCACATCAGCCGCATCTCGGCCTCGGGCCGCTATCTCATCGTCATCGGCCGCGACGCGCGGGTCAACATGATCGACCTGTGGATGGAGGAGCCCGGAAACGTCGCCGAGATCAAGATCGGGCTGGAGGCGCGCTCGGTCGAGACCTCGAAGATGGCGGGCTGGGAGGACCGCTACGCCATCGCCGGGGCCTACTGGCCGCCGCAATACGTGATCATGGACGGCGCCACCCTCGAGCCGCTCAAGGTCGTCTCGACCCGGGGCATGATCTACGACGAGCAGACCTACCACCCCGAGCCGCGCGTCGCCGCCATCGTCGCCTCGCACTACCGGCCGGAGTTCATCGTCAACGTGAAGGAGACCGGCAAGATCCAGCTCGTCGACTACTCGGACATCAAGAACCTCAAGGTGACCGAGATCGAGGCCGAGCGCTTCCTGCACGACGGCGGCTTCGACTCCTCCAAGCGCTATTTCCTGGTGGCCGCGAACGCCCGCCACAAGCTGGCCATCGTCGACACCAAGGAGGGCAGGCTGGTCGACGTCATCGAGTCGGGCGGGGTGACGCCGCATCCCGGCCGCGGCGCCAACCTCGAGCATCCGGTCTACGGGCCGGTCTGGGCCACATCGCATTTGGGCGACGACACCGTCTCGCTGATCGGCACCGACCCCGAGGGGCACCCGGAGCACGCCTGGACCGTGGTGCAGACGTTCTACGGCCTCGGCGGCGGCTCGCTCTTCGTCAAGACGCACCCGGAGTCCGGGCACCTCTACGTCGACACGCCGCTGAACCCGGACGCCGAGGTCTCGGCCTCGATCGCCGTGTTCAACGTCGCCGACATGGCCGAGGAGGAGCCCGAATACACGGTGCTGCCGATCGCCGAATGGGCCGGCATCGCCGAGGGCCAGCCGCGCGTGGTCCAGGGCGAGTTCAACAAGGCCGGCACCGAGATCTGGTTCTCGGTCTGGAACGCCGCGGACAAGCAGTCGGCCATCGTCATCGTCGACGACAGCACGCTGGAGCTGAAGCACGTGATCAAGGACGAGCGCCTGATCACGCCGACCGGCAAGTTCAACGTCTACAACACCCGCGCCGACGTTTACTGACGCCGGCCCGGCGGAGGGCGGCCCGCCCGCCCTCCGCGCCACCTGATTGGCAACCGACTTTGGCGCCCCTCGAGGGATGGATTGATGAGCAGGCCTGTCGCGATCGCGCTCGCATGCGTGCTGCTTGCCGCCGTGCCGGCGCGGGCCGGGGAGTTGCCGCCCGGGCGGCAAGCGGAGCTCGAGCGGCTGGTGCGCCACGACTGCGGCTCCTGCCACGGCCTGACGCTCAGGGGCGGCCTCGGCCCGGCGATCGGGCGCGGCCGTCTCGCGGGCGCCGACGCGGAGGCCCTGGCCGAGATCATCCTCGACGGCGTCCCCGGCACGCCGATGCCGCCCTGGCGCGGTCTGCTGAGCGAAGGAGAAGCCCGATGGATCGCCGAGTACCTGACCCGCGCCGAGTGATGCCGGCGCTCGTGGCCGCCGGCCTCGCGCTCATGGCCGGCGCCGCCGGGGCGGCCGAGCTGCGCGGCACCGGCGACCTCGGCGTGGTGGTCGAGCGCGGCTCCGGCTCGCTGCTGGTCGTCGACCAGTCCGAGCGCGCCGCCCTGGGCCGGGTCGAGGGGCTGGGCGACCTCTCCCACGCCTCGGTGGTGTTCTCGCCCGACCAGCGCTTCGCCTACGTCTTCGGCCGCGACGGCGGGCTCACCAAGGTGGACATCCTGCGCCGGGAGATCGCCGCCCGCGTCGTGCAGGCCGGCAACGCCATTGGCGGCGCCATCTCGGACGACGGAAGCCTCGTCGCCGTCTCGAACTACGAGCCGGGCGGCGTGCGCGTCTTCGACGCCGGGACGCTGGCGCCGGTCGCCGACATCCCCGCCCGCTGGGAGGGCGGCCTCTCCAAGACCGTCGGCCTGGTGGACGCGCCCGGCCGGCGCTTCGTCTTCTCGCTGTGGGACGCGGGCGAGACCTGGATCGCCGATTTCTCCCGGGGCAATTCCCCCGAGATCACCCGCATCGCGGGCATCGGCGCCAACCCCTACGACGCGCTGATCACCGGCGATGGCCGGCGCTACATCGCCGGGCTGTTCGGCGAGGACGGCCTGACCGCGCTCGACCTGTGGGAAACTCCGCCCGGGCCGCGGCGCATCCTCGCCGGCTACGGCCGGGGCGAGGCACCGCTGCCGGTCTACAAGATGCCCCATCTCGAGGGCTGGGCCGAGGCGGGGACGCGCTTCGCGCTGCCCGCCGTCGGGCGCCACGAGGTGCTCTGGGTCGATTCGCGCACGCTTCAGGAGGTCGGCCGCACCGCCACGCACGGCCAGCCGGTCTTCGCCGTCGCCCGGCCCGACGGGCGCCATGTCTGGGTGAACTTCGCCCACCCGCTGAACGACACCATCCAGGTGATCGACGTGCCCTCGGGCGAGGTGGTGCACACCCTCACCCCCGGACCCGGCGTCCTGCACATGGAGTTCACCCCGCGCGGCCACGAGGTCTGGGTCTCGGTGCGCGACGCGGGCCGCATCGAGGTCTACGACACGCGCAGCTTCGAGAAGAAGGCCGAGATCGCGGCCGAAAGCCCCTCCGGCATCTTCTTCACCGCCCGCGCCCACCGGACGGGGCTCTGAGCATGACGCTCGACCCGCTCGACCTGCGCCTGCTCGACGGCTGGCAGCGCGGCTTGCCCCTGGTCCCGCGCCCCTTCGCCGCGATCGGCGGGGCGCTCTGGCTCTCCGAGTGCACCGTGCTCGCCCGCCTCGTCCGCCTCGCCGAGAGCGGCGCCATCAGCCGCGTCGGCGCCACGGTCCGCCCGAACACCGTGGGCGCCAGCACGCTCGCCGCCGTCGCCGCGCCCGAGGGCCGCGTCGAGGAGGTCGCCCGCAGCATCGGCGCCGAGCCGGGCGTCAACCACTCCTATCTGCGCGAGGACGGCTGGAACCTGTGGTTCGTGATGACCGGCCCGGACCGCGCGCACGTGACGGACGGCCTCGCCCGCATCGCCGCGGCGACCGGCCTCGAGGTGCTCGACCTGCCGCTGGTGCGCCCCTTCAACATCGACCTCGGCTTCCGCCTCGCCGGCGCCGCGCACCTGCCCCCGGCACCGGCCGAGGCCGACCTCTCGGCGCTCCGCCCCGGCGACCGCGCGATCCTCGCCGCGCTGTCGCGCGGCCTCGCCTTGGTGGCCGAGCCCTACGCCGCGCTGGCCCGCGGCCTCGACCGGCCCGAGGCGGAGGTCATCGCCCGCATCGCCGCGCTGGCCGAGGCCGGCATCATCTCGCGCCTCGGCGTCATCGTGCGCCACCGCCGCCTCGGCTGGCGCGCCAACGCCATGGTGGTCTGGCAGGTGCCCGAGGCCGAGGCCGACGCTGCCGGCGAGGCGCTCGCCGCGCAGCCCGGCGTGACGCTCTGCTACCGCCGCCGCCCCGACCCGCGCTGGCCCTACAACCTCTACTGCATGATCCACGCGCGCAGCCGCGACGAGGCGAACGCGACCCTCGAGCGTGCCGCCAAGGCCACCGGCCTCGGCGCGCTCGAGCGCCGCGTGCTCTTCTCCACCCGCTGCTTCCGGCAGCGCGGCGCCCTGGTCCTGCCAGGAAAGGAGGAGGCCGCATGAGCCGCCCGACACCCCCGCTCGACGTCACCGACCGGCGCATCGTCAACGCGCTGCAGGAGGGCTTTCCCCTGACGCCACGGCCCTACGCGGAGGTCGCCGACTGGCTCGGGCTGACCGAGGGCGAGCTTATCAGGCGGCTCGGCCGCCTGCTCGACACGCGGGCGCTGACCCGCTTCGGCCCGTTCTTCGACGCCGAGGCGCTGGGCGGCGCCTTCTGCCTCTGCGCCATGGCGGTGCCCGAGGCGCGTTTCGACGAGGTCATGACCCAGGTCAATGCGCGTGCCGAGGTGGCGCACAACTATGCGCGCACGCACCGGCTCAACATGTGGTTCGTGCTGGCGACCGAGACGCGCGAGGGGATCGAGGACGCCGCCCGCGCCATCGAGCACGAAACCGGGCTCAGCGTCTTCCGCTTCCCAAAGGAGCGGGAGTTCTTCATCGGCTTCAGGGTGGCGGCATGAACATCGACACGACCGACCGCGGCATCATCGAGGCGACTCAAGGAGGGCTGCCGCTGGCGCCCGCGCCCTACGCCGAGGTCGCCGCCGGCCTCGGCCTGACCGAGGCCGAGGTGATCGAGCGCCTGGCCGCGATGCAGGCGCGCGGCGTCATCCGCCGCATCGCCGCGGCGCCGAACCACTACGCCTTCGGCCTGACCGCCAACGGCATGACCGTGTGGGACGTGGCCGACGAGATGGCCGAGGAGCTGGGCGCGGAGGTCGGCGCGCTCGACTTCGTCTCGCACTGCTATCTGCGCCCGCGGGCGCTGCCGATGTGGCCTTACAACCTGTTCGCCATGGTGCACGGCCGCGACCGCGGCGAGGTGGAGGCCAAGCGTGCCCGGATCTCCGAGCTGCTCGGCCCGTGCTGCCAGCGTTCCGACATCCTCTATTCCACCCGGATCCTGAAGAAGACCGGGCTTAGGCTCACGCCCCGACATAACCCCCTGGGACGCCGCTGATGTTCCGCCTCTCACAGTACATGCGCCAGCTCGTGGCGCCGACACCCGTGCGCCCGCGCAAGGGGCCGGTGAAGCCGGTGGTCATCTGGAACCTGACCCGGCGCTGCAACCTGCGCTGCCGCCACTGCTACACCTCCTCGGCCGATGTCAAGTTCCCTGGCGAGCTGACCCGCGAGCAGGCCATGGGCGTGCTTGAGGACCTGGGCGGTTTCTCCATCCCCGCCCTGATCCTCTCGGGCGGCGAGCCGCTGGCACGACGCGACTTCTTCGACCTCGCCGCGCGCGCCCGCGAGCTCGGGCTTTTCCTGGCGCTCTCGACCAACGGCACGCAGGTGACCGGCGAGACGGCGGACCGGGTGGCGGAGATCGGCTTCGACTATGTCGGCATC
>DATKCQ010000098.1:0-5952 GCA_035513135.1 Thermohalobaculum sp.
CGAGAGCGTGCGCGGGCTCGGCCGCGCGCGGCTCGGCGCGGCGCTGGCGGTCGGCCTCGCGGTCTGGCTGCTCGTCGCCGGCGGCACGGCGGGGCTGGTGCTGGCGCTCGGCGTGCTGCTGGTGCTCAACGCGGCGACCACGCTGCTGCGGCTGCTGGCGCTCGTCGCCGGCCTGCGCCGCCCGCCCGCGCCGGGGACGGCCCCCGCGATGGCAGCAGGCACGGCGGCAGGCGCGGTGGATCTGGCAACGCGGCGGCCGCTGCCGGTGATGACCCTGATGGTGCCGCTCTACCGCGAGGCGTCGATGGTCGGCGAGATCGTGCGCGCGATCGATGCGCTCGACTACCCGCGCGAGCTGCTCGACGTGAAGCTGCTGCTCGAGGACGGCGACACCGAGACCCGCGCCGCCGTGGCGGCGCTGGCGCTGCCGGGCTGGATCACGCCGGTCATCGTGCCCGAGGGTGCGCCGCGCACCAAGCCCCGCGCCATGAACTTCGCGCTCGACTTCGCCGAGGGCGACATCGTGGGCATCCTCGACGCCGAGGACCGGCCCGACGCGGATCAGCTCCGCCGCGTCGCCGAGGCGCTCGGCGCGGCGCCGCCCGAGGTCGCCTGCGTGCAGTGCCAGCTCGCCTATTACAACGCCACCGAGAACTGGATCACCCGGTGCTTCCAGCTCGAATACGCGATCTGGTTCGACGTGCTGCTGCGCGGCTTCCAGCGGCTCGGCCTGCCGATCCCGCTCGGCGGCACCTCGGTCTACTTCCGCCGCGCGGCGCTCGAGCGGCTGGGCGGCTGGGACGCGCACAACGTCACCGAGGACGCCGATCTGGGCATGCGGCTGGCGCGCCGCGGGCTGCGCTGCACGGTGCTCGATTCGGTGACGCGCGAGGAGGCGAACTGCCGCGTCGCGCCCTGGATCCGCCAGCGCTCGCGCTGGCTGAAGGGCTACCTGCTCACCTGGCTCAGCCACATGCGGGCCCCGGGCAAGTTGTTGCGCGAGCTGGGGGTCGCGGGTTTCCTCGCCTTCAACGTGCTGTTCCTCGGCGGCGCGGCGACCTATCTCGCCATGCCGCTGTTCTGGATCGCGCTGATCGGCGGGCTGGCGACCGGCCAGCCGCTGTGGGGCGGCGCGCTGCCGGGCTGGGCGATCTGGCCGCTCGCCCTCTCGCTGGCCGGCGGGCAGGCGGTGATGCTCGGCTGCGCCGCGCTGGCCATGGTGCGGCGGGGCAGCCCGGGGCTGCTGATCTGGGTGCCGACGCTGCCGCTCTACTGGACGCTGGGCGCGCTCGCCGCCTGGAAGGCGGTGATCGAGATGGTCTGGGCGCCCTATTACTGGGACAAGACCCGCCACGGCATCAGCCGGGTGTTCCGGCAGCCCGCGCAGGGCTCCGGCGCCTGACGCGCCGCGGCGCATCCCCGGCAAACCTTTCCAAACCCGCCGCTCGGGCCATCTTCCTCCCCGATGCCGATGCCGATGCCGATGCCGATGCCGATGCAACGAAATGCGGGAGGAACAGCCATGACCGATCGATTCACGCTCGACCGCCGGGCGCTGCTGGCCGGCGCGGCGATCACCGGCGCCGCGGCAACGGGGGCGGCGCTGGGCATGGGTCTGCCGCGCCAGGCCGCGGCGGCCGCGCCGAAGCAGGGGCTGCGGCGGCCCACCCTCTACCGCTTCGCGGTGGGGGATTTCGAGGTGACGACGATCCTCGACGGGGCGATCCAGCTCGACGGCCCGCACCCGATCTTCGGCGAGAACGCCGCGCCCGAGGAGGTCGCCGCGCTGGCGCAGCAGAACTTCCTGCCGCCGGACCGCATGGAGATCGCCTTCACCGTCACGCTGGTCAACACCGGCTCGGAGGTGATCCTGTTCGACAGCGGCAACGGCGCCGCGCGCCGGCCCGACGCCGGGCGGCTGGTCGAGCTGATCGGCGAGGCGGGCATCGCGCCGGGCGAGGTGGACATCGTCGTGCTGACGCATTTCCACCCCGACCACATCGGCGGGCTGATGGAGGAGGGCAGCGCCGCCTTCCCCAACGCCAGCTACGTGATCCCCTCGGCCGAGTACGACTTCTGGACCGACGAGTCGCTGCTCTCCGACGAGGCGATGAAGGACCGCGTGGCGCTGGTGCAGGGCAACGTGGTGCCGCTGGCCGAGCAGGCACGCTTCATCGGCGGCGGCGACGCCGTGGTGAGCGGCATCGAGGCGGTGAACTCGCACGGCCACACGCCGGGCCACACCTCCTACCACCTGGAGAGCCAGGGGCGCCGGCTCTTGATCCTCGGCGATGTCTGCAACCACTATGTCGTGTCGCTGCAGCGGCCCGACTGGCACGTGCGATTCGACATGGACAAGGAGAAGGCCGTCGCCGCGCGCCGCGAGGTGCTGGGCATGATCGCCGCCGACCGCATTCCGTTCGTCGGCTACCACATGCCGCCGCCGGCGGTCGGCTATCTCGAGGCCATGGGCGAGGGCTTCCGCTACGTGGCGGCGAGCTATCAGCTCAACCTCTGAGCCATGGCCCCGGCCGGGTCGCTGGCCGGGGGTTCCCCCGCGCCCCCCGGTTGCGGGCTGGCGTCGCCGGGCGGTTTGGGCTATGCGCCCGCCCATGACGCTGAACCCGCCCGATCTCAGGCCCGATCGCGCCACACCGGCGCAGGCGCCCCGTGCGGCGGCCCGCCCCGGCCAGCCGCGCATCGGCATGGTCTCGCTCGGCTGCCCCAAGGCGCTGGTCGATTCCGAGCGCATCCTGACCCGGCTGCGCGCCGAGGGCTACGACCTCTCGCCCGACTACGCCGGCGCGGACGCGGTGATCGTCAACACCTGCGGATTCCTCGACTCGGCCAAGGCCGAGAGCCTCGAGGCGATCGGCGAGGCGCTCGGCGCGAACGGCCGGGTGATCGTCACGGGCTGCCTCGGCGCCGACGAGGCCTATATCCGGCGCGCGCACCCGGGCGTGCTGGCGGTCACCGGCCCCCAGCAGTACGAGCGGGTGCTCGACGCGGTGCGCGCGGCGGTGCCGCCCGTGCCCGACCCGAAGATCGACCTGATCCCCGCGCAGGGCGTGCGCCTGACGCCGCGCCACTACGCCTATGTGAAGATCTCCGAGGGCTGCAATCACGCCTGCCGCTTTTGCATCATTCCGCAGATGCGCGGGCGTCTGGTCTCGCGCCCCGCGGGGGCGGTGCTGCGCGAGGCCGAGCGGCTGGTCGGGGCGGGGGTGCGCGAGCTCCTGGTGATCAGCCAGGACACCTCGGCCTACGGGCGCGACCTGCGCCACGCGGCGAGCGCATGGCGCGGCGCCGAGTGGCGCGCCCACATCACCGAGCTCGCCCGCGGCCTCGGCAGCCTCGGCGCCTGGGTGCGGCTGCATTACGTCTACCCCTACCCGCATGTGGACGCGCTGATCCCGCTGATGGCCGAGGGGCTGGTGCTGCCCTATCTCGACATCCCGTTCCAGCACGCGTCGCCGTCGGTGCTGCGCGCCATGCGCCGCCCGGCCAACGAGGTGCGTGTGCTCGAGCGCATCCGCGCCTGGCGCGCCATCTGCCCCGACCTCACCATCCGCTCGACCTTCATCGTCGGCTTCCCCGGCGAGACCGAGGCCGACTTCGAATACCTGCTCGAGTGGCTCGCGCAGGCGCGGCTCGACCGGGTCGGCTGCTTCAAATACGAGGACGTCGCCGGGGCGGCGGCCAACGCCCTGCCCGGCCATGTGCCCGAGGCGGTCAAGGAGGAACGCTGGCAGCGCTTCATGCAGGTCGCCCGGCGCATCTCGGCGGAGAAGCTGGCCGCGAAGGTCGGGCGCCGCATTGCGGCGATCGTCGATGCGGTGGATGCCGACGGCGCCGTCTGCCGCACGCAGGGCGACGCGCCCGAGATCGACGGGAACCTGTTCCTCGAGGCGGCGGACGGCCTCATGCCCGGCGACATCGTCACGGTCGAGGTCGAGGAGGCGGGCGACTACGATCTGTGGGCGCGGCGGGTCGAGGCATGAGCCTGCCCGTCGTCTGGATCCCCGGCCATCTGTGCGGCCCCTGGCTCTACGCGCCGCAGCTCGCGGTGCTCGGGGGCGAGCGGCCCGCGGTGATCGCCGACACCACGCGCGACGACGATCTCGGGGCGATGGCCGAGCGGCTGCTGGCCGACGCGCCCGAGCGGTTCGTGCTCGCCGGGCTCTCGATGGGCGGCATGGTGGCGATGGAGGTGCTGGCGCGCGCGCCCGGCCGGGTCGCCGGGGCGGTGCTGATGGACACCGATCCTTCGCGCGCGCGCGCGAAGGAGATAGCGTGGCGCGCCGGATTGCTGGAGCAGGGGCTTGAATCCTATATCGAGACCTTCGTGCGCCAGTTCTTCCGGCATGATGTTGCGGCGGCCGAGCGGCTTGGGCCGCTGACCCGGCGGACGATGGGCGAGACGCCCGTCGAGGTGGCGCGGGCGCAGGCGCGGGCGCTCGATGCGCGGCGCGACATGATCGGGCTGATCGCCGGCCATGCCGGCCCGGTCGAGGTGATCGTCGGGGCCGAGGACCGGGTCTGCCCGCCCCGGCTGCACCGCGCGCTCGCCGCGGCGCTGCCCGGCGCGGCGCTCACCGAGATCGCGCATTGCGGCCACCTCGCCAGCATCGAGGCGCCCGACGCGGTCAACGCGCGCATCGCGGCGCTGCTTGCGCGAACCGGCTGATCGGCGGCGGCGCGCCGTGCTATGCTCGCGGCCGACCGCGAAAGGCAAGCCAGATGCTCACCGTGCCCGAGATCCGCTACACCCGCTGCGGCACCATCAACATCGCCTACCAGGTGTTCGGCGAGGGCGACGTCGACCTGGTGCTGGTGCCCGGCTGGGTGAGCAACATCGACGTGATGTGGGAGGAGCCGCGGCTCGCCGGCTGGCTGCGCCGGCTGGGCGCGTTCGCCCGGGTGATGCTGTTCGACAAGCGCGGCACCGGCCTCTCCGACCGGGTGACGGACACGCCGACGCTCGAGGAGCGCATGGAGGACGTGCGCGCGGTCATGCGGGCGGCGGGCTCGGAGCGGGCGGCGCTCATGGGCTATTCCGAGGGCGGGCCGATGTGCGCGCTGTTCGCGGCGACCTACCCGCAGATGGCGCGCGCGCTGGTGATGATCGGCAGCTATCCGCGGCGCACGCGCGCGCCGGACTTTCCCATCGGCCCGAGCGCCGAGGAGATGGAGACCTTCCTGTCGCGCATAGGCACCGAGTGGGGCACCGAGTTCGCCCTCGACATACGCGGGCCGTCGATGATGCACGATGCGCGCTTCCGCGCCTGGTGGGGCAAGCTTTTGCGCTCGGGCACAAGCCCGGCCGCCGCCGAGGCGCTGACCCGGGCGAACATGCAGATCGACGTCCGCGACGTCCTGCCGACGATCCGGGTGCCGACGCTGATCGTCCACGCGGTCGGCGACCTGAGCTGCCCGATCGGCTTCGCCCGCTACCTGGCCGAGCACATCCCCGGTGCCATGCTCGTCGAGATCGATTCGGGCGACCACCTGCCCTGGCTCGACGGGTCCGAGGAGATCCTTCGCGCCATCGAGGACTTCCTGACCGGCACGCACCGCGCGGTGACGGGCGACCGGGTTCTGAGCACCATCATGTTCACCGACATCGTCGGCTCGACGGAGATCCTGGCCGAGGCCGGCGATACTGCCTGGGGCGCACTGCGCGCCGCGCATGACGAGGCGGTGCGCGGCAATCTCGCCGCCTTCGCCGGGCGCGAGATGAACACCATGGGCGACGGCTTCCTCGCCATCTTCGACGGCCCGGCGCGGGCGGTGCGCTGCGCCCAGAACATTGTCGCCGACCTCGCCCGGGTCGGCGTCGAGGTCCGGGTCGGGCTGCACACCGGCGAATGCGAGCTGCGCGGGGCCGAGGTCTCGGGCCTCGCCGTGCACGTCGCCGCGCGCATCGCCGCGCTGGCCCCGGCGGGGGGCGTG